>DASYVU010000097.1:0-23463 GCA_035936715.1 Gemmatimonadaceae bacterium
GACTGTGCCGCCGCCGATCCGCCGAGGAGTAAGGCCGTCATGGCGCAGACGGTCCAACTTCTTCTCAACATGATTGTTTCCTCTCAAAGGGTGGAGATACAATGCAGCGGGTACCGCGGTCGCGCGTTGCGTCGTGAGGCAGGATGCATGCCCAGTGAGCGCTCACGCACTCTCCAGACGAACCGCCTCACAACCGCACAAACCTAGCAAATCTTTGCGGAGGCGCTAGTGTACACGCCCAAAAACAGCGCAACCAAACATTCGTCACGCTCCGTTGACTTACACCTGCGATATCCCGTTCTCGTCGTGGGCAATCGGCTTGCAAGTGCCACGCCAGTCATAGGCATCGACGGGAAGATGCATGACTTTGGAATGAAACACAAGAAACCGGGCAGGAATTATCCCGATTCCGGTGCTCGACACTGCGCATGGGACGCTTGTCCGCGACCCGTCAGCGCCGCTTATCCGATCTCCGCTACGAAACCACTCTTCGCCACCACGAGCCGCGCTGCCGCGCCAGTACTTTGTCGCTCGCCGCTTTCCACGCGCGCTGCATTTCCGCTCCATCGGCAAATCGATCGTCGGGATTCGGTGCAAAAGCCGTCTTGAACCAGTTGCAGATCACCGTCGGGAAGGATCCCAGGTCCGCGCGCTCGCCAAGCTGCCGGGCGAGGATCTCCTTCGCATCACCATCGCCGAACGGCGCGTCACCGGTCATGACGAAGTACACGATGGCGGCCAAAGCGAAATAATCCGCCACCGGCCCCTGCGGCTCCCCAAGGAGCTGCTCGGGGGCAGCGAACGCGGGCGTGCCCGTCGTGCCCGCAACATCCTCACCCGTCACGTTCGCGATGCCGAAATCCGTGATCCGCCACCGATTGTATCGGTCGATAAGGATGTTTTCGGGCTTCAGATCGCGGTGCAGGATCCCGTTCGCGTGAGCGACGATGAGTCCGTCCATTACCTGCTCCACCTGCGTCGCGATCTCGCTGAGCTGGCGCGGGCCCGATCTCTCAACGAGGCTGGCGACACTGCCTTCTTCCGCCAGCTCCATTGTATACCATGAGAGATCACCGCTGGAATCCCAGTCATAAATGGGGACGATCGCCGGATGCGCGAGCTGCGCCGCGAGCTTTGCCTCGCGCCAGAATGCGCGCACCGCTTTGGCGTCGCGCGCGATCGCCGGGTGCAGCGCCTTCAACGCGACCTCCCGCTCCAGCGACAAATCCCGGGCGCGCCAAACCGTACCAAACGCACCGCTTCCAAGCCTGGAGAGAATCTCGTAGTCGTCTCCAACAGCCCAGCGCATCCTCGCTTCGGCCGATTCGTTTACGGTTTTGTCGGGCTCGCCACGCACCATCACCACAGTACGGGCCGGATCCCCGTGCTCGACCGAGCGAAGCAGGACCGCCAGCGAAGCGAAGCGGTCAGCCGGGTTGACAGAAAGCGCACGGTCGAGCGCCGACGCTAGCGCTTCGGGCGTCTCTGGTCTCACCAGCTTGATCGGAGGAACGCCCCGCTCGGGCGGAGCCTCTCCGGTGAGCGCCGTGAAGCAGGTCGCCGCCAGCTGCCACTGATCACTGGCGGGTGTCGGCACCCATTCGTTCAACGCCCATTCGGGTGGCATCGGCAGAAACTCCGTGCGCATCGGACGTGTTGCTTCGAGAGAGCGGAGCTCGAGGGGGCCGCTGCCCGGCCTAACCCCCACCGGAATGGCCTCGCGCGGAACTGCCCACTGCCATTCGAGCATCCACAGCCGGCCGGTCGGGGTGGTCCACAGTGCGTCACCGTTGAGGCCGCCATGGGCTATCCCTGTCTCGTGCAGATAGGCCAGCGTCGAACAGGCGCCTCGAAGGAGCTGAAATACATAAGGAATATCGGCCAGTCCAAGCCGCGCCAGACGGGCACGGACGGTCTCGCCCGTAATCCACCGGCGGAGGTACCCAGGGCCGCGCCGCATATCCGTGTACGCGGTCCAATAGTGATAGGTCGTCGGAATCGACGGATGGCTCCGATGCCCCAGCTGCCTCGCTTCCTCGAAGAGCCAGGCGGCGTGGGCTGGGTCCGGGGCAGTGACGAGTGAGAGGGATCGTCCGAGCGCATCGACCACTTCCTGGTAGTGCCGGTAATCCCCCACCATTCCGCCCGGACCCCACGACCAATCGGGTGGAAGCTGCCACTCGGCGATGTGCGGCGGCAGCACTTTAGTCGCGCGAGGCGTCAGGACGCCGCGGTTTGCGGGCGTCATGCTTCGGCCCTCAAAAGCACGATCAGCACTCTCGTCCCCTTCCCTTCTTCGCTGGTGATTCCGATCTCCGCTCCCCAAGCCTCGATAAGGCGCCTGCTCACGGCAAGTCCAAGTCCGCTTCCGGTGGTGCGCGTCGAGAAATGTGGCTCGAAGATGCGGGGCAACACACCCGGGGGAATACCCGCACCGTCATCAACGGTCTCGATCATCACCCGGCGGTCTTCTTCGCGCAGAACCACGTCGACGCGTCGCGCGCCGGCGAGGCGCGCGTTCTCGAACACGTTGAGCAGGACATCCCTCATCTCGTCCTTTTGTGCCATCACCCAGATCGGCCGGTCGGCGCCGCGCACCTGCCACTTCACGACGCGATCTCCCATTTGCTCCAGAGCGATCACGTCCTTCACGACAGCCGCGACATCGACTGGAATCGCGGGAGGCAAATCCGCCGGCGCGCTACCGTATCTGCTGAATGAGCGCGCGATTTCGTCCAGTCGGTCGATTTCTGCCAGAATTCGCCTGACGTTCTCGTTGAGAACCGTGTCGAAATCGACCCGTGGATCGCTACGGGCTCGCCGGAGATGCTGCACACCGAGTCTGATCGGCGTGAGCGGGTTTTTGATCTCGTGCGCGACCTGCCGCGCCATCTCACCCCACGCCAGCACGCGCTCCGCGCGGGCCACCTCGATTCTGCTGAGCTCGAGGTCCCTCGCCAGGCGCTTCGCGGCGATGCCGCTGAGCCATAACGCCGCGAGCGCTCCGGCGGCGGTGGCAAAGAGCACCAGCATGCCGAGGTCGCGGCGGCGTCTATCGAGAACGAGATCGTCGCTGCGCGCTGGCGCCGCGAGCACATAACGCTCCTGACCGGGTCCGAGCGCGGCGCTGTATCCAAACAGCACCTTTGCCGGACCGAGCTTTTCCTCCGATGCGGCCGTCAGCTCGCCCGCGCCTGCCAGCCGAAGCTGCACCGCCGCAGGGAGTGGACGGCCTGCCGGCGCGAGAGCATCCAGCAAACTGTCGCTGGTCCGAGCCAGAAAGCCGTTGGAATAAAGAAACAGCGGCGTCTCGAACCGGCGTGCCGCACCTGGCAGCTGGTCGTACTCGTTGGCCACGGCCACCGCGCGCAGCGTCTCGTGCACGAGGACCTCCTTGGTCTGCAGGTCGTCGCCGCGCAATCGCTGATACGACCACACAGCAAACACTATCGCCGGAACCACGAAGAAGGCGAAGAGCGCAAGCGTGAGTCGCGCGTGATATGTGTAGATCCAGTGCGCGGCACGCACCCGCACCCACCGCACGAAGGCCTTCTCAGGCAGGGCGCCTAGCAGCCAGAAAAATCCCGCTACGAAAAGATCTAGAAGGAGCACGAGCACTCCTCGCTCCGCTCTTGCCCACACTGATCTGAGGTCAATTTCGATGTGGGCGCGCTTAGTCCCCGCCGACGTGGAGATGAGCCGATCTCCGTGCAGCTCGTCGCCCATCCGATGCCAGCGGACTTTTGCGGTATCGGCGGTCACTGCCGGAGTGATGTCTGTGAGCGCCACCGCATACGGAGGATCACCGCCTGACTGGGACGTCATTCCCAGAAGGGCGGAGTAAGGATCGCCGCCAAGAAGTCTGGTACGCGGAAATACGAGAACTGAGGTTACTCCGCCCGACGGATGTCTGACGGCCGAAAGAATCTGAACGCCGGTAGGGCCAAGCACGCTCCGTGTCACCGTTTGCTTCGTTGCGATTGCCTCGCTGACGGTCTTCAGTATTACGTCGGAATCGGGCTGCGCATCGGTGACCGCGAATTCCGCAATCTGTTTTGCGCTGTCGTCCCACGCCCCGAGCGTCGCCGGATACTCCGCGGCCGCGAGATCGGATGACGCATACGCCTGAAGCAGCGCGGGGCGACTCTTCGGCGGCGGAGATTGCGCCACATCTGTCGCAAACCGACGTGTGAGGAGCACGACATAGTCGTCGACGTGACCGAGCGCGGCGACGTCTTCCTCTGCAAGCTGCATGCGCTGTCGCAGAGTCGTCGACCACAATCCGCCCAGTGCGACAATCGCGGATATCGATGCGATGACCACACCGGCCCGGAAGGAAACACTGCCAGGCTTCCCGAACGCCATGCGGAGGAACCAGTACGTGGCAAGCAGGACAGCGAAAAGAAAGACGAAGAGCGGAATCTCCCAGGATAGCCAGAGTCCGGGCGTCGACCCCCAGGGTGGCTGGCCGATGCCGCGAACGATGTTGGAGGCGAACGGAATTCCGATTCCGAGCGTGACGACAGCTCCGATAGCGGCGTAGAGACGCGGCCAGCGCGCCTCGGGATGCGCGCGGATTACGGCGTACACACCCATCAGTACGAGCGCGGAGCCGATGCAAAGGGCTGCCGCATTCGCGGTCAGCGGACCAGCGAGCTTCGAGAAGTAGTAAGCGGGATCGAAGAGCCGCGACGTGTTCGAGAAGGAGTTCCAAGGCACGAGCGCGGCTACGCCGAGCGCGACGACGATTGCGAAGAGACGCTCGGACAGTGAGCGGCGGTCCCGCCACGCGTAAGCGAGAAACGCAAGAACGAAGATTACGAGCGCGACGGTCCCCCTGGCGCGGAGCATTGAGGCTCTGCGGAATCGCACCTCACCCGGCTCCGCCAACCGCGGCAGCGCGCGAAGAATCGGCTTCCCGCGATACGTCAGCACCGCCGGACCTCCTCGCGGATTTTCTGGTGGCGCGAACTCATATGACGCCACGCCCTCCAGGGGAGCGACCCGGGAGTCGAGCGACTCCGTAAGGCGGTCGGCCGGCGGAACGGCGTGAAGAACAGCCGATGCAACCGCGCGCCGGTCGCCGCGAATCTTCACGACGTTGAGGGTGGTGTAAAAGGGACTGAACGTCGCGCTAACGGAATTCAGGAGCGAATCGGGATCGATCCTCGTCTTCCCCGCCCACGCGAGCGGACGGTTGTGATCGAAGACGACTACCGATTCGCCATCTCTCTGCGGGGCCCGGCTGTCGAGAAAAGAAAAGGCGGCCGGCACATCCGCGGGGGCATCGAGTGCGCCGCTCGCGCGATCGTCGAGACGCTGCAGCGCCTCCGATAGCGACCGCTCGAGCGCGCGAACCGCGCCTTCGGCAGCCTTTGAGCGCTCACTCTCATTCCTGGCCGGGCTGCCCGCGGTTCGCGGAATTGCTGGAGTTCTGACCCAAATCGCGACGAGAAAGAGCGGGACCGCAGACAACGCGAGGATTGCGCGCCGTCGCAGGCTCCCGCTTCTTACATTCTGACTACTGACTGACGCGATGACTCTTCCCTCCCCCCTTCCAGTTTCCGGCCCGTTGCGGGTCAAAGAGCTCAACCCGGCTCAGGTCACTGCCGTACTCGGCAACGATCCGCGCCTGATCATACCCATCGGCACGTGCGAACAGCACGGACCTCACCTCCCGCTCGGCTGCGACACCATCATCGTGGAGCACATGGCCGATGATCTGTCAGCGGAATATGGCGTGTTGCGGGCGCCGACGGTGGAGTATGGCGTAAACGTCGATACGGAACGGGGTTTTACCGGAAACGCGTCGCTCAGAAAAAAGACGCTGCATCGAATGCTCAATGACCTCCTTGATTCGTGGGAAGCAACAGGGGTGCGCGAGTTTATCCTGCTGACCGCGCACGGCCATGATCCGCATCAGGAGGCCCTCGCCACCGTAATCACGACCGCGGCGCGCGTGAGGGTCGTGGACATTTTCGGAGTCAATCTCTCCGATCTTCTCGAAGGCCAGAGGGAAGCGATGCACGGCGACGAGGTAGACACGTCTATCATGCTTTTTCTGGCACCGGATCTCGTGAACCTCGATCTTGCGCAGGATTATATGATGTCGCGCGAGCAGCTGAGACGTTACAGACGCGGGTGGCTCACCGTCCCGAGCGGCAGCGCCGGCTCTATCGGACGTCCATCCCTCGCCGATGCGGAGAAGGGCAAGCGTCTGTACGAGCGCATTTTCGCCAAGATCAGCGACAGGATTTTCCTGGCTCCAGCCCCAGCAGAGTAGCGCCGGACGATCCCAACCGCCTTGAAACGTGGGCATTTAAGATCGGTTAACGCTTCCTTAATTCGATCTTAAGCAACTTCGATGTTTTCGGCTCTGAAACTCTGTTGTATAGTTGGCCGTACTCTTCAGAAACCACATCTCCTTCACAATTATGCGACGCTTGCTCCTCTTGGGTCTGGTTGCCGTCACAACGCACGCATCCGCCCAGCTCGTTCCTCGTGACTCGGCGCCTATCACGACGCTGACCATCGAACAGGCGATCAACCTTGCCCGGCAGAATAATCCGGTGCTCCAGCAGACGCTGAACAACCGCATTGGTGCGCGTGCCGCGGTGCGCAGCGCCTACGGCGCGCTCTTGCCAAGCGCTGATGCATCCTTGAGCGCACAAAGGCAGCAGGGTGGACAACAGATCTTCAGCGGCACCAGTCTTGGCGCTATTTCCGATGTGAACCAATCCAATTACCAGATTGGGTTCAACTACAGGATCAACAGCGCGACTCTGATCACTCCAAGCCTGCAGCGCGCCAACCGCAATGCAGTCGAAGCGGACATAACGGGCGCAACGGAGAATCTCCGCAGCAACGTGTCGCAGCAGTATCTGTTGACGCTCCAGACCGAGGCGGGCGCCGATCTTCAGGACTCGTTGGTAGTGGCTTCACAGCAGGAGCTGATCCTGGCGCAGGCGAGAGAGATCGTCGGCTCTGGCACACAGCTCGACATTTCGCGCGCGGAAGTCGCGCTGGGGTTACAAAAGGTCCAAGCCCTCAAGGCGAGAAACCAGGTTGAAATCGAGAAGCTGAGACTGTTTCAGCTCATGGGTATCAGCCAGCCCGCGAACGTCAAGCTCGTGAGTCAGTTTCCGGTCACGCCGCTCAACCTGAACCTTCAGCAGCTGGTCGAGTCCGCCCGCGATCAGAATCCAGGCGTGGTCGCCCTGCGCTCGCGCGAGCGCGTTGCCGATCTGAACGTTCGCCGCGAGAAGGGCGAGTACTCGCCCACTCTCTCCTTGTCAACGGGAATCGGCGGCTACACATACGGTTACACGAATTCGAGTTTTCCCATACAGCAGGCGCAGGCGCAGCTCGCGGCCTCGCGTGCCGACTGCATCCGCACCGAAGAAGTTCGTGCGGCGCTCAACCTTTCCAATCAACTGGCTGCGTGCAACGCGATGGCGTTCACCGACGCGCAGGCCCAGGCCATTCGCAGCAGCAATTCGAAGTTTCCGTTCAGCTTTACCAAGGCTCCGCGCTCGGTCAGCGCGACCCTGTCACTACCGCTGTTCGACGGCTTCGCGCGCGAGCAACGCGTGCAGGAAGCGATGGCGAACCGCTCGGATGCGCGGTATAGCGTCAGATCAAGAGAGCTCGCGCTAACCGCCGACGTCACCGCGGCGTACCTGATCGTGACCACGGCGGAGAAGACCGTGGCTCTTCAGGAGCAGAACGCTGCCAAAGCGAGGCAGGAACTGAAGCTTGTGCAGGACCGCTACAAGATCGGGGCGACGACTTTCGTCGACCTGACCGAGGCGCGCGCGACTTACGAGCGCGCGGAGAGCGACAGAATCAATTCTGTTTACGACTATCACAAGGCCTTCGCCGTTCTCGAGAGCGCCGTTGGTCATCCCCTTCGCTAATCGGATCGATAATGAAGAAGCGTACCAAGTGGACAGTTGCCGGCGTGATCGTTCTCGCGATCGTCATCATCGGCGTCACCAGCGCGATGAAGGGCCGGAACAAGGCGACCGAAGTCCGCATCGAGAAGGTACAGAGGCGCGATCTCGTCGCTTCCGTTACCGCCAGCGGACAGGTTCAGCCGCACACGAAAGTCAACGTCAGCGCCGATATCAGCGGCCGCATCGTCCGGCTCGCTATCAAGGAAGGCCAGATGGTTACCAAGGGCCAATTCCTTCTGGAGATCGATCCTTCGCAGTACCGCGCCAATGTAGAGAGAGCTACGGCCGCAGTCGCGTCGGCGAGGTCGCAGTCGGCGCAGGCCAAGCCGGCTCTCGCGCAGGCGCAGCGCAACTACGACCGTCTGATGGCGCTCAAGAAAGCAAATCCAACATTGGTGTCCGATGAACAAGTCGAGCAGCTTCGGACACAGGTCGAAGTGGCCCAGGCGCAGCTCGAGGCGGCGAACCACGCGATCGATCAGGCCACTGCGTCCTATCGTGACGCGCAGTCCAGTCTCAACAAGACGACGATCGCGGCTCCGATGAGCGGCCGAGTCACGCGTCTCAGCGTCGAGGAAGGCGAGACCGCGATCCAGGGTACGTTCAACAAGGACGCGGCGACGATGCTGACGATCAGCGACATGAGCGTGCTCGAGACCAAGGTGAAGGTCGACGAGACCGACGTGTCGCGCATCAAGATCGGCGATTCCACGGTGATCCAGCTCGACGCGTTTCCCGACACGACCTTCATCGGACGCGTCTCCGAGATCTCGAACAGCTCGGTCAAAGGTGCGAGCACTGGCGGCACCGGCGGCTCCGCCGACCAGGCGATCGACTACGAGGTGACAGTCCAGCTGCTCAACGCTCCGCCCGAGACGCGTCCCGATTTCTCGTCGACAGCGAAGATCATCACGTCGACCAGAAACAACGTCATCGCGATTCCGATCATCGCGCTCACCGTCCGCGAGGACAGCGTCAAGCCGGATACCGCTCTCACGCTCGCCAAGAAGACGCCCACGAAACAGGTCGGAAAGCGCGATGTCGAGGGTGTGTTCGTCGTCGGATCGAACAACAAAGTCACCTTCCGCCCCGTAAAGGTTGGTATCGCCGGTGAGAAATACTTCGAGGTCCTGTCAGGCCTCAAGGAAGGCGAGAACATCGTCGGCGGCACGTATCAGGCAATCCGCGAGCTAAAGGATGGCGCAACGGTGCGCGCACAGAAGGAACAACCGAAAAAGCCCGGCGAGCCGGCGAAAACTTAATGCAGACAACCGATGAAATCCCGCTCAGCACCACCGCTGAGCGGCAGGTAATCACCAGCGTTGCCGGCACGACTCCGGACAAGGACTGGGTCATCGTCACGCGTGGATTGAAGCGTGACTACGACATGGGTGGCGAGGTCGTGCACGCTCTGCGCGGCGTCGACATCGCCATCCGCCGGAACGAGTACGTGGCGATCATGGGGCCGTCGGGATCGGGAAAGTCGACGCTGATGAACCTCATCGGGTGTCTCGACACCCCGAACGGCGGTGAGTACTGGCTGAATGGCGAGCTCGTCTCCGACAAGGACGAGGACGAGCTCGCGCGTGTCCGAAATCGCGAGATCGGATTCGTCTTCCAGACGTTCAATCTCCTTCCGCGTGCGACCGCCCTGCACAACGTCGAGCTACCGCTGGTTTATGCGGGCGTCGGCTCCGACGAGCGTAAGAAGCGGGCGACGGAGGCACTCGAGCGCGTTCAGCTAGGCGACAGAATTCATCACCGGCCCAATGAGCTCTCGGGTGGTCAGCGCCAGCGCGTCGCCATAGCGCGTGCCCTGGTGAATCAGCCCTCGATCCTTCTCGCGGACGAGCCGACGGGAAACCTCGATTCCACGACGTCGGAAGAAATCATGCGCGTGTTCGAGGGACTCGCCGAGCAGGGACAGACGGTGATCATGGTCACCCACGAATCTGATATCGCGGCTCACGCGAGGCGCGTCATCGTGCTCCACGACGGACAGGTTGCCAGCGACGACAAGCGCGCGACATTCATCAAGTCCGTGGGCATCGCGCCACCTGACCTCTCCGCGATGCGGAAGGGGTAACAGTTGCCTTTCATAGAGGCAGTCTGGCTCGCTCTGGCGCAGATCCGCGTGCAGAAGCTGAAAAGCTTTTTCACGCTCCTCGGCGTCTGCATCGGCGTGATGTTCCTGATCGCCGTCATCTCCATCGTGCAGGGCATGAGCAGCTACATGGAGAACGACTTCGCGGCGAAGATGCTCGGCGTGAACACGTTCACGCTGCGGCGCTTCCCGTGGTTTGGTGATGGCGCGAGCTCCGAGGAAGAGTGGCGCACCTGGCTCCGCCGGCCGCGCATTTATCATACAGATCTTGCGCTCGTGGGGAGTGTTCTGCCGCCCGGGTCGAGAATCGCCGTGGAAAGCCAGGAATATCTCCAGGCGCAAACACAGTGGGCGCGTCCCAAGCAGGTCGAAGCGCACGCGATCGACGGCGATTACTTCACGATCAAGAAATACGATGTTCGCGTGGGACGAGCATTCAGTTCACAGGAATCCACGCTGGGCGCACCAGTCGTCGTAATCGGCGATGAGGTCGCCAAGTATTTCTTCCCCGATCTCGACCCGCTGGGGCGCCAGCTCCGCATCAAGGGTATGCCCTACACCGTCATCGGAGTGCTCGAGAAGCAGGGCTCGGTGTTCGGACTGTCACTCGATCGCGTGGCCATCGCGCCGTACAACTCGCCGCTGCATCACTTCACGAACCCACGCGGGGACGTCGACGGCATCATGGTGCAGGCTCCGACGCCGCTCGCGATGACGGACGCGATGGAGTCGGTGCGTGAGGTGATGCGCGGGCGGCGCAAGCTGCACCCCGGGGAGCCCGACAATTTCTTCATGGAGACTTCGGCCAGCGCCCTCGCGTTCATGGACAAGCTGAAGACAATCATGACCATGGCCGGCACGGCATTCCCAGCGATCGGGCTGATCGTTGGCGGTATGGTGATCATGAACATCATGCTCGTCGCCGTCGCGGAGCGCACCCGTGAGATCGGCATCAGGAAATCGCTCGGGGCGAGGCGTCGCGACATCATGCGTCAGTTCCTGGTGGAGGCCGCGACTCTCAGCACGCTCGGCGCGATAATCGGCATTCTGCTCGGGATCGCAATCGCCAAGATCGTAGAGTGGAAAACGCCATTGCCGGCGGCTATCGCGCCGTGGTCGCTTGTCGTGGCGACGCTGCTGGGAACGGTGGTGGGAATCGTCTCCGGTGTCTACCCGGCACGACGCGCGGCTTCGCTCGATCCGATCGAAGCGCTGAGGAAGGAATAGCGATGAGGATCGCGCAAAGAGTCTTCAACGCGTTCGAGGGCGTCGGGATGGCGCTCGACGCCATCCGCTCGAACAAGGTGCGCGCAGCGCTCACGATCATGGGCGTCGCGATAGGCGTGTTCGTCGTCGTCGCGATGTCGTCGGTCGTGCGGGGAATCAACGAGAGCTTTGCGAAGGACCTCGAAGCGGCGGGCCCGACTTCCTTTTACATCTATCGCCGGCCAATCGGCGGCTTCCAGGCGTGCGATGGCTCGGACGAGACGTGCCCCGAGCGGCGGAATCCAGCGCTCACCATCGACGACGCAACCGCCATCGAGCGTCTCCCTTCGATCAAGGCGGTAACCGCCCATCTCGGCTCGGGCGCCAAGTTCACCTACAAGGACAAGCAGGTGAACACGGGGATGGAGATCTACACCCCGAACTGGGTAGATGTGGACGGCGGGGACATTTATCCCGGACGCAGCTTTACCTACGCCGAGAACACGACAGCTTCACGAGTGATAGTCGTGAATCAGAAGCTGGCCGAGCGTTTGTTCGGGACGTCGGACCCAATAGACAAGATGATCAGCGTCGACGGAGTCGGGTTCCAGGTGATCGGCGTCTACCACTACACGGCGAGCCCCATGGGAACGCCGACGTCCGCGGGCGGCGGGGACCAGGCGAAGGCGATCGTTCCCTTCGAGTCGGCGCGGCGCAGCCTCAATCCGTGGATGCGCGGGGTCGACCTGATCGTGAAGCCCGAGCCAGGCGTGACGACGGAAGAGGCGACCGACGACGTGACCGCGCTCCTACGCGCGCGTCGTGGGCTCAGATCGACCGCCAAGAACAACTTCGAGATCATCACGCAGGATCGCCTGATGGGGATCTATAATCAGCTCTTCGGCACGTTCTTCGTAGTAGGCTTGGCGCTCTCGTCAGTCGGTCTCCTCGTTGGCGGCGTCGGTGTGGTGGCGATCATGATGATCAGTGTCACCGAGCGCACCCGTGAGATCGGCGTGCGGAAGGCACTCGGCGCAACGAAGAGCGCGATCCTCTGGCAGTTCCTGGTGGAAGCCGCCACGCTCACGAGCATCGGCGCGGCGATCGGGCTCGTCCTCGGAATCCTCCTCGCGCTCGGGATCAAGACAGCGTTCCCGGCGATTCCGGCCTCGACCCCCATCTCGGCGGTGGTCGCGGCGCTGGCATCGAGCGCGTTTACGGGAATCCTGTTCGGACTTCTTCCCGCTGCTCGCGCGGCCCGGCTCGATCCTGTTGAAGCGCTCAGATACGAATAAGGACTGAAAAGCTTGTAGCGCGCCCCGCACTACAGATCGAGATTAGGTCATGCGCTTCGCCGATGTAATCATCACCGCACTCGAGCAGATCCGCGTCAATAAGCTGCGGTCGTTCTTCACGCTGCTCGGGATCATAGTGTCGGTGGCGTTCCTGGTCGCGGTGGTGGCGATCATCACGGGAATGAACGCCTATGTAAAGGAGAACCTGGCCAGCGCACTGATCGGTGCCAACACATTCCAGGTCAGGCGCTCGCCGATTCGTATCGGGCTTTTTGACGACGAAGAGTGGCGGAAGCTCCAGAAGCGCCCTCGCATCACCGAGGCTGACGCGAACGCCGTGGTCGCGGCGGTTCCCGAAGCGCTCGCCGTCAGCCTTCAATCCGGCTGGCCGACGCCGATATCTGACATCGTGTGGCGCAACAAGACAATGGGCGACGTCGTCATATTCGGCATCACGGCATCGTACCAGATCGTACAGGACTACGTCTTCGCTAATGGCCGCCCGATCAGCGATTTCGACGTACGCGAGCGCAGGCCGGTCGCCGTGATCGGCGCCGATGTGGCTGAAAAGCTGTTCGAGCACGTGGATCCCGTGGGGCAGGACCTCAGAATCCTCGGGCAGCACTACACGGTGATCGGCACGATCGCCAAGAAGGGACGTGTGCTCGGCCAATCGTTTGACGGGTTCGTGCTGCTGCCGCTGCCGACGTTCGAGATGATCTACGGCCGTCGAAAAACCAACACGGTCTCCGTCAAGATGCCGAGCGCTCTGCTGGTCGCCAGCGGAATGGAGCGAGCCAACGAGGCGATGCGGATCGCGCACCACCTGCGGCCCAGCGACGAGCCCAATTACTCGGTCGAGACGGCCGACGCGCTCGTCGAGTTCTGGAAGAACCTCACCAGGATTCTCTTCTCGGTAATTCCTGCGATCGTCGCGATTGGGATCGTCGTAGGGGGAATCGTCATCATGAACATCATGCTGATGTCGGTGACCGAGCGCACGCATGAGATCGGAGTGCGCAAAGCCCTCGGCGCCAAGTCCGGCGACATTCGGAAGCAGTTTCTGGTCGAGGCAATCGTGCTGGCGAGCCTCGGCGGGCTCTGTGGCGTCGCGGCCGGGTGGGGCCTGGCCTCGCTCGTAAGCCTGGCGTCTCCACTTCCCGCGCGCGTGAGCCTTTGGTCCGTTACTCTCGCGCTAGTCCTGGGAGCAAGCGTCGGCGTGCTCTTTGGCGTCTATCCGGCGTCACGCGCCGCCCAGCTCGACCCGATCGACGCGCTGCGCGCAGAATGATCATCGCGGACCGGATTCAGAGCAACGTGCAGATCGCTCTCGACACTTTGAGGGCGAACAAGCTGCGATCCTCGCTCACGATCCTCGGGGTCGTGATCGGAGTGTCCACCGTGATGACGATGGCGGCAATCGTTCA
The DNA here is from genome assembly GCA_035936715.1 of Gemmatimonadaceae bacterium. Lineage (GTDB taxonomy): Bacteria > Gemmatimonadota > Gemmatimonadetes > Gemmatimonadales > Gemmatimonadaceae > UBA4720. The sequence goes on from DASYVU010000097.1 coordinate 13,988, forward strand.
GGGTATCCAGGATCAGATCGTGCGCACAATCGAGATCGCCGGCCCGACCACGTTCTACGTCGTCAAGGTTTTTTCGCAAACGCCAGTGAACCCCGACAGGTTGCCGAAATGGATTCGGGTGCGGCCCGATCTCGTCGAGGCAGAAGCGGAGCGCATCAGGCAGCTTCCCGAGATCTCCTACGCCGCGATATGGGCACAAGCCAACGGACGGCTTTCCTACGGTGCGCAACACACGCAGTTCATCCTCATCATGGGCGCCGATGACCGGTATCAGGAGATCCAGGGCGGAGAGCTGCTCGATGGCCGCTGGTTCACGCCGGCGGAGCTGGCGTCGGGAGCGAACGTCGTCGTTCTCGATGAGAACGCGGCGCACAAGCTGTTCGGCCGGGAATCGGTACTGGACAAGGAGATCAGAGTCGGAGGGCGGCCGGCAAAGGTCATCGGTCTCTACGCTCAGCCGGGCAACATCTTCTCGCCGCCTGGACAGGACATCGGCGCGATCGTGCCGTACCAGATGCTCGACCACCAGTTCACGATCGACAAGACCAATGCGCTTTACATCCCGGTAAAGCCCAAGAAGGGTGTGGCGACGGCAGACGCGCAGGAGGCGGTGACGATCGCCCTCAGGGAAATGCGGCGACTGCACCCGGCCGACAAGAACAACTTCGATCTGATCACCCAGGACCAGATCCTCGACACCTTCAACAAGATCACCGGGGTGTTCTTCCTGGTGATGATCGTTCTGTCGAGCGTGGGGCTGCTCGTCGGGGGTATCGGTGTCATGGCCATCATGATGGTCTCGGTGACCAGCCGGACGCGCGAGATTGGCATCCGGAAGGCGCTGGGCGCGACCAGGCGAGAGATTCTCTTTCAGTTCCTCATCGAGTCGGCGACGCTCACAGGCCTTGGAGGGGTACTTGGCATCCTGATCGGACTGACGTTCGGGCGCCTCGCCACGCTTGCGATGAAGATCGACGCCGCCGTTCCACTCGGTCTCACGATCATCGCCGTGATGGTGTCGGTGAGCATCGGTATCATATTCGGGATGCTTCCCGCACAGCGGGCGGCCAAGCTCGACCCGATCGACGCATTGCGCTACGAGTAGTTGCCGGGCGAGCGGTATCCCGTTTGCGTCGGCGCGCGTAACTTCCCCGCATGACACACGTAGACGTCCTCGCAATCGCAGCTCATCCGGATGATGTCGAGCTGATTTGCGGTGGCACGCTCATTCGCGCTCAGATGCTTGGGCGAAAGACCGGCATTCTCGATCTAGCCGCGGGCGAGCTGGCCAGTCGCGGCACGCCAGAGCTCCGAGCGAAAGAGGCGGCCAAGGCGGCAAAGGTGATGGGCGTCAGTGTCCGCAAGAATCTGGGCCTTCCCGACGGTGGCATCACGAATACACCGACTACGCGCGCAATGGTCGCGGTCGTAATAAGACAGCTTCAACCGAGCGTCGTGATCACCCACTCGCTGCGCGGACGACATCCGGACCATCCGATCGTCGCGCAGCTCGTGCGCGACGCGTGCTTCGTCGCGGGACTGAAGCTGGTCGAGCAGGACATCCCCCCGCACCGGCCGAGGAAGGTGATTCACGCTTTGTCGTTTCGAGAAGACAATCAGAAGCCGACCTTCGTCGTCGACATCAGCGAAGCGCTCGAAAAGAAACTGGAAGCCATCGCATGCTACGAGTCCCAGTTCGGCGAGGTGGTGCAGGCCGGAGAGGTGTACCCGAACGGCGAGCCGCTCCACGATCTGATCCGGCATCACGCGGCCCACTACGGCTCGCTCATTCGCTGCCGCTACGGAGAGCCATTCTACACGACAGAGACGATGCGCGTGGAAGATGTCGCCGGACTCGAGGTAGCAACTTTTTGACAGAGAAAGGGCGGAAAGCGCCGTCATCCGGGTCAGCGAAACAATCGGGTGGCGAGGTGACGTACTCGTCGTATCTGGCACTCGATGAGCTGCTGAATCTGCAGCGAACTCGCTCCAAGCCTGAGCACCCCGACGAGCTCCTTTTCATAATCGTCCACCAATCCAGCGAGCTCTGGTTCAAGCTCATTCTTCACGAGCTCGACGCGCTCATCGGCCTGATGGAGGCGAAGGACACCCTCGGCGCTCTCACATCTGTGCGCAGAGTGAACGCGCTCGTTCACATCGTTACTGGCCAGCTCTCCGCGTTGGAGACTCTCCCACCACAGCGCTTCGCTCAGTTTCGCGGGTACCTTGGCACCTCGAGCGGATCGCAGAGCGCGCAATTCCGCACCATTGAGGCAAAGTCTGGGATGCGCGACGAGCACTTTCTTCGAGTCCTCAAGCAGCACGGCGACATTCCGCCGCTGGTCAAGGAGGCGCTGGAGAAGCCGACGTTGCAGCAGCTTTACGACGATCTGCTGGTGGCGCACAACGTGACGCTGGAACAGGTCTATTCGGAAGCCCACCAGCGTCCGCTGCAGATGCTGGCGGAGGGTTTGCTCGAGTACGAGCAGGGTTTCGCGATGTGGCGTTTTCTGCACGTACAGCTCGTCGAGCGCATCATCGGACCGCTCACTTCCGGAACAGGCGGCACGCTCGGCTCCAAGTACCTGCAGAAAACAATCTCACAGCGATTCTTTCCCAAACTGTGGGACATCAGGAGCAAGTTCTTCCAGGGCTGACGTTGACGGCCGCTCGGGCTGGCATCAGCGGAAGTGTTGTGGCTATGCCAGAGCGCCGCCCTTAAATTGCGAGCATGACTCCCGCAGCCGATCCCGTTTACCTCGATCACGCCGCCACGACGCCGGTGCGCGAAGAGGTTTTCGAGGCGATGAAGCCGTTCTACGGCGCTCGCTTTGGAAATCCTTCGAGTACCCATCGGTGGGGACGCGAAGCGCGCGCAGCGCTCGACGAGGCGCGGGAACGGGTGGGCCGCTGTCTAGGCGCGCGTCCTGACGAGATCTGTTTCACATCCGGCGGCACCGAAGGCGACAATCTGGCCATCCTTGGCGCGTGGCGTGCACTCAAGGCGAAGGGACGAAAGGCCGTCGTAACGAGCCCGATCGAGCACAAAGCGATTCTTGGTGCGGTGCACCAGGCCGCGCTCGAAGGCGCGGACGAGCGCATTCTTGCGATGACATCCGATGGTGTGATCGACAGGCAGTCGTTCGACGATCTCGTTGACGACGCGGTTGCCGTCTGCTCGACCATGTGGGTCAACAACGAGATCGGCACGATCCAGCCAGTGCCGGAGCTCGCCGCCAAGGCGAAGGAGCGCGGCGCGCTCTTCCACACCGACGCGGTTCAGGCATTCGGAAAGATCCCGATCGACGCGCAGAAGCAGCTGTTCGACTTTCTCACCATCTCCGGCCACAAGTTCGGGGCGCCCAAAGGGATCGGCGCGCTCTTCATCCGCCGTGGGACAAGTCTCGAGCCGCTGATGCACGGAGGAACCCAGGACCGCGGACGGCGCCCGGGAACAGAAAACGTGGCCGCTGCAGTCGGTCTTGCCCGGGCGGCGGAGCTGACGCTGGCTGAGTGCGAGGCGCATTGCGCTCGATTGCGGAAGCTGCGCGAGAGGCTGGAGGCCGGCATCCTCGCGAAGGTTCCCGACGCGATAATCCACGGCAGGGGCGCCGAGCGCGCGCCACACATCGTGAACATCTCCGTGCCGGGAACGGACAGTGAGTCGTTACTCATGGCGCTCGACCTGCGCGGGATCGCTGCGTCTGGCGGCTCCGCGTGCCAGAGCGGCAGCATCAGTCCGTCTCACGTACTGGCTGCGCTGGGCGTGCGTCCCGATCTGGCGAGCGCCGCAGTTCGAATGAGCCTGGGGTCGCTAACGACGGATCATTGCATCGATCGCGTCATCGAAGTCTTCCCCGCCCTGGTTGCCAAGGCGCGTCAGCTTACGGCGGCGCAGTAACGATGACGAAGGAAAGAGTTCTGGTAGCTATGTCGGGCGGCGTTGATTCATCGGTCGCCGCCGCGCTCCTCGTCGAGCAAGGCTACGAAGTGGTCGGCGCGACGATGAAGCTGTTCTGTCACGGCGACGACGTACCCGATCGTCCGTGCTGCTCTCTCGACTCGGTGAACGACGCGAGACGGGTATGCGAACAGCTCGGCATTCCGCATTACGTTCTGAACCTGGAGACGAAGTTCGGTCACGACGTCGTCGACAACTTCGTCGAGGAATACGCCCGTGGCCGCACACCGATACCGTGCGTGAGGTGCAACACCTTCACCAAGTTCCGCGACTTCCTGAAGAAGGCAGACTCGATCGACGCTCAGTGGATTGCGACGGGCCATTACGCGCGAGTGGTTGACGGCGAGCTCCGGCGGGGTGTAGACGAGAACAAGGATCAGACTTATTTCCTGTGGGGAATCGATCGAGCGGTTCTGTCCCGGATGATTCTCCCCGTCGGCACGCTGGACAAGCCGCAGACGCGAGCATGCGCGCACGCGATGGGACTCGAAGTCATCGCGGAGAAGCCCGAGAGTCAGGAGATTTGCTTCGTGCCCGACGGCGACTATGCGCGCATTCTGGAGCAGCGACTGCCTGCGGACGCGCCGGCGTTGTCGCGCGGGCCGATCATGACGTCGAGCGGGAAAATTGTCGGAGAGCACAACGGATTCGCGCGGTACACGATTGGTCAGCGTCGGGGCGTACCCGGTGGATTTCCGCATGCGATGTACGTGATCGGCATCAGGCCATATGATCGCGCCGTGGTGATTGGGACGCGTGACGAGCTACTGGGCAGCGGAGTAGTGGCGCGCGAGCTGAACTGGCTAGCTGCGGCGCCGAGCATCGGCGATCGGGTGAGTGTGCGCGTGAGGCATCGCGCACCGCTCGCGTTGGCGGAGATTGTTCGATTGGATTCTGAGGAAATCGAGCTGGCGCTCGACGAACCGGTGTCGGCGATTACACCTGGCCAATCGATGGTTCTTTACGATGGGGACCAAGTGCTGGGCGGCGGCTTCATTGAGGCTTCGCGAGGGCAGCGATCCGCCCTGCCCGTGTTGGCGGCCTGATCTGCCGAGGACTCACGGTAGCAGGCAAGTGTAAATCTTTGCGGAGAACATTCCGACGAAGTAGACTCGCCCGATCGCGGTTTTGGCTCCATTGCGGATGTGAACCGCACGCTTTCTTTTTCATGGCGCTCGCGTGTGAAAACGCTCGTCAGGGTCGCAGGGGTTGTGGGCATACCTAAAGAAAGGAGATGTTGGATGTCCTCACGTGGACTGTTGTCGTGCTCAAACCTCGCGTTGGCATTTGCCGGCGCCGCGCTGGTATCGGGGTGCAATCCGCCCGCTCCGGCTACACCGCCTTCGCCTGTATCGGGTGCGGTGGCGCCTCGAATTATTCCCTCACCCGCGTCGCTCACGCTCGCGGGGAGCGCGCCGTTCGAGCTAAGCCGTACCACCCGCATCACCTTTGTCGGATCCAACCCGGAGGTTGCGGCAATCGGACAGAGTCTGGCAGCCTTGCTCCGAAAGTCTACCGACTTCCCATTTCCGGTCACCGCCACTTCCGCGGGTAGCGGCGCAGCCAGCATAGAGCTCCGCCTCGGTAGCGATGCGGCGTCGCTCGGCGAAGAGGGTTACAGGCTGACCGTGACGACCGATTCGGTGCGGCTCGTCGCCAATGCACCGGCCGGTCTTTTTCGTGGCATGCAGACGATCAGACAGCTCCTCCCCGTCGAGATCGAGTCGGATATGGGTGTGGCGCGCAGTGTCTGGCCCGTGCCAGCGCTCACCATCGTGGACCAGCCACGCTTTGGCTGGCGGGGCTCGATGCTCGACGTAGCACGCCACTTCTTCACCGTGCGGGAAGTCCAGCAGTACATCGACATCCTGGCGCTGTACAAGCTCAACGTTCTTCACCTCCATCTTTCCGACGATCAAGGCTGGCGAATCCAGATCGACTCACGTCCGAAGCTGACGGCGGTCGGCTCGCTTACACAGGTCGGCGGCGGACCCGGCGGCTTCTACACCAAGCAGGACTACCAGGACATCGTTCGGTACGCGCGCGCGCGGTACATCACGATCGTCCCCGAGATAGAAATGCCCGGGCACAGCAACGCGTGGCTCACATCGTACCCCGAGCTGGCGTGCAGCGTCCGGCCATCCGCGCTTTACGCCGGAACAGACGTGGGCTGGAGTACGGTCTGCGTCGATAAAGAGGACACCTACGCGTTCCTGGACGACGTGGTGCGCGAGGTCAGCGCGATGACTCCCGGTTCGTATTTTCATATCGGCGGCGATGAGGTGCAGACGCTCACTCCCGAGCAGTACGTTCGCTTCGTCGAGCGCGCGCAGACGATCGTCAACAAGTATGGCAAGACGATGATCGGGTGGGAGGAGATCACGAAGGCGCACATCAAGCCGACCACCATCGCGCAGCAATGGAAAAGCGATTCGGCAACGGCCGCACTCAAGTACGGCGCCAAGTTGATCCTCTCGCCGGCGAACAAAACGTACCTCGACATGAAGTACAACCCGTCGACGGAGCTCGGGCTGAACTGGGCGGGATTGGTTGAGGTGAACGACGCTTACAACTGGGACCCGGCGCTCTACCTTGTCGGAGTCACGGAGCAAAATATTCTCGGCGTGGAAGCCCCTCTCTGGAGCGAGACGGTGCGGAACATTACCGCCGCCGAGTACCTGGTGATGCCGCGTCTAGTGGCGATAGCCGAGGTGGCGTGGACGCCACAGGCTTCGCGCGAGTGGCAAGGCTTCCGCACAAGGGTCGCGGCCCACGCCCCACGATGGCATTACCTTGGGATCGACTACTACCGGTCACCGCAAATCCCGTGGTGAGGCCGGCGCCCGGAGTCGGCCTCGTCTTGCTTCTTGGAGTCCTGCCATTGGCATTACCTGCTCAGGACCCTGCGCCGTTTCCTCCCCCGAGGATGGAGCCGCCCATTATCACGCCTGGGAAGACGAGCGCTGATCCGCCGTCGGATGCCGTCGTTCTCTTCGATGGAAAGAGCCTAGCTAGATGGCGCAGCACTGACGGAACCGCGGCGAAGTGGCAGGTCAGAGATGGCTACATGGAAGTGGCGCCAGGGACCGGTGACATCATCACAGCGGACCGTTTCGGCGACTGCCAGCTCCACATCGAGTGGGCAACCCCCGCGGTTGTGAAAGGCGAAGGACAAGAGCGCGGGAACAGCGGCGTGTTCCTCATGGACCACTACGAAATTCAGGTTCTTGACTCCTACGACAACAAGACCTACTTCCACGGCCAGGCGGGATCTGTCTACAAACAGTATGCTCCACTGGTGAACGCGTCGCGGCCGCCCGGCCAGTGGCAGAGTTACGACATCATCTTCAGGGCGCCGAGATTCGACGAGCAGGGGAAGGCCACCGAGCGCGCGCGGGTTACGGTGCTGCAGAATGGAGCGCTCATCCAGAACAACGTCGAGATTTTCGGGAACACGTTTAACGACAGGCCCGCGGTTTACACGGCGCACGCGCCGCTGGAGCCGCTGCGTCTTCAGGATCACGGCAACCTGGTTCGTTACCGCAACATCTGGATCCGACGATTGTGATTTCTCGAGCGGGCGTGGTGATTCTCCAAGCCGCCGCTTTGTTGTTGGATGCTGAGTCTCTCAAAGGAGGACGCGATGACGGGATTCGACTGGCTAAAGGCTGCAAGCTGCGCCGCGCTTCTCGCGACACCGATTCTACTCGGCGCGCAGAAGGGTCCAAAGGCTGAGGATCTGCGAGGAACCTGGCAACTCGTGGTGATCAAGAATCTGAAAACCGGCGAGGTCACTCAGCGCAACGGGACCGAATGGATGCAGTTCACAAAATCTCACTTCACAGTGGTCGGCGTGAACAACGACCGGCCGGCAGTCAACGATGCCAAATACGATAGTCTGTCTGCTGCTGACAAGATCCACGCCGACTATTCACGGGTCTTCAAGGACAACGGCGATCAGGTATTCGTCGCCCGCGCCGGAACGTGGAGGCTCTCGGGCAGTACGCTGCACGAGACGCCGGTGATGGCGATCTACGCGCCGATAATCGGAGTCGACCTGCCACTCAAGATCGTGCGACTGGACAACAGGAATCTTGTCGTTCTGAACGCCGGGAGGCCGCGAAGTGCGGATGCGTACGAGCTGACGTACCGCCGCATCGACTAGGGCATCCGGAAACGCTCAACTGCAACTGAACGGGTGCGAAGCTATCAGTGGCAGAGATCTGAGTGTCCAGTTCACTACGCCCAGACTCCACCAGTGCGTTTCAGGGTACAAGCAAGCGCCTGTACCGTGAACGCCACAGAGTGGCGTCCCGACGTCGTGAACTGACAACTGGCATCTCCGCTCCTGACGCCTCGCACCCGTTCCGTTGCAGTTGCATTTCAAGCAGCCGTGAGTCCTGATTCGCTTGCTGCCGCGCCGGGCTCGGTTGCAGCCTGGCGCGTGGACAGCCAGAAGATCACCAGACACCCGAGGGCAAGAATCGCGGCCGCCAGAAACGCTGCCCCCGGAACGTGGACGCTCGACTCCGGCGCCGTGAAGCGCGCGAAGAGATGCGTCATGATCGGCGGTCCGGTGATGGCGGCCAGCGAGAGGAGACTCGCCACCGCTCCCTGAAGTTCGCCCTGTGCGTCGGCAGTGATCCGGTGCGACATGAGCGCAACAGTCGTTGGCATGACGATCGCCGCGAAGAACCAGCTCCCGAGCCAGGCGAACATCATCCAGCTCGCCGTGGCGAGCCCGAATCCAACGTAGCCCGCCGTTCCCGCAATGATTCCAATGAGCGCTGCACGGCGCTCTCCCAGCCGTGGCACCGCCAGTCGCATTACGATCGCTTGGCTGGACGCCATCACGACTCCGACGGCCGCGAAGGAAGCTCCGATCATCGCTTCCGACCAGCCGAATCTGAGCTTCGTGTAAAACGCCCATGTAGCAGGCATCACCTGGTTGCCCAGTCCCCACAGGAACAGCGCGCACAAAAGTCCCACCACGACCGGGTGCTTTCTCATTTGCTTCAGGGTGCCGAGCGGATTCGCGCGCCGCCACTCGAACGCGCGCCGCCTCTCCAAAGGAAGTGATTCCGGCAGCACAAAAAACCCATACGAGAAGTTGATGAGACTCAGGATCGCCGCGGCAAAGAACGGCGCACGCGGGCCAAGCGTGCCAAGCAGTCCACCGATCGCCGGCCCGATGATGAAGCCAATACCGAACGCGGCGCTCACGACCCCGAAGTTCTGAGCTCGCCTCTCTGGTGGACTGATGTCCGCCACGTAGGCGTACGCGGGTGTGAACGATGCGCCCGCTGCACCCGCGATCGCACGGCCGATGAAGAGCCACGCCAGCGTCGGCGCGAATCCCATGATGAGGTAATCCACCGCCAGAGCGCCGACGGCAATCAATATCACTCGGCGGCGTCCGTAACGGTCAGACAGGTTGCAAAGGACGGGAGCGCAGAGGAACTGCATCGCCGCATAAACGAACCCGAGCCAGCCGCCATACACCGCCGCCTGACTC
>DASYVU010000098.1:0-4376 GCA_035936715.1 Gemmatimonadaceae bacterium
GACGCCAATCCCAACGGCTCCGAGCGCAACATCGCCGGAATCATCAGCGAGGGCGGAAATGTGCTCGGCATGATGCCGCACCCGGAGCGCGCCTGCAGCCCTCTCGTCGGCTCGAGTGACGGCGTGCGCCTGTTCGAATCGATTCTCGCTCGCGTGGCGGCCTGACGTGTCGGAAGTGACGCCTCGACCCGGTGATCCCGCAATCACCCCCGCCCTGGTCGCGGAGCACGGGATCACCAGGCTGGAATACGATCGACTTGTCGCGATGCTCGGCCGCACGCCGACGTTCACCGAGCTCGGCATCGTGAGCGCGCTGTGGAGCGAGCACTGCTCGTACAAACATTCTCGGCCGGTGTTGAAGAAGCTTCCGACCGAAGCTCCGTACGTCCTTCAGGGACCAGGCGAGAACGCCGGAGTGATCTCCATCGGCGATGGGCTCGCAGTCGCCTTCAAGATCGAATCGCACAATCATCCCTCTGCGGTCGAGCCATACCAGGGCGCGGCGACCGGAGTGGGTGGGATCCTTCGCGATGTGTTCACGATGGGTGCGCGGCCGATCGCAATGCTGAACTCGCTGCGCTTCGGAAGCCTCGAGAGCTCCCGGGTACGGTATCTTTTTTCGGGTGTCGTCAAAGGAATCGGAGACTACGGCAACTGTGTCGGAATTCCGACAGTGGGCGGCGAAATTGTCTTTGACCGCGCCTACGAGAACAATCCTCTGGTCAACGCGATGTGCGTCGGCTTGCTGCACGAGGATGATTTGATCCGCGCCAAAGCCGAAGGCGTCGGGAATCCAATCATCACTGTGGGAGCGCGAACCGGCCGTGATGGAATTCATGGAGCGTCGTTCGCATCGGAAGATCTCTCCGAAGCAAGCGATGCGAAGCGTCCTCGCATTCAGGTTGGCGATCCGTTTACAGAGAAGCTCTTGCTCGAGGCGAGCCTGGAACTGATCAAGAGCGGGCACATCGTAGCGATTCAGGACATGGGAGCCGCCGGTCTGACCTCGTCTTCAGCCGAGATGGCCGAGCGCGGAGACGTCGGTGTCACGATTGACGTCAGCAAAGTTCCGACTCGCGAAAGCGGGATGAGCCCTTACGAGATTCTGCTGAGCGAATCGCAGGAGCGGATGCTCGTAGTGGCAAAGCGAGGCCACGAGGACGCCGTGCGCGAGATCCTGGAGAAATGGGATTTGACTGCTGCCGTGATCGGCGAAGTAATCGCGGAGCCCGTGTATCGCGTGACCGAGGGTGCGAAAGTCGTCGCCGAATTTCCGGGCTCGAGACTTGTCACGGAATGTCCCTCGTATTCGCCCGATGCACGCGAGTCGGATGCGATCAAAGTGCTGCGGGCCGCCGATCCTGTCGCCGTTCGAGAGCGCGCCGAGGAGGCCGACCCCTTATGGACTCTCGAGACATTGTTGTCGGCTCCAACCATCGCCAGCAAATCGTGGGCGTATAGCCAGTACGATTCGACAGTGCGAACCAACACTGTCATCGGACCTGGCGGTGACGCAGCGGTTCTCCGCGTTCGTGGGACCAACAAGGCGATCGCGGTAAAGACAGACTGCAACGGACGGTACGTGTATCTCGATCCTCGGGTGGGCGGACGCATCGCGGTGGCAGAGGCTGCGCGCAACGTCGCCTGCACCGGTGCGCGTCCGATGGCAATCACGAATTGCCTGAACTTCGGCAATCCGACCCGCCCGGACGTCTTCTACCAGTTCAAGGAAGCAGTCGCGGGGATGGGCGAGGCTTGTCGAGCGCTCGGCACGCCGGTTACGGGAGGCAACGTATCTCTCTATAACGAAAGTCCATCCGGCGCTGTTTATCCGACACCCGTGATCGGAATGGTCGGACTGATCGATGACCTGTCCCACATAACTCGCGCCACGTTTCAGCACGATGGGGACGCGGTTCTACTCCTCGGCGAGATGGGCGGAGAGTTGGGTGGAAGCGAATACCTGGCGACGATTCACGGCGAAGTCCTGGGCGCGCCTCCCCGCTGCGACCTCGATCTCGAGAAGAAAGTGATCGACTCCCTGCTCGAGGCGATTCGCGCGAGTGCGGTCAGTTCCGCGCACGATTGCAGTGACGGTGGCTTGGCGATCGCGCTCGCCGAATGCTGCGTGGCTGATCTGGAGTGCCAGAGTGGCGCGGAGATAGATCTCTCGGCATTCGGAAGCATTCCCGATCGAGGAGTCCTCTTCGGTGAAACACAGGCACGGATTGTCATATCCAGCTCGGCGCCGGAGCGCGTCGTGGCAATTGCCGCGACGGCAGGTGTTCCCTGTGCGCGAATCGGCACTGTGCGGCGCACGTCCAATACACTTGCGATAAAGCTCGCGGGCTCAGCGCTGACGGCACCACTCGCACGGCTTCGCCACGCGTACCACCGCACGATTCCGGCGATCATGGCGCGCACGCCCGAGCACACGACGTTCGACGAGCTGGCACCCGTGGCGGCGCACTAGCATGTGTGGAATCTTCGGCATCTATGGTCATGAGAATGCAGCCGCCATGGCGCATCTCGGGCTCTACTCGCTTCAGCATCGCGGCCAGGAGTCATCGGGCATCGTCGCCGTCGACCGCGAGCTCGGCGCGCGAGCCATGAAAAGAATGGGCCTGGTTTCGGAAGGTCTGGGCATCCCCGATGTTGAGAGCCTGCCGGGTGACATCGCGATTGGCCACACGCGGTACAGCACCGCCGGATCTTCCACGATCGAGAACGCGCAGCCAGTGCTGGCCAGGTTTCGCGACGGACACATTGGGCTCGCGCACAACGGGAATCTGACAAACGCTTCGGAGCTCCGACGCAGTCTCGAAGACGGTGGCTCGATTTTCACGTCGACGATGGATTCAGAGGTGCTCGTCCATCGTATCGCGCGCTCCTCTTCGGAGAAACCGGAGGAGAGGCTCGCCGATGCACTGAGGGGGGTCGAAGGAGCGTATTGCCTCGTTGTCGCGATCGGAGACACGCTGCTCGCCGCGCGAGATCCGCGCGGCTGGAGACCGTTGGTGATGGGAAAGCTCGGAAGCGCGACTGTCTTCGCATCCGAGACCTGCGCGCTCGATCTGCTCGGTGCCACGATCGAGCGAGAAGTGGAGCGTGGCGAGATAATCGCCGTCGACCGAAATGGCGTGCGCTCGAGTTTCCCGCTCGCGCCCCTGGAATCACGGAAGTGCGTGTTCGAGTACGTCTATTTCTCGCGGCCTGACAGTCAAGTGTTCGGCGGGTCAGTCGACCGTGCGCGCAGAGCGCTCGGGCGGCGCCTCGCGCGCGATTTCCCCGCGCCCACCGCCGATTTTGTATTCAGCGTGCCGGATTCGTCGAACTCGGCTGCGCTCGGTTTCGCGGAAGAATCCGGACTTCCCCTCGAGCTTGCGTTGATTCGAAACCACTACGTTGGGCGCACCTTTCTCCAGCCGACGCAAGCCGGGCGCGACGCAAAGGTGAAGGTGAAGTACAACGCCGTGCGCGAAGTGTTGCGTGGAAAGAGCGTGGTGATGGTAGATGATTCGATCGTGCGCGGCACCACCACCCGAGGACTCGTGAGCATGGTCCGAGCTGCGGGGGCGCGAGAGGTGCATCTCCGTGTCAGCTCGTCACCGGTTACCGGACCGTGCTATTACGGAATAGACACGCCGACCCGCGAGGAGCTCATCGCCGCGAACATGACAATAGAGGAGATCACGCAGCAAGTAGGCGCGGACACTCTGGGTTACCTGACCCTGGACGGAATGCTCGAATCCGTCCCCGGCGGTCCCGAAGGGTTCTGCCATGCCTGTTTCTCTGGCGACTACCCTACGCCACCTCCCGCCGACCCGGAAAAGCTCCGCTTCGGCTGCGGCTGCTGACGCCGATGGCGCAGTCGGTTTTCTTCTTCGGCAATGGAACCGCCGAGGGGACGCGGGACATGACCGGCGTCCTCGGAGGCAAAGGCGCCAACCTCGCCGAGATGACGAATCTCGGCGTTCCTGTTCCACAGGGATTCACCATCGCGTGCGGCGAATGCATCGAATACCTCAAAACAGGAAAGTATTCCGACAAGCTCCGCGCTGAAGTCGAAGGAAATGTCGCGCGACTCGAGAAAGCGACTGGCAAGAAGCTCGGGGATCCACGCACCCCGCTTCTCGTTTCGGTCAGATCCGGAGCGCCCATTTCCATGCCGGGAATGATGGAAACGATTCTGAATCTCGGCCTCAATGATCGGACGGTGGTCGGACTGGCGGAGCAGAGCGCCAACGCGCGCTTCGCGTACGACTCGTACCGCAGGTTCATTCAGATGTACTCGGACGTAGTGCTCGGTGTTTCGGCGCACGACTTCGAGCACCTGCTCAAGGCAAAGCGCATGACTGCCGGCGCTGCGTCGGACG
>DASYVU010000099.1:0-7463 GCA_035936715.1 Gemmatimonadaceae bacterium
ACCCGAAATGCGGCAATCCTACGAACGGAACGAGCAGATAATTCAGCACTATGCAGTCGCCCAGGTAGTTAGATGTGGAACAAGGCGCTCCAGCTGTACGCCCCGAGATGCCTTGAGCAAAATAATAGCGTCGCGCTGGAGCCGGCCCTGGAGCTGCGGCCACAGATCGTCGACATCGGAAGCGGTGATGACGCGCTCGCGGTCTTTCCGCTTCTCGAGCGCGGGAGCGAACTCGCCGATCCCCGCCACAATGTCGGCACCCGAAGCCAACGCGAGAACCGCGATGTCGGCATGACACTGTTCCGACGCCGCACCGAGCTCTCGCATCGTACCAAGGACGATTACCCTCTGCCGTCCGGTACCGGTTCCCTGAAGCAGCTCGATGGCGGCGCGCGTGGATCCCGGGTTGGCGTTGTACGCGTCGTTTATGAGAGTGACGTTGCCCACCTGTTCCCACGCCACGCGCATCTTCGGCTGAGGCATCGCCGCGATTCCTTCCGAGGCGTCTTCGTAGCTCACGCCACACTCGCGAGCGACCGCCAGCGCCAGCATCGCGTTCCGCAGATTGTGGAGTCCGCGAACCGGCGCCCTTATAGTAACGCCGCCGATCTCGATGACGCCGAGTCCGTCGGGTCCGATCTCCCACCGGTCGGGCTTGAGATCAGCGGTCGCGTCCAGACCAGCCGCTACTACCCGCTTTGCCTTGCCCCGAGCCGCTTCGGCGATTTCAGGTTGCGCCGAAGGTGCGATGCCGACGGCCACACCGTCGTAAACCGCTGCCTCTTCGCGGAGAACGCCAGCGAGGTCACCAAGGCCCTCCAGATGCTCCTCGGCGATGGACGTCACGAGAGCGATGTCGGGCTGCGTAATGTCGCGCAGGATCGCGACTTCCCCGGGAAGGCTCGTACCCAGTTCGATGACTGCTACGTCCGCATCCGGCGGCAGCGAGAGTAGTGTGAGCGGCACGCCGACGCGGTTGTTGAGATTCCCCGTCGTCGCGTGGACCGCATAAGAGCGTCCAAGCGATGCCTTGAGAAGATCCTTCGTGCTCGTCTTCCCGTTGCTGCCCGCGACACCGACGATCGTCCTTCCCCAGGCACGCCTCCAGTAATTCGCGAGCGCTCCCAGCGCGACCAGAGTATCGCCGACTTCATAGACTGGAACGCTGAGTGAAGTAAGCTTGGGCGCGCGCGAAACGATGACCGCCGCCGCGCCGTCGCGAACTGCATCGCGAAGGTAGTCGTGGCCGTCGAAGCGCTCGCCCTTGAGCGCCAGGAAAACGTCTCCCTTGCCGATCTTTCGCGTATCGGTGGTGATTCCGCGCACCTCCGTCGAGCCGCGCGGCGCCGATGCCGTCGAGTGATTTTCGAGCGCGGCCGCGATCCGATCCAGCGTCCAGAATCCCGTGCTCACGCGTGACTCCCGGTCATCTCTTTCACTATCTCCTTCTCGTCGAATGGGTACGAAGTAGTTCCGCGAATCTGGTAGGTCTCGTGGCCCTTGCCGGCGAGGAGGACGATGTCCCCCTCCTCGGCCAGATCAAGCGCGCGTTGAATTGCTGCTAGTCTGTCGGTGACGCGCTCGTGGCCGGAACTGCGCATCCCGGCCTCGATATCGTCGATGATGGCGTCCGGGTCCTCCGTGCGCGGATTGTCGCTGGTCACTATGGCGCAGTCTGCTCCGCGCTCAGCGATCTCACCCATGATAGGGCGCTTGCCTTTATCGCGCTCACCGCCGCACCCGAATACCACGATGAGCCTCCCGCGCGTGAACGCGCGTGCGGTGCGCAACGCCCGCTCGAGAGCGTCGGGCGTGTGAGCGTAGTCGCGCAGAACGGTCGGACGTGTCGAGATGATTTCCAGTCTCCCGGACACCTGTGGGACGGTGCTCAGGCCGACTGCTATCACTTGCGGCGAGTGTCCGAGCGCAAATGCAGCAGCGGCGGCGGCAAGAGCGTTCTCGACATTGACGTCGCCAATGAGCGGAAGCGTGACGTCACCGGACCCACGCGGCGTAACGAGCTTCCATTCGCTTCCACGCGGTGTGTAACGCACTTCTTCGGCGCGAATATCGGCTGTAGCGCGGAGAGCGAATGTGAGCGGGCGGCTTCTTGTCCTCAGCGTCTCCCACTCGGGAGCATCGGCGTTGACGACCGCGGTTGCGTCGGGCTTCAGGTAGTCGAGGAGGCGCGCTTTTGCCTGCAGGTAAGCCTCCATCGTTCCGTGATAATCCAGGTGATCGCGGGTCAGGTTGGTGAACACAACGGCGTCGAACTGGAGCCCGTCGACTCGCCTCTGATCGAGACTGTGCGAGGAGACTTCCATCGCTACCGTTCGCACGCCACGATCAACCAGCGCGCGCAAGACTCTCTGCAGCTCCACCGGACCCGGCGTCGTCAGACCCCCACCGCCCGGTAGAACCTCGCCCTCACTCCCAATCAGCACGCCGAGCGTGCCGACAGAAGCGCTGGAGCCACCACCATCGTTGAACAGGTGCCGCATGATCGAGGTGGTCGTGGTCTTCCCGTTCGTGCCAGTGACGCCGAGGATGGTCAAATTGCGGGCCGGATTTGCGTAGGCGATTGATGCGGCGACTGCCGCCGCTCGCCGGCCTTCGCGAACCACGAGCGACGGTAGAGTGGTGCGTCCGGCATCTTCGACCATCGCGACACCAGCGCCGCGTCGGGCAGCTGCATCGAGAAAGTCGTGACCGTCGCTGTTCCAACCGCGCACCGCGACGAACAGCTCGCCGCGCTTCACTTTGCGACTGTCGTCCGCAACTCCGCTTGCTTCATCCGGCAGCTTCCCTTCCACACCCGCAAGCAATCCCCGCTCGGCCAGCGCGTTCCTGATCTCCGAAATGCGGACTTTCATTGAGGCGGGCGGTTGAGCTGGACGATGATTCCCGGCGGAGACATAGTACCGCCGGCTGGAGATGTCGTAGTAGTCGACCCGGTACCCAGGCGCACCCTGAATCCCGCCGCGTGCAGCGCGCGCACGGCTTCTCTCACCGACAAGTCTCTCACATCGGGAACGGCGCGAGGCGCAACCGGTACAGGCACCGAGCTGCGAGGCGCGGGGAGGTCAACGAGATAAGACTCGGTTCCTTCGGTGGCGTCGCGCGGCCTGAGATTGTCGCTCGGGTCATACGAGGCTGCATCGATGTGCTCAGTAGGATCCCGAGACACTTCCCTCATCGAGCTTCCGACCGCCGTCTTTTCCGAAGTGGCAAGATCTTCACGATTGAGCGCCGCGTCCCGCGCCGCGAGCGCAGCACGCAGAACGATCTGCGTCACGGGAGCGGCGATGTCGCCGCCCGCGTAGTGCTTTCCCTTCGGGCTATCCAGCTTCACCAGCACGACGTATTGGGGATCCTTTCCAGGAAACAGGCCAACGAATGACGCGGTGTAATTGCCCGCCGTATAACCCGAGTGTTGTGAGGTGCGGCGAGCGGTTCCGCTTTTCCCCGCGACGTCGAACGTCTCAAGATCCGCTTTTGTCGCCGTTCCCTCCTGCACCACCGCCAGCAGCATCTCCTGGACAGTGCGAGCTACCTCTCCTGACATCACGCGGCGCACCGGCCGAGGCTCAGCGCGATAGAGCACCTTGCCGTCGAGTGCTCGAACCTCTTTCACGAGATGCGGCTCGAGGAGCTCGCCGCCGTTCGCGATAGCGGCGTACGCGGTGACGAGTTGCAGCGGCGTAACGGCGATCTCGTACCCCATGAGAATCGAGGCGCTCGTCTGTTTCGACCATTCTTTCGGCTCTCGCAAAGTGCCGGGTGACTCGGCAGGAAGTGGAACTCCGAGCGGCATTCCGAACCCGAGATCGCGGAACATCTCGTACTTCTGACGTGCCGTCAGGCGTTGCCCGAATTCGACGATTCCAACGTTGCTCGAGAACCGGATGACATCGGAGAGAGAGAGCTTCGCGGCCTTGTGCATGTCGGTGATGGTTCGCCCATCCAGCTCGAGCCTTCCATTGTGCG
This sequence comes from Gemmatimonadaceae bacterium, assembly GCA_035936715.1. GTDB lineage: Bacteria > Gemmatimonadota > Gemmatimonadetes > Gemmatimonadales > Gemmatimonadaceae > UBA4720. The sequence continues at coordinate 3,988 of DASYVU010000099.1, forward strand.
TGTTGACTACGTCGCCGGGACGCGCGCGCCCGCTCTCGAGCAGAGATGCAGCGACAAACGGTTTGAGAGTCGAACCGGGCTCGAACGGCTCCGTCAGGGCGGTATTCGAGAACGAGGTGTGCCCCACCCGATTGCTCGCGAGCGCGAGAATCTCGCCGGTGTGCGGGTTCATGACGACAATGTCGCCGCCATCCGCGCGCAGGCTGTCGACCGCGATCGCCAGCTCGCGCTCGCAGATTTCCTGCAAGGCGTTGTTGATAGTCAGCACGACCGTCGAGCCTGCTCGCGGTTGCTCGGTCCAGGCGTCGGGACTGTCCACCGCGCGCCCGCTCCTGTCGCGCGCAAGGCTAACTCTTCCCGAGTCGCCACGAAGAATCGCGTCCAGCGCGAGCTCGAGACCGTCGAGGGGGTTCCCCTGACCATCGAGACTCCCGACGATGCTTCTGATTCCGCTCGACTGCGCATAGACCCTCTGCAACACCAGCGTGAGGTGCACGCCATTAAGCTTCGACAAGGAAGCGATATCCGACTGGCTGTAGAGGCCGGGCAGGTCTATCCATCTCCGCCGCCGCTCGATCGCCGCGTGAACGAGCGCTGCGTCGACCCGTGCGCGGCGCAATGCCCTTAGAACGAGAGCGGTGTCGCGCACTTCGGGGAGCGCGACCGCCACGCGTGTCAGCTCGCGACTCTCGACCAGTGTATTGCCGCTCGCGTCGAGAATCTCTCCTCGCGGCGCAGCAGCCGCGGAGGCCATGTAGTGTTGCCGCTTGCCGCGAGAAACCCATTCTTTGCCTTCAACGACCTGAACTTTGGCCGCACGCGCTACCAGCGCAAGCGCGAAGAGCACGAAGAAGCCGTGAACGACGGTGACTCGGTTAGGGGCTTTCACGTCGCGCCGTTCGTGGGAGTATGACTACCTGCCTGTCGGACGGAACGTGCATCCCGAGTTGGCTCTCCGCGACAACGCCCAGCCGCTGCCGGCTGGATGCGTCGCGGATATCGCTCTCCAACCGCGCGCGCTCGCCCTCGAGCTCGTTTCGCTTTCCGTCTAGCGCCGCGAGCCGCTCCGACTGGCCGATGCCGAGCGTTCTCCGCCACACGATGGACAGCGCGACGAGAACGAAAGCAGCAAGGACCAGCGCCACGAGGGTTCTCCCTCTGAGTGCTACGCCGCGCTTCGCCATGCGCGTAGTCTGGCGCTCCGCGAGCGCGGATTGGAGGCGGTCTCTGCTCGGCTCGCGATCGTTGCACGCTTTGTCACCAGCTTACCCAGTGCGTGCCCGCGACACGTGCATTGCAGCTGCTTCGGCGGGCATATGCACTCCATGCTCCACTCGCGCATGGTGTGCTTGGCCAGCCGGTCCTCGCCCGAATGGTAGGCGATTACGGCGAGGATCCCACCGGGGTTCAGCCGGTCGCGAAGGAGCGGCAGCGCCTTTTCGAGAGCGCCCAGCTCGTCGTTCACGGCGATGCGGATGGCCTGAAAGAACCGCGCGAAATCGCCCGGACCCATGCGCGCGCCGAAAGCGCCTCGAATGGCGTCGACGAGGTCATCGCTCACACGCATCGGTTTACGCTCGCGGCGACGCGTGATTTCCCGAGCGAGGCGGTTGGCCCTCGGCTCGTCTCCGTACTCGCGGAAAATTTGGGATAGGTTGGCTTCATCCAGCGTGTTCAACAGTTCGGCGGCGGTCGTAGTAGAGCGACGGTCCATCCTCATGTCGAGTAACGCGCCAGGACGGAAAGAGAAACCTCTCTCGTCGGCGTCGATCTGGTGCGAAGAAACCCCGAGGTCCGCCAGGATGCCGTCGAACTTGCGTCCCACCAGCTCCGGAACCCGGTCCAGCTCGGCGAAATTCCCTCTGATCGCGAGAAAGCGGCCCGACGCCTCGTAGGGCGCAAGCCGCTTCCGTGCTTCAGCAATGGCCGCCTCGTCGCGATCGAGCCCTACGACAGAGAAGCCGAAGGCGAGAAGGGCTTCGCAGTGCCCTCCACCGCCCAACGTGCAATCCAACACTTCTTCAGCGCCGGCAAGGAGCGCCGATACTTCGTCGACCATGACCGGCGCATGGTAGGAAGTATCCCACCGGCCGGTCAGAGGATCGGTCACTTACAGAAGCGCTTCACCTCGTTGTCGACCGCCGGCGTGAACTGCGGAATGGCCGTCAGGAGCTGAGCTGCCTCATTCGGGTATTTCTGTCCGCCCGCCGGCAAGTTCATCTGCGCGAGATTGAATGCGTCGCGAGCAGTCCGCGCAAGGTCGCAGCTCCGTTTCTCGTTGGCCTCGATCGTAGCCATCTGTCCCAGCGAGAAAGCGCTGGCGCCGAGCAGGAACTTGGCGTCCGCGGAGGTCTGGAGCTGGTCGGAGAGCTGCAGGAACTTGATGGCGCGCTGGAAATCCGCGCGGTCCTTCGAGGCCTGGCCCGCCTTGTAGGCGTTGCTGCCCTGCTGCAGAGCGAGCTGCGACAACGCAGTCGGATCAGCACCATTCTGCTTTGCCAGATTGAGGGTGTTGGTCAGGTCATCGTACTGGTTGAGCGCCCCCTGAACCGTCGCCAGCAGGAAATATCCGTTCGGGTTCTTTGGATTCGCAGCAACCGCTTTCTTGGCAGCGTCGAGCGCGAGCGGAAGCTGGCCCGACTTATAGAGTGCCTGGGCACTGAACAGCTGGAGATTCGGATCGTTCGGGAACTTCTTCGATCCGGCCGCGATCGCCTCGGACGCTTTTTGCGGCAGATTCATGGCAGTGTAGGCGCCGGCGAGGCGCGAGAAGTAGTCAGCCGTTGCCGCCGCGGTGTCGACGCGTACCATCTCGGTGCCAGTGGTGATGGCGTCGTTGAAATCCTTGGCATTGAGATACACGAGCCAGGCGAGGTTGAGCAGTTGTGGATCGCCCGGATTGTTTTGAATCAGGTCGCGCATGAGCGGAACAGCCTGATCCGCGTGACCCATCTTCGCATACTCGGCTACGACATCCTGAATGAGCTTGATGTTCGTCGGATCCGCGGCGGCGAGGGCGCCCAGAACATGGAGCATCTTGGTCGTGTCGTTCTTTGTGCGATACGTGTCGGCGAGCCTCCTCAGAGCCACGATATTGGCTGGATCGCTCGCGCGAATCCGCTCGGCGACGGCTACGACGGAATCATCCATCTTGAGTCCGGCGTACGCGTCGACGAGGCAGGCGGCGGCGATGTTCGCGCTGGTAGAACCAGCCATCGCCGAGCGCGCGGCGGCAACGCCCGCCTGATAGTGGCCCTGCGCAACCGCGTTGTGACAAGTCTCTTCACCCGCCAATTGGCGCCGCGCAGCCTGGATCGACTTGGCGACCTGGCTGGCCGCGTCATCTAGCTTGGCGCCCTGGGCGCTGGGAAGGACCTGGCCGCGGGTCATGTCGCGAGAGATGATGAGCCGCGAATCGATCTTGTACCCCGTCGGCGTCTTGGAAACCGTGCCTTCCACGTACTGCGGAGCGCGCA
>DASYVU010000100.1:0-7718 GCA_035936715.1 Gemmatimonadaceae bacterium
ACATCCAGCGTTTGGGCGATCTCACCGCACAGATCCGGGTTCCCGGGCCCGGCGATGAGCTTGAAGCCATGAGCGGGTACGGATAATCCGTCCATGCAGCCTTACAAGTTAAGTGGGCAAAGGAGTTAGATCAATTGCCCCTGGTGGATTCGAACCACCATTACCGGATCCAAAGACCGATGTCCTGCCATTGGACGAAGGGGCAGCGGGAACGGAAAGCTAGTCCAGAAGCTCCACGGGGACAACGCTCTCGGCCGTGCGAGTGACGATCCTTTTCGTGCCTTCGGGAATCTCGAGCGCCGGAACCTCGGCTTCTGAGTCGGGCGATTTCGGACCGACTCCCGAGACTTTGAACACGGTCGATCCCGATCCGCTCATTCTGTAGAAGCCACCGCCGCGGTCGCCGCGCGAAAGGAGGGCATCGATCTCCTTGTGTCGCCCCCTCATCACTAGCTCGAAGTCGTTGACAGAATTTCTCGCGGCCGAATTCCAGTCGCGAAACATCTCTGTCGTCAACTCCGGGCCGGGACCGGTGTAAGAGCCGCGCGCCGCATCGAGCAGAGCGTATGCTTCGCCCGTGTCGATCCCGAAGGGCGGGAGAAAAAGCTGAATATCCCGAGACGGAAGAGGCTTGAGTCGCAATAGTCTTTCGCCCCGTCCCCAGGAGAGCGCCATCAAGTAATCACTCGCGAGAAATGGAGTGTCCGAACCGACTCGGCCGGCCAGCTCGAGAAGCTTCTCGCTAGACATTGGCTTGCTCGAGAGAGTGTTCAGGATCTGCAACACCGCTCCCGCGTCCGCGCTTCCTCCTCCGAGACCACCGCCGATGGGAACGTTCTTCACGATCTCGATCTCGAATCCTTTCGGCCAGCCGGTCTCGTTCGCAAACAGCTCCGCCGCGCGATAGGCGAGGTTTTCCTCGGGACGCTTGTCGCGCATCTCGAAGCAGCGCAGGGAGCGCTCGCCGCGAGTGGTCCGAATTTCGACGTCGTCACCGAGATCGAGGCGGACAAACACGGTCTCGATCGAGTGATAACCGTCGGCCTGCTTGCCGAACACCCGGAGGGCGAGGTTGATCTTTGCTTGTGCGAGCATGCGCGCCGCGCGTCCACTCATGCCGCGGAGTCGCTCGACGTTTGAAGATCGCGGAGCTTCACCCCGAGGCGTGTGAAGTAGTACGCGCCGATGAGCGTGATGGGAATGAACGTGAACAGGTGGTACCCGATGGCCCAGGTTGCGGCCTGCTGTTGGCTCACGCCGTAGACTGACAGTCCCTGAACGGACATGTACTCGAACACGCCGAAAAACCCCGGCGCGGCCGGCACTGCGGTGCCCAGGGCAATGAACGCCTGGAGAAAGAGCGCGGCGGAAAATGGCGCTGTGACCCCGACGGCTCTGAATGACAACCAGATTCCCACCCCGTTCAGCAGCCAATGGGCTATCGACCAGGCGAATACCGCCGCGAATCGCCCTGGTGAGCGGAGCACGCTCAAGCCGTGCATGAAAGTTTCGAGAACACGCCGCCCGCGCTCTTCCACCGACGGAGATACGCGCCTCGCGAATAGCTCGAACAGTCGGAGTAGCTGGGTCGGAAAAAAAATCAGAGAGTACGTGCCAGCCAGGAGAACCAGCACTACACCCCCCGCGCCGGTCGCGAATGAGCTGAGCGGCCGGCCGGCGAGCGTTTGTGATCCGGAGAGCGCAGGATCGATGAGGGCGAAGGCCGCGAGCAGAAGCAGCACGATCGCGTCGAACAGTCGATCTACCACGAGCGAGGCGAGGGCCGTGGCGAAGGGAACATTGGCTTCCTTTGTCAGCGCGTACGCCCTGGCGATCTCGCCGGCGCGCGCGGGAACCACGTTGTTTACCATCATGCCGATCGCTGTCGCGCGCCACAGAGGACCGAACGGAATTCTCGATGCGACCGGCTCGAGTATCGTTTGCCAACGGAGAGCGCGAACGGCGAAGATAGCGGTGGCGCAAAAGATCGCTTCAGCGAAGAGGAGCGGGTCTGCTTCAGAAAGCCTTTGTGCGACCTCAGTGGGCGAGATTCCGTGGAGCGTCCAGTAAATGAGCGCTACACTCAGCACGCCTCCGACCACGGCGCGCCATCCTGGCTTCAACTGCTACTCGCTTGATGCCAGCTCGACCAGATCGACGAGCTCGTCTACCAGCGCGCGAGTCGGAGCCGTTCCGCTTTTCTTGAGCGCGCGACGAATCTCGGCGGCGCGCTCGATGGCGCGCTGTCCCTTGTACAGGAGCTCCTGAATAGGCACGAGATCGGTGGCCGGCGGCTGTGGTCCGGAATTCCGGTTCTCGAGAGATCGCATCGTCGCCAGACTCGAGTTCAGGACGTCGCGCAGCTCCTTCCCGCGCGGAGGAGTTTTCGCCTCGGAAGCGGCCCTTGCCTCTGCCGGCGTGGGCACGCGCTTCACCTCGGGCGAAAGCGTCCCGGGCCCGATGCGGCCGGTCTCGCGCAGCTGCTGCTCGTAGTGCGTCTTGGGATTGGGCGCGACGTGGACGACATGCTGCCCGTCGTCGTTGTAAAAGAGCTGCGAGATCGGGACGATCACATCGTCGTTGCGCACTTCCCTGGTAGGACCATACCGGGCGAGACGGCGCAGACTTGCTTCAACGCGCGCATCCTGCTCGGCGCCCCAGCTGCGCACCGAGCGCACGAGGAGCTTGAGGTCCTCGATTGCGCCGACCATCAAGCGCTGCACTTCCGGCTCCCACTTCGTAGCGCCCTGAACGACGCCGCCAGCGATGCGCTCCACACTGGTGGCCAATCGTGCGAGCTCGCTCGCCTTGGCCATCGTCGCGCTGCCGCGTAGCCCGCGCGCCGCGGCGGCGAGCTGCGTCGCATCTGATGCCGGCATGACTTGCTGCGTGACCAAAGACTCCAGGCGAGTGAGGTACTCACTTGCCTCGAGGGTGAAGAAATCAAGCAGCCGGCCCGGCGTCGTCATCAGCACTTTCTCCAGATCACAGCCGGAAAGGTCGCCCGTCCGGCGATTGCAGTCAAAGCCTCGCTCTCACTATGACGACCGAGCAGCGCGCATCGCTTCGCCCATATCCCTGACCGCGCGGTCGAGCCCGACGAAAATCGCCCTGCTGATGATGGAGTGACCGATGTTGAGCTCTTCGATCTCGGGAATTGCCGCGACGGCAGCGACATTCTGCAGATTGAGGCCGTGACCGGCGTGGACCGCGAGTCCCAGATCCGCCGCCCGCCGCGCCGAATCGCGGAGCGCGTCAAGCGCCGCTTCCGAGCCGGCATGGTGAGAGTAGCTACCAGTGTGAAGCTCGATGGCCGGAACCCCAAGCTTCTTCGACTGTTCGACCGCGACGCGGGTGGGATCTATGAACAGACTCACCCGAATCCCGACGCCAGAGAGCGCCTCGACCGCGTTCCGGATGCGGGCCGGGTCGCTGGTAATGTCGAGCCCGCCCTCAGTCGTAATCTCTTCCCGGCGCTCTGGAACGAGCGTGACCTGCTCGGGTTTCAACCGACGAGCGAGCTCGAGCATCTCGGCAACGCACGCCATCTCGAGATTGAAGTACGTCCTCACGCTCTTCTTGAGCTTCTCGATGTCGGCGTCCTGCATGTGACGCCGGTCTTCGCGCAGATGAGCTGTGATGCCGTCGGCACCAGCTGTCTCGCACACGCTCGCGGCCTCTACCGGATCAGGTTCCTGGCCGCGGCGAGCCTGCCGCAGAGTCGCCACATGATCGATATTGATATAGAGCCGTTGTTGCTTTGCCCGCATTGTCACCGTCCGTAGGTCGCAGCTCTAATCTCGTGGAGAATTCTATCGTGTCCTTAAGAATATTTGCTGGTCTGTTTCTTCTCGCCGCCTGTTCGAGCGCAACCCAGCGCGGATCCACGAACGGTCAGCTCACTGGAGGAGCGAGCGCCCAGCTGGCTGTAGATCAGTTCCTCGGCGCCGTCAAGCTTCGCGATCTTCAGGCGATGTCCACCGTCTTTGGAACGAACAACGGTCCGGCCCGCGAAACGATGGATAGAACTGAGCTGGAGAAGCGCGAGATCATTCTCGCCTGCTACTTCAACAACGATAGTTATCGGATTCTCGGCGAGAGGTCGGGGCAGGGCGGCCATCGAGAGGTCAGCGTCGAGCTGAAGAAGGGCAACCTTATTCGGACGACCACGTTCTATGCGATTCGGGGTCCGGGCGGCCGTTGGTATATCGACAACATGGATATCGCCGCCGTGCGCGACTTCTGCGGGAATCCGGGAACGTCTCGCGCTCAATGATCTGACAGCTCCACCAGCACCCCACCGGTTGATCTGGGGTGCAGGAAAGCAATCCGCTTCCCCTCCGCGCCGATGCGCGGCCGTTCATCGATGAGCTGAATGCCCGCGGCGCGACAGCGCTCGAGCGTGGCGTCGAGGTCGTCAACCGAAAAGCAAATGTGATGGATTCCCGGTCCGCGCTTGGCCACGAAGCGCGCGATCGGCGAGTCGGGATCGTCCGCCTCCAGTAGCTCGACCAGGGGCTCGCCCGCGCTGAACCCCACAATCCTGGCGCCATCGGAATCGTCGAGGCTCACCTCCTTCAGACCCAACACGTCGCGAAAAAAGGGAAGACTCTCGGCGATTGCCTCAACCGCGATCCCGATGTGGGAAACGCGGGGGCCGCGCGGGGTTGATGGGGTCATTAAGTTGTATTGATGAGGGGGCTTCGCTCCCACACAAATTAACCGACGAAGTTCCGCGGGTCACCCGTGGCTTGGAGATTACACAATGTCGAATGCGCTGGAAGTGACTGATTCCGATTTCGAGCTGCAGATTGAGCAGCACAAGGGCCTCGCCGTGGTCGATTTCTGGGCGGCCTGGTGTGCGCCGTGCCGCATGATCGCTCCGGTTCTGGATGCGCTTGCTATCGAATATCAGGGCAAGGCCAAAGTGGCCAAGGTCGACGTCGACACGAACATAAAAACGTCTACGAAATTCAACGTGCGCTCGATCCCTGCGATTCTCTTCTTCAAGGACGGGAAGCTCGTCGATCAGGTGATCGGTTTCGTGGGCAAGCCGGCTCTGGCGGAGAAGTTCAAGCAGCACGCCGCGTAGCCAGCGGAGACCTGCGCCGGCCGGGCGATGAGCTCCGCGCGCGCTGGAACTCTGTACCTGGTGAGTACTCCCATTGGCAACCTGGGAGACATCACGCATCGCGCGGTCGAGGTCCTCTCCTCGACCGCGCTGATTATTGCCGAGGACACACGTCACTCGCGCCGCCTGCTCGACCACTACAACATCTCAACGCCGCTCAAGTCATATCACGAGCACAACGAGGCGCAGGAGACTCCGAAGCTCGTCGCGAGGCTTCGCGCCGGCGATTCGATCGCACTGATCTCGGATGCGGGGACACCGCTCATCTCCGACCCTGGCTCGCGACTGGTCGCGGCGGCCCTCGAGGCGAATCTTCCCGTGGTTCCAATTCCCGGCGCATCCGCTGTGATGGCGGCGATCGTCGGGTCGGGGATGTCGCTCGAGAGATTCACATTTGTGGGATTTCTTCCCCGCAAGGGACGTGAGCGAAGCGAGATGATTGCTGACGTTGTCGCATCGCAGTCAACCGTCGTGATGTTTGAAGCCGCCAATCGCGTCGGCGCGACACTCGACGCTCTTGCAGAAGCTGGCGCGGCGGAAAGGCCGGCAGTCGTTGCGCGGGAGCTCACCAAGCAGTTCGAGGAGTTCAAGCGCGGCAGCGTGGCCGAACTGGCACGCGTATACAAAGATGTGGATCCAAAGGGAGAAGTCGTGCTTGTGATCGCGGGTGCGGAGAAATCTCCGGTATCGGAAAGCGAGCTGAGTGATGCGGCAAGGAAGCTGCGCGCCTCGGGGAATTCGCCGCGCGATGTGATGGAACATCTAATGTCGGGGCTCGGCGCGCCGCGCAACCTCGCCTACAAGCTCGCGCACGAGAGCGAATCGTGATCGCGCGCCCGGAATGGGATGTTCCAATCGTCTACACTCCCACGTCGCCAGTGGTGGAGGACGTTACCGACGAGCGCGAGCGCACTCCGCTCGACCGCGACGCCGTCGAGCATGACCTTGGCCCCGCCGGTGCGGTTGCCCGAGTGCTGGCGCAGTACGAAGACCGCGAGAGCCAGCGCGAGATGGCAGGTGTAGTCGCGGATCTCTACAACGACGGTGGAGTGGGTCTGCTGGAGGCCGGGACAGGCGTCGGAAAATCGCTCGCGTACCTGGTGCCCGCGCTGCGTTGGGCTGCCAACAATGGGGAGCGCACCGTCGTATCGACGAACACGATCAATCTCCAGGAGCAGCTCGTCCGAAAGGACCTTCCGTTTCTTGCACAGGCGTTCGAGGGAGAGCAGGAAGTGCGGTTCGCACTGCTCAAGGGGTGGCGGAACTACGTCTGCCTTCTGCGCCTCGCTCAGAGCAAACTCCTCGCATCTACTCTTCTCGCCGACGACTCGCGCGCCGAGCTCGATGCAATCGCAGATTGGGCGGAGCAAACGACCGACGGATCGCTCGCCGATCTCACCGCGCCTCCGCGGCCCGAGGTGTGGGACGAAGTAGCGGCCGAGCCCGATCTCTGCCGCAAATCCGCTTGCCCTCATTATGGAGCCTGCTTTCTGTTCCAGGCGCGACGCGCGGCGGCGAAGGCTGATGTCGTGGTGGTGAACCATCACCTGCTCATGTCCGACGTTGCCGTGCGGCGCGCACAGCAGAACTGGGAAGACACCGCGGTGATTCCCGCGTACTCGCGACTCGTGGTGGACGAAGCGCATCACGTCGAGGATGCGGCCGCAGCACACCTTGGCACATCGGTGAGCAGGCGCGGTCTCCAGCAGCTCTTCTCCCGACTCACTCGGCACGGCGCGGGCACCCGCGCTGGTCGCGGCCTTCTGCACTCCCTGGAAGCCAGACTCGTGGCGGCGCCCGATCTTCTGAATTCCGCGAGTCTGGACATCGTCCGAAAGAGCTTGTTGCCGAGCGTGGACGCGGCGCGCGAGAAGGGGGCGTTCCTCTTCGATCTTCTGCACAGCTATCTGCAGGCTCGCGGCGAATTGGTTCAGCGGCTCACGGGTGACTTTGCGCAAGATCCGATCTGGAACGCCGGACTCGGCGCTGCGCTCACCGACTTGCTGGGCGAGATCACGATGCTCAAATCGGGGCTCGAGATGGTGCGTACCCGCATGGAGGGCGCGAATAAGCCCGACGAGGCGGTGCTGCCGCTCATCGGGGAGATGGCGGCTGTCGGGCGACGTCTCGAAGGGGCTGCCCTAGCGCTCGAGGGAACGTTGCGTCCGCCCGCCGGCGAGCCGATGGTGAGATGGGTCGAGCAGCGGGGACGGGAAGGGAACGTCGCCGTCATGTCAGTGCCGCTCGATCTCGCGCCGATCCTCCGCGAAGATCTCTTCAAGAAAGTCGAGACCACCATCCTTACCAGCGCGACGCTGACCTGCGATGCGCGATTCGACTTCCTGTCGCGGCGGCTAGGGCTGGATTCAATGGACGCGAACGTGGTGACGGAAATTTTTCCGTCGCCGTTCGAGTATCCGACCCACGCGTTGTTCATGGTGCCGACGGACGCACCCGCGCCAAACGTCAACTCCGCTGGTCACATGCAGGCAGTGGTGCGAAGCATCATCGATGTCACTGGCGCCGCGGATGGGGGCGTTTTCGCTCTCTTCACCAGCCACCGCGACGTGAGAGCCGCAGCGAACGA
>DASYVU010000101.1:0-14831 GCA_035936715.1 Gemmatimonadaceae bacterium
GCTTGCCAACCTGAGACCCGAGCTCTACGACGAGGACGATTACTCGCAGGACGAGCTCGAGACAATGATGGAGATGTACAACGGGACGATGGCTTCCATCGAGGAAGGCGAGATCGTCAAGTCCCGTGTGCTCGATATCCGCGACAACATGGTCGTCCTCGACATCGGGTTCAAATCCGAAGGGACGATTCCGCTGGAAGAGTTCAAGGATCTTCCGGACCTCAAGCCAGGCGACGAAGTCGAGGTTCTCCTCGAGCATCTCGAGGACCAGGAAGGATCCGTCGTCCTCTCCAAGAAGAAAGCGGACTTCATGCGCGTGTGGGAGCGCATCCGCGTTGCCTACGAGAACGATGAACCCGTGCGCGGCTCGTTGATCAAGAAGATCAAGGGCGGCGTGGTCGTCGACCTCATGGGAGTCGATGCATTTCTGCCCGGCTCGCAGATCGCACTCCGTCGCGTTCCGAACGTCGACGAGCTGCTCGGCCAGACCTTCGACTTCAAGATCATCAAGCTCAATAAGCGCAGACGGAACATCGTGGTCTCGCGCCGCGTCATCCTCGAGCAGGAGAGGGCGGGCAAGCGCGAGAAGCTGATGAAGGAGCTGCAGAAGGATCAGGTCCGCAAAGGCGTGGTCAAGAACATCACCGACTTCGGCGCATTCATCGACCTCGGTGGCGTCGACGGACTCCTTCACATCACCGACATGTCATACGGACGCATTCAGCATCCGTCCGAGATGGTGCACATCGGCCAGGAGCTCGAGGTCAAGGTTCTCGACATCGATTGGGATCGCGAGAGAATCTCTCTCGGACTCAAGCAGCTCCAGAGCTATCCCTGGAAGGATGTCGCCGAGAAGTATCCGGTCGGCACACGCGTCAGCGGAAAGGTGGTCTCGATCACCAACTACGGCGCATTCATCGAGCTCGAGCCGGGCATCGAAGGACTCGTTCACATCAGCGAGATGAGCTGGACACGCAACGTGCGTCACCCGTCGAAGCTGGTGTCGATCGGTGAGGCAATCGAAGCGGTCGTGCTCAAAGTCGATCCGAACGAGGAGAAGATATCGCTCGGCATGAAGCAGACGGAGCAGGACCCGTGGATGATGCTGCCGGAGAAGTATCCGGTCGGCACGCGTCTCAACGGCAAGGTGAGAAACCTCACCAGCTTCGGCGCCTTTGTGGAGATCGAGCCGGGCATCGACGGGTTGATTCACATCTCCGACATGTCGTGGACCAAGCGGGTGCAACATCCTTCTGAAGTCGTCAAGAAAGGTGACAGCGTTGACGTCGTCATCCTGAACGTGGATGCCGAGAACAAGCGCATCTCGCTCGGCTTGAAGCAGGCGACTGAGGATCCGTGGCTCAAGATCGGCGAGACGTATCCGGTCGGCACCGAGCTGCGCGGCAGAGTTGTTCGCTTGATGGACAAGGGCGTCGTCGTCGACATCGGAAACGACATCGAAGGCTTCGTCCCGGTGAGCCAGCTCAATTTCGGCAAGCCGGTGACCAGTCCCGCGGACATCGTCTACGAGACGATGAATCTCGATCTGAGGGTTCTCGAGGTCGATCCGATCCACCGCCGCATTGTTCTCGCGGTGACGGGAATTCCGGAGGAGCAGCCGCCCAGACCCGAAACACCTTCGAAGGTCATCCCGATGGAGTCGGACGATTACAACTTGTCCGATCCGATCCCGACGCCGCCAGATTCTTACGTAGAAGAGCCGGTCTAGTCGGACCACTCCGACCGATTGAAAGCCCCCTCCGAACGAGGGGGCTTTTCTTTTTTCGCCGTTAGGAGAGTCCCAGACGGGTTGCCAAGGAATTCGATACTCATTGCATGCCGGAATCGTCTACATAGACACGATTCCGACGTATTTTGACCTCAGGGCTCCTCCTCTCCAGTTACTCATGATCAGTCCCGGCTCTCCGCACGAAGCTCTGGTCGTTCTCGACGCACAGCTCATTGTACGCGCTGCCAACCAGGCCTTTTACTCGATGTTCAGAGTCGCCCCGGAAGAGTGTGTCGGGCACAAGGTTTACGAGATGGGTGGCAGAAACTGGGACGAGAAGTTGAGGGCCATGCTCGAGAGGGTGCTGAGTGGGGCGCCGCAATCCGATCACTTCGAGCTCATACACGACGGAAAACCGGGCGGTCAGGCAGTCCACTGGCTAAGCGCCCGCCTGGTTCCTTCTGCTGATTCTGCCGACGCGACCATCCTCGTCGCCATCGAAGATCTCAGCACTGGTGGCTCCGCCGAGGAGACCTTGGCGCTCCGGACGCAGGAGCTGCACAACTTTGCGGAGCTTGCGGGACGTTCGGCGCACGAGCTGAACAACATGCTGACGGTCATCCGGATGAACGCGGACCTGATCGAGACGGCTTTGAATCAAGCCAAGCTGCCCGCAAGCGAAGCGGCGGACATTCGAAATGCGGCAGACCGCGCTGAAGCGCTGACCAAGAAACTGCTGCTGGCCAGCCGGCGCGCGCTTCCGCAGCCCACGGGTCTCGATCGCGGAATCACCACGGTTCCTCTTCCTGGTTCGCCGCTCAAGGAGTCGCAGGAAGAGGTTGTCGCGCGCGAGTCACTCGAGGCTCAGGCCGGACGAGTAACAGGTCTCAAGCACGGGGCACCAACTGGAAAAGAGACGATTCTTCTCGTCGACGACGAAAAGGCGCTGCGGAAACTGGGTAAGAGGGTGCTCTCTCAGGCGGGTTATCGCGTTCTGGAAGCGTCCGACGGAGCCATGGCGCTCCGAATCGCCGCGGAGGAAGTGGGGGAGATCGACCTCGTTCTCACCGACATCGAGATGCCGACTCTCGGTGGGCGCGGAATGGTGGATGAGCTGCACGAGATGAGCCCGGACATCAGGGTGCTGTTCATGTCCGGCTACACCGACAACGAGATTCTCCGGCGCGGAATACGGACTTCGGAGACCGATTTCCTGCAAAAACCCTTTACGGCCGAGAGCCTGTGCGCCGCCGTCCGCTCCGTTTTGGCAAAGCGCCCGACACCGTCAGCATAGGGCATACGGGCTTCCAATAGTCTGACAGCCCGGCGGGTTTTTTGCTTTAGTCCTCTCCGATCAGGATCCTTTGCGGAGGTGACGACATGCTTTGGACATCGGGCGGACGCAGTCCCAATCTCGAAGACCGCCGGTCAGCCGGTGGTGGAGGCGTGGGGAGAGGTCTCGGCATCGGCGGAACGGTTGTCGTCCTTGCGCTGAGTGTGATTTTCGGCCGCAATCTCTTCACTGATCTCGGCGTCGAGCCAGCGGGCGTCACCACGACGGCGACCCCAATGACGGCCGCGGATTCGGCGGCGGAAGAACCCGAAGTTCAGTTCGTCTCGTTCGTCCTCGACGACGTCCAGAACACCTGGGCCGCCATTCTCCCCAATTACGGCGCGCGCTACCATCCGGCCAAGCTGGTGCTTTTTCGGAACTCTACCGACTCCGGATGCGGGACGGCGCAGTCAGTGATGGGTCCGTTCTACTGTCCTGTCGATGAGCGGGTTTATCTCGACCTCGGTTTCTTCGACGAGTTGAAGCAGCGATTTGGCGCGTCCGGCGATTTCGCGCAGGCGTACGTGATCGCGCACGAGCTGGGACACCACGTTCAGCACCTCCTTGGCGCCGATGCGCGCGTGCGACAAGCGCAGGAGTCCGATCCAGGGCAGGGAAACCAACTCTCAGTTCAGCTCGAGCTCCAAGCCGACTGCTACGCCGGCGTGTGGGCGCATTCCACGGAGCAGAGGCGGATTCTACAGCAGGGAGACGTGGACGAGGCGCTGGGTGCCGCATCAGCGGTTGGCGACGACCGGATCCAGCAACGCACGACCGGCCGCATCAACGTCGACTCATTCACTCACGGATCTGCGGCGCAAAGATCGGCATCGTTCAGGCGTGGGCTCGAATCCGGGGATCCGAGGAGCTGCAAGACCCTGTAAGCGCCTCGCCGGCCAGCTACAAATAGCGAGCTCGCAGAATCTCGCGGTGGTGCAGCTCATGGCCGGCGATGATGTACGCCAGGGCCCTGACGGATACCTCCGCGCCGTTCGCAATCCCGCGCCGCATCCACGCGTCCTCCTGAAGATGCTTGAACAGGAAGACCGTCGACTCGCGCACGCTCCCGAGCTCTGACGCAAGCTCGGCGAGCGGATAACTGTCGAAGTTGGAATTGCTGACGTAGTCGTCTTGCTCGAAGCCTGGTAGCGGAGTGGCATCGCTCCGCGCAAAGCGGAGCGCACGCGTGGCGAAGATGCGCTCGCTGTCAATGAGGTGTCCGATCACCTCGTTGACGCTCCACTTCCCGGCCGCGTACTTGTAGGTCGCTACTGGCGCGGGAAGACTGCGGAGCAGCGCCTGGGTCTCGCCCATTTGTCTGGGGAGCGTGCCGAGAATATCTCCGGCTCCCACGAGTTCGATGTACCTCTCGTAATAGGGAAGAAACTCGCCTTTCTCCGGCTTCATGGTCGCAGCCGCTGCCACTCGATTTGCTCCGTGGATTCTGGTGGACACCGACAAATAGAATGCGATCCGCTGCGGCGCGCCACCCGACGATTGCTCGCGAGCTCAGCCCTGGGTATCATCCGGTTTCCTGGAATCTCGTCCCCCGAGGGAATGGCAGAGAGACACGACCCGTACGTATCACTTCGCAATCCCAATTTCCGGTGGTACGTCGCAAGTCTAGTCGCGGTAACCTTGGGCACGCAGATCCAGGCGACCGTCGTCGGGTGGCAGGTGTACGCCCTCACCAAAGACCCCTTGTCTCTGGGAATAGTGGGTCTCGCCGAGGCGCTCCCGTTCATCGGCGCCGCCCTTTATGCGGGTCACGTCGCGGACCGCCATAACCGGAAGACGCTGTCGCTCGCAGCTATTGGCGTTCAGGTGCTGTGCGGAGTTGCGCTTCTCGCGCTCACTATTCGCTCGGACGTGTTTCTCGCCGGAAGAGTGTGGCCGATTTACGGCGTCGTGGGCGCGAGCGGGCTCGCGAGAAGCTTCTTCCAACCGGCGCGCACTGCGCTGGGGGCGGATATCGTGCCGCGCGAGACCTACGCCAACGCTGTCACGTGGCGCTCTTCGCTGTGGCAGTTCGCTGCAGTCGTCGGTCCCGCACTTGGCGGAGTGATCTATGGATTCTCCGGGCCGCGCCTTGCCTACATTGTCGAGTCGGTGCTGTGCGCGATTGCTCTGGGATTGTTCGCGCGCATCGCGTACACTCGGCATCCTGTTGTGGCCGATGAGGGCAGCATTGGGGAGAACCTCACGATCGGGATTCGCTTTCTCCTGACGCAGCCACAGCTGCTCGGCGCGCAGGTCCTCGATTTGTTCTCGGTACTGTTTGGGGGCGCCCCGGCATTGCTCCCAATCTTTGCATCGGAAATTCTCCACGTCGGCCCTCAGGGCCTCGGGATCCTTCGCGCGGCGCCCGCGGCCGGTGCGGTGCTCGTCTCGGTGCTGCTCCTGCATCGCCGCCTAAAAAACGCGGGTCCGACGCTTTTTCTTTGCGTCGGCGGATTCGGAGCATGCTGGATCCTCTTCGCCCTGTCGCACTCGTTCTGGCTGTCCCTGGTGCTGCTGCTCATCAGCGGGATGCTGGACAACGTCAGCGTGGTGATTCGATCGACGCTTTTGACGCTCCGAACTCCGCAGCACATGCTGGGTAGAGTTTCCGCGGTGAACCAGATTTTCATCGGATCGTCGAATGAGATCGGCTCGTTCGAATCGGGTGTCGCGGCGAAGCTCCTTGGAACAGTCAGATCGGTGATTTTCGGAGGGATCATGACGCTCGGAGTGGTCGGCATCACCGCCTGGAAGATTCCGGCATTGAGGAAGCTCGACGTGCTGGACTGACACAGCGCTGCGCTGCCAAGATTCTTCTGTTCCCCAGGCTGCAACAGTGCGACATTAAGCCATGGCTCGCGCAATGTCTATGCTCGATTCGATGACGCTAGCGCCCTCGTCCGCCGTTCCCGGCTGGACCGCTGAATACGCCGTTCCCCTGGGCGGAGCTGGCCATCTGCTCCTCGCCACCTTCGAGCAGGCGGCGATCGGCATCGCCCATCTCACCCTTGCCGAAGAATGGATTTCGGTCAATCAGCGCTACTGTGATATAACCGGCTACTCCCGCGAGGAAATCCTCAAGCTCAAGGTCGAGGAGCTGACACATCCGGAGGACGTTCCCGCCACCCGCGAGTTCGTCTCTCGCATTCGCTCGGGCGAGCTGCCCGAGTACAAAATGGAAAAGCGTTACGTAAGAAAGAACGGCGCGGTGATCTGGGTGCACCTGACTGTCTCAATAGTCCGGTCGACCAATGGAGATCCGCTCTATCTGGTCGCGTTCATAGAAGACATCACCGAGCGTCGCCAGGCACAGCACGAGGCGAGCAGAACTTTCTCCCTTCTGCGCGCGACGCTCGAATCGACCGCCGATGGGATCCTGGTGGTCGATGTGAATGGCAAGATTCTCAGCTTCAACCAGAAAATGACGGACATGTGGGGCGTCCCCCCCGAAGTCTTCGCCTCTGGAGACGACGAAGCGGCTATCACTGCCGCAGTCGCGAAGCTCACTCATCCCGAAGATTTCATGGCGAAGGTTCAGGACCTCTACAATCATCCCGAGGTCGCGAGCTACGACGTTCTGGAGCTCAAGGACGGAAGAACCTTCGAGCGTTATTCGCAGCCGCAGCGCATCGACAACGTGGCCGTGGGGCGGGTGTGGAGTTTCCGCGATGTCACGGCTCGCCAGCGGGCGGAGGAGCAGGGGCGGGCACTAGAGCGGGAGCAGGCTGCCCGGGCGGAGGCCGAGAATTCACAGCGGCGGGCGGCGCTGCTGGCAGAGGCGAGCAGGGTGCTCAGCTCTTCGTTCGACTATCAAACGACGCTCGCCGCGCTGGTGCGTCTCGCAGTGCCGACGCTCGCCGACTACTGCGCGCTCGACATTCTCGTGGGGGAAGACAGTTTCGAGCGGATCGGTGAAGCGCATGTCGATCCCACCAAATCGATGCTGCTCAGGGAAGTGGCGACTTTCCCGCGCAGCGCGCTGACCCCGAACCATCCTCTCATCCGCGTCATGTCGACTGGACAGCCCGTCCTGGAAGCGGAGATCACTCCTGACTTCATAAGTGCGTCGTTTGCCGAGCCGGCGCAGCGACGCACGGTGGAGGCGCTTGGGCCGCGATCACTCATCTGCGTGCCGCTCGTTGATTCGGGGAAGCCGATCGGAGCGCTGACTCTGGTGACGTCCGGCTCCGGGCGGCGTTACGATGAAGCAGATCTTTCGCTGGCGGCCGACGTTGCGCGCAGAGCGGCCGTTGTCGTCGAGCACGCGAGACTCTTCCATCAGGCGGAGCAGGCGACGAGGGCTCGTGACGATGTTCTCGCGGTGGTGGCGCATGATCTTCGAAACCCGCTCAACACCGTGACGATGGCCATTGCTCTGATGCTCGAGACGACGCCGATCGAGCGAACGCAGGAGCGCCGGCAGCAGGAGATAGTGCGCCGCGCGGCAGATCGGATGAATCGGATGATCCAGGATCTGCTCGACGTGAAGCGAATGGAAAGCGGACACCTCACGATCGACGTGAAGCCCGAATCAGCCGACGTCCTCGTCAACGACACTATCGAGATGCTGCGTCCGCTGGCCTCAGGCAGCTCGATCGTCATGGAGGCGAATGTTGCCGACAACCTGCCGGCGGTCCTCGCCGATGCCGCGAGAATTCAACAGGTGTTGTCGAATCTGGTGGGAAACGCCGTGAAATTCACGCCGCGGCAGGGCCGAATAACGGTCTCCGCCGAGCGCCTCGACGGGGAAGTCCGGTTCGCGGTGATCGATACCGGCCCGGGGATTCCTCCCGAGCAGGTGCCACACATCTTTGGGCGGTTCTGGCAGGCGAGATCGTCAGACCATCGCGGAATCGGACTCGGACTGGCGATCGCCAAGGGACTCGTCGAAGCCCACCGCGGAAGAATCTGGGTGGAGAGTCAGGTCGGGCTCGGCAGCACGTTTTATTTTACGCTTCCGAGCGCGACGTAGCGCCGCGAGCTAGTAAGACAGCTTGGGGTTCCACTTCTCCCCTCGCCCTTCCGGCGTGAAGTCGAAGAGATTCCAGAGCGGCCAGATCGTGTCCACGTGCCTGCCATCCTGCCCCGGCTCCGACGGGGCGAAGAGCAGCTCGGTGCAGTAAGTATGGTAGATCTTTTCACCGCGCCGTACGAACACATTGAGCGCAGGCATCTGGTTGCCCGCTGAATTCTCGCCCTGGTAATCGCGGTTGTAGGTCGTCCCCACCGACGATAGGAGTCGCACGTTTCGCCACCCGCGCTCGGCCGCAAACTCGCGAATCCGCTTTATTGGAGACTTGGCTACGATCGCCAGATTCGTCCGCTGCACCACGTGAGGCGCCTCCGCATCGAGCGCATCGATGATGGAAGTGCACAATGGACAGGGGCGAGCCATCTCCGGCCCATACATGAAGCTGTAGATGATCAGCGAATTCATCCCTCTCGCGAACAGCTCCGAGATTCTGACCGCTCGCAGCTCCTCGCCGCCGGCGACTCCGATAAATTCGTCGAAGCGGTAATCCTCGGGAATCTCTCCGCCGAGCGGCAGGGTGCGTCGCTGTGCCGCGACAGATTCCACCGTTCTTCGCATTTCGATTTCCGCGTCGAGCAATTTGTTGCGCGCGGCGCGATAGGAGGGAGACTCTCCAGGGAATCGAACCTGGTGGCGCGGGGTGCTCATCTAACCCTCCTTCTTTGACTTTCCCGTTTGCTCCTGAGGGAATAGTACGCACGGACACTGGTCTCGCCAGCGGTTCGCTACGCAATTCCGGCCCGGTGCCAATCCAGGAAGCGCCCGTCTAGCTGCGTCGAGTGGCTATAGGCGAAGCCGAGGCTTTTTTCGGGCGCAGAACTCGTTGCCGGGACGCGCCTCTAGCGTCCATACACGACGCCCCGCCCCTCAAGGCCTGCGGCCGGAGGCGTGATCACCAAGCGTGCGCGTTGGAGGAGGCAAGCTGGGACAATCTATTTCTCACGAGTATATGGAGACCGCGGCTGCCGCGGGACTCCGATACGTCAACGATGCCATGCCGGGAATTCGCCGGGAGCGCCACGGCCGTGGGTTCAGGTACATCGAACCCGACGGCCAGATCATTCGCGCGCCCGAGCAGCTGCACCGATTCCGGTCGCTGGTGATCCCACCCGCGTGGACCGAGGTGTGGATCTGTCCGCACGAAGACGGGCATCTGCAAGTCACCGCGCGCGACGGCAGGGGCCGGAAGCAGTACCGTTATCACCCGGGTTTCCGTAAGCATCGCGACGGAACCAAGTTCGAGCGCATGTTCGAGCTGAGCGACGTGCTGTGGAAGATCCGTGAGCGCGTGGAAAGCGACATCGAGCTGCCCGGGTTCACGCGAGACAAGATCATGGCCACCGTCGTGTGGCTGCTCGAGACTACACTCATTCGCATCGGCTCGGATGAATACGCCAAGGCGAACAAGTCGTATGGCCTCACGACCTTCCGTCGTCGGCACGTTGCCGTAGTCGGATCCGAGATGCGTTTCGAGTTTCGCGGCAAGAGCGGAATTCAGCACGCCGTCGCAGTTACCGATAAGCGAATCGCGCGCATCGTGCAACGCTGCCAGGAGCTGCGCGGAGAGGAGCTCTTCAAGTATCTCGACGACGAAGGAAAGCGGCAGACCGTCCAGGCCGAGGACGTCAACGCGTACCTCCAGGACATCACCGGGCGCGACATATCGGCGAAGGACTTTCGTACCTGGGCTGGAACGATGCTCGCGGCCGAGGCGCTCCGACAAACGGGGCCTGCCAAGACAAAGCGCGAGGCTGATCGAAACATTATCGCGGCCGTGGACCTCACGGCAAAGCGATTGGGCAACACCAGAAGCGTGTGCCGGAAGTACTACATCCACCCCGCGCTGATCGAGGCATACCTCGAAGGCTCCGTTCTGCCGCCGCTCCCCGAGCGCAAATGGAGTGCGCGCAAACCGCGCGGTCCTGCGCTGCGTCAGCACGAGATGGATGTGTTGACTTTCCTGAAGGCGAGGCTCAAGCCGGAAAGGCGGCGCTACGCCGCGAGTCGCTACAGGAAATCCTCGGCCGAAAAGCCGGTTCACGCGATCAGCGCCGAGACGGAGCCGGCGGAAGCGACGGTTCCACCGTCGGTCGAACCGAACGAGACGAACCCGACCGACTCCTAGTCGAGGTACGGGTAGTCCGGATCCGCGAGCCGCGCCGCGCGTGCCGCCGCTTCCGGACCGGCAATCTCCCTGGCAAGATCGAGCAGCATAGGACTCAAGTGCCCACCGTACCGAAGAAGACTTGCCGCGCGAACCCTTCGACCCAGCAGAAAAGCAAGGAATGGCTGGTCGGCCTTGAGCGCGTTGCACGCTGGACACGCGAGCACCAGGTTGTCTCGGCGGTCGTATGCAGTCTTCCCCTTTCTCGGCGTCACGTGATCCATCGTGATCGCCTTCGCGCTGACTCGCCGCTCGCAATATGCGCAGACGGGACCATGCTGATCCAGCAGCCACTGACGCGTTTCCATGTACGCGTTGCGGCTCGTTGGCAGCGACGTGTGCTGGTGGGCCGGTCGACGCCCTGCGCGCTTACGCGGCTTGCGTGATCTTTTTCGTGGTGGTGTCAAGTTGGACGGGTATGTTGATGCTGATCAGTGTTTCCGAACGATAATAAGTAGCGCGCCAGAGTCACGGCGCTAGATGCTCATTCCGCTGGGCGTTAGCTTTTCGCTCTTATGACCATGCGAGAGAAGCTCGACCTTCTGGAGCGCCGCCGCGCGGAGTCCGAGCAGGGCGGCGGCGAAGCGCGCCTCAAGGCACAGCACGAGAAAGGGAAACTCTCGGCGCGCGAGCGGCTCGAGCTCCTTCTGGACGAAGGCTCTTTCGTCGAGCTGGACCGCTTTGTTGTACACCGCTCGACCGATTTCGGTCTCGAGGCGCAGAAGTTTTACGGCGATGGGGTCGTCACCGGGCACGGGAAGATCGATGGGCGTCTGGTCTATGTATTCTCGCAGGATTTCACGGTCTTCGGCGGATCGCTCTCCGAGTCGTTCGCCGAAAAGATCGTGAAGATCATGGATCTGGCGATGAGGAACGGCGCGCCCGTCATCGGACTCAATGATTCCGGCGGAGCGCGGATACAGGAAGGCGTGGTCTCGCTCGGCGGCTATGCGGAGATATTTCTGCGCAACACGCTGGCCTCGGGCGTGGTGCCGCAGATCTCAGCGATCCTCGGACCGTGCGCGGGCGGAGCAGTGTACTCGCCGGCAATCACGGATTTCATCTACATGGTGCGGGGCACTTCGTACATGTTCGTGACCGGTCCGAACGTCGTGAAGACCGTGACCCACGAGGACGTGACAATGGAAGAGCTGGGCGGCGCGGATACGCATTCGGCGACGTCCGGCGTGGCGCATTTTGCCTGCGATTCCGAGCCGGAGTGCCTGCAGCAAATCCGCGATCTCTTCCGTTTCATTCCGTCGAACAACCTCGGCGACCCTCCCCGCGGGGCGGGCACGGATCCGCGGGAAAGGCGGGACGAGTCTCTGCTCGACATTGTGCCTGACAATGCGAACAAGCCGTACGACATGCACGAGATCATCAAGCGCGTCGTGGATGACGCCGAGTTCTACGAGGTGCACCGCGAGTACGCGGGAAATATCATCTGTGGGTTCGCGCACCTCGGCGGATTCAGCATCGGCGTCGTGGCCAATCAACCCGCCGTGCTGGCGGGGGTGTTGGACATCAGCGCATCGCTGAAAGCGGCTCGCTTCATCCGATTCTGCGACGCGTTCAACATCCCGCTGGTGACCTTCGAGGACGTGCCGGGCTTCCTTCCCGGCGTGACTCAAGAGCACGGCGGCATCATCAAGCACGGAGCGAAACTGCTCTACGCGTACTGCGAGGCGACGGTGCCCAAGCTCACCGTCATAACGCGCAAGGCCTACGGCGGCGCGTACGACGTCATGAGCTCCAAACACATTCGAGGCGACTTCAACGTCGCCTGGCCGACCGCCGAAATTGCGGTGATGGGTCCGAAGGGAGCTGTCGAGATATTGTTTCGGAAGGAGATCGCCGAGAGCAAGGATGAGGCGGCGGCTACGGAGGCCAAGATCGAGGAATATCGCGAGATGTTTGCGCATCCCTACATTGCCGCCGGCCGCGGCTATCTCGATGACATAATCGATCCCCGCGACACGCGGCCGGTCCTAATAGCAGCGCTCGAGAGTCTGCAGACAAAGCGCGACAAGAATCCGCCGAAGAAACACGGTAACATTCCGCTTTAACGGCAGAAAGAAGTTCTGTCCTTGCGGCTACCATTCCTACGCAGGCGAGGTCGCTAACCTTGTTTAGCAAAGTTTTGATCGCGAATCGCGGTGAGATCGCGCTGCGTGTGATCCGGGCCTGCCATGAGCTCGGAATAAAGACGGTGGCGGTGTACAGCGAAGCCGACGTGCGCGCGCCGCACGTGCGCGAGGCGGATGAGGCCGTGCTCATCGGCCCCCCACCTTCGACCGAGAGCTACCTGCGCGGTGACAAGGTCATAGATGCCGCGAAGCTGACCGGCGCCGACGCGATCCACCCGGGTTACGGGTTTCTGTCCGAGCGCGAATGGTTTGCGCGAGCGGTGCGTGACGCGGGGCTCGTCTGGATCGGACCGCCAGCTGAAGCGATTGCGGCGATGGGGAGCAAGACGGCTGCGCGGACTCTCGCGGTCGCGAACGGAGTTCCCGTCGTCCCCGGGACAACCGAGCCGCTGGCCGACGCGAAGGAAGCGGCGAAGGTGGCAAAGAAGTTCGGTTATCCGATCCTGCTGAAGGCTGCAGCCGGCGGCGGTGGCAAGGGCATGCGCGTCGTGTCGTCTCCAAAGGAGCTCGCGAACGCCCTCGAAGCCGCGCGAAGGGAAGCTAAGAGCGCGTTCGGCGACGACGCAGTCTACGTCGAGAAATTCGTCGAACGCCCCCGCCACGTCGAGATCCAGATTCTCGCCGATTCTCACGGTATCGTCCTTTCCCTGGGTGAGCGCGAATGCTCTGTGCAGCGGCGACACCAGAAGATGATCGAGGAAGCGCCGAGCGTGGCTGTGTCTCCGGAACTTCGGAAAAGAATGGGCGAGACCGCTGTGCGCGCCGCTCGGGCGGCTGGGTACGTAAACGCTGGCACGTGCGAGTTTCTGCTCGACGGGAATGGGGATTTCTATTTCCTGGAGATGAACACCCGCCTCCAGGTGGAGCATCCGGTGACCGAGCTCGTCACGGGAATCGACCTTGTGCAGTGGCAGATTCGTATTGCCTCCGGCGAGAAGCTCCCGTTCCGGCAGGAAGACATCTCACCGCGCGGGTGGGCCATGGAATGCCGAATCACCAGTGAGGATGCTTCGGATAACTTCCTTCCGTCCACGGGACGGATCGATTACCTGCATCTACCGAGCGGACCAGGCGTGCGCTGGGACGGCGGGATCGAGTCCGGCACCGAAGTAGGCCGGTATTACGACCCGATGCTCGCCAAGCTCATAGTCTGGGGAGCGGATCGCCGGCAAGCGGTAACGCGCATGAGGCGCGCGCTCGTCGATCTCATCATCATCGGCGTCGAAACCTCCCGTGATTTCCACATCCGTGTGATGGACGACGACGAATTCCGTCGCGGCGAGATCGACATTCAGTGGCTCGAGCGACGCCTTGCTTCAATACTCGAGCGGCCTGCCGCGGATGAAACGGTGCAGGTCGCCGCAATCGCCGCGGCACTCCTTGCCGAGCGCGACCGAAGCGCGCGAACTGTCTCCGGCGCTTCAGCGACGGCTCCAGCTTCTGACAACACCGAAGTCGCAGCTGGCTCATGGAAGCAGGCCGCCCGGCTCGAAGCGCTCAGAGACTGATGGCCGTCGTCAGCGTTTCAATCGAGTCGATCGCCGCCGGAGGCGATGGCGTGGGACGGAAGGAAGGACTCGTCGTCTTCGTTCCTCGCACCGCGCCAGGAGATCTCGTTACAGCGCAGATCTCCGGGAGGGGCCATTTTGCGCGAGGATCGCTCCGCAGCATTGTGACGCCGTCGCCCGTCCGAATTGATCCGCCATGTGCGCACTACATCCGAGACAAATGCGGGGGCTGTCAGCTTCAGCACATGACCTACGACTCGCAGCTCGCCGCAAAGCAGATAATCATCCGCGATTCATTTCAGCGCATTGGGAAGCGCTCGATCGATCCGCCGGAAATCGAGCGCAGCCCGAAGGACTGGCGTTACCGCACCAAGCTTACGCTGGCCATCAGTAGGCGTGGCGCGCGCTGGATTGCCGGACTACATCCGTACGACGATCCTGTGCGGGTCTTTCCTCTTTCCGATTGCCCGATTACGGATCGACGCGTGGTGTCAGCCTGGCGCGAGGTGATGGATGCAGACGCGTACTTTCCCGATGCGACCGAGCTGCGCGGAAGCGTCAGGATTACGAGTGGCGGTCCGACGCTGGTGATGATGGGTGGACAAAGCTGGGCGGCGCGCGACCAGTTTTCAGCGGCGGTGCCGTCGGTCTCCGCGTTGTGGTGGGAGCCGGGGGACGACAAGCCACGACGAGTTCTATACGACAGGCGTGCCGACCGCACGCCGAGCGTGTCGTTCGCCCAGGTGAATGCGGAAATGGCGGAAATTCTTGCGCGATACGTGCTAGAGCGTGCGCGCGATCTGCGCCCGCGTACTGCTGTCGACGCCTACGCCGGTGCTGGTCAAACCGCAGCGCTGTTGACAGAAGCAGGTGTCTCCGTCACAGCGATAGAGCTCGATCCCGACGCATCGGAGTGGT
>DASYVU010000102.1:0-4782 GCA_035936715.1 Gemmatimonadaceae bacterium
CGCAGGCGCCTGCGTGGGAACAGCGGGACCGTTCGCAGCAGTTGGCCGGATGCGGAAGGCCACGCTCGTCTGCTGGCCGGCTGCAACGGTCACGCTGTCGTCGGCGAAGCCCAACGCTGGATGCCACGCGCGGACGCGGTATCTCCCAGCGGGAATTCCATCGATGCTGAACGTGCCCGCCGCAGTGGTCTGCGCAAAGTAGGGATGATCGAGTACGGCGATCCACGCGTGGGTCCACGGGTGCTGCTCGCACAATACTTCTATCTCAGCGGGCTCCCTGAATTTGTCCACCGGAACGACTTCGCCGTCGTCGTTGAATGGGGCGACGCCGACAATCTGTCCAGTGCCGACGTTGATAAAGCGGTTGGTGTGAAGGGTTCGGTCATCGTTGCTGACGTTGAGCGTCCCGCTCGTCGAGATCGCCTGCACGTAGGGGTCCAGGGTACACGCATCATTGGTGAGCTCGAAGCGGCGCTCAATGGGTAGTGCCTTTCCGCTCCGGATGTCGGTGAGCCACACCACCGCGCCGCCTACCCGCGTCCCCGCAACCGCGATGTTCTTGACCATCACGGAGGTACCGCAGGCGCTCTGATCCAACGTCGGGTGAATGATCGCCGCGACAGGAACCGTCCCCTCGAAGTCCACGCTCCCGGTGATGGTACCGCCAACAGAGACCGGGACGACGCGATACGGCTGCGACGAGGGCGCGATCACCGACGGGCGCGGAGGAACTCCGTCGTCCGGAGAGCTCGGGACGTTCCTCGGATGAGCGGAGGCGGTGTCGTCGTGCGAGCAGGCCAGCGCGACGACGAGGATTATTGAAAAGCCGAAAAGCCGGCGGGGCATTTGTGTCGAGCAGAAGTGAAGTTCGTTCAGTGGAAGGGCAAGCGATGTGCCGCGCTATTTCGCCTCGTACACCCGCTTTCCTCCGATCCAGGTTGAAATTACTCGGGTGCTGACTATCTCGGTGTCCGGCACCCGCATGATATCGCGGTCGAGGACGACGAAGTCAGCGTATTTACCGGGTGTCAGCGATCCCAGCACCGATTCCTGAAATCCGGCGTAAGCCGGCCAGATCGTCATCGACTGAAGAGCTTCTTCACGGGTCATCTTCTGGTCCGGATACCATCCGCCCACCGGAGCGTTGGACGCATCCTGTCGAGTGACAGCCGCGTGAAAGGTGAGAAGGGGATTCACGTCTTCAACCGGAAAGTCCGTCCCGTTCGGAATCACCACGCCTGTGTTGAGCAGGGAACGCCACGCGTACGCGCCGCGAATCCGCTCAGGACCTACTCGTGCCTCGGCCCAGCGCATGTCGCTCGTCTGGTGGGTCGCCTGCATGGAGGGAATGACGCCGAGCTTGGCGAAGCGGGGGATGTCGTGGGGGCTTATCACCTGAGCGTGCTCGATGCGGAATCGGTGATCAGCTTTCGGCACTCTTCGTAGAGCGGACTCAAACGCGTCGAGAGCTATCCGGTTGCCGCGATCTCCGATGGCGTGCACGTTCACCTGGAATCCGCGACGCAGAGCCGTCACAGCCCAGGCCTCGATGTGCGCCGGGGGCGAAACGAGAAGGCCGGAATCGGTCGGGTCATCGCTGTACGGCGCAAGCAGTGCGGCGCCCCGCGACCCGAGCGCCCCATCGGCGTAGAGTTTTATCGCGCGAATCCAGAGATGTCCGCCGTAGAGCGCGCTCTGCGGTCCGCGCCGGAGATATGGATTCGTGAGAGTCACGGCTGCGGTGGGCTCTCCGGGATCGCTGAGCATCACGTAATTCCGAAGATTGTACTTCCCTGCCTTCGCCAGCTCCTCGTAGATCGCGACCGTCTTCGGATCCACTCCAGGATCATGAATTCCAGTGAGTCCCCAGCGGTTGCATTCGTCGATCGCCGCGAGGATCGCGTTTCGCGCCTGCTCGCGCGTCGCCGCAGGTATCGCGCGATTGATCAGGCCCATGGCGTTGTCGACGAAGACGCCAGAAGGCGACCCCGAAGCGAGCTTCAGGATCCGGCCTCCGGAGGGTTCCGCAGTAATCGATGTTACGTGTGCCAGCTCCATCGCTTTCGCATTCGCCAGCACTGCGTGCCCGTCTACTCTCTGCAGCACCACCGGATTATCAGGAAAGGCCCGAGAGAGCAGTTCGTGGGTGGGAAATTCCTTGCTCTCCCAACGGGTCTGATCCCAGCCTCGGCCGAGGATCCATGCGCCCGGCTTCGCATCCCTGGCGCGAGCTTTGACGCGGTCGATCACCTCCTGGTACGAAGTCGAGCCCGCGACATTGGCGCTCTGAAGCATGTGACCGAGGCCGAGGAGGTGCGCATGGGCGTCGACGATCCCGGGAATGACAGTCGCGCCGTGCAGGTCGATGAGGCGCGCTGACGTACTCGCGAGCACCCTGGCTTCGGCATCGGACCCGACGAAGACGACGCGACCACCGCGGACAGCGAGCGCTGTAACGACGGGACGCGCGTTGTCGACGGTGTAGATGCGGCCATTGGTGAGAACGAGATCGGCGGGCGCCTGCGACGCGAGCAGCGTCGGTGCGAGCGCGGCGAACGCAAAGTAGCTTGAGAGATGTTTTTTCATGCTAGCGAGTTTGCTAATGGTATCGCCTCCACACAAGGACAGTGCGCATGAAGCGTCCAGCATGGCTTGCATCCGCGGCAATCGTCCTGGCGATGGCGTGCGCTCACCTCCCGTCGGAGCCGAACGCGCCGGTCGACTTTTGGGGGTTCACAGGCCCATGGGACAAGCGCAGCGACGTATCGGTCCAGCAACACGGTGCCAGCCTCGCCAGAATCATCACCGGATGGGTCGCGCTCGACACCACGAGCTTTCTGCCGGTGCAACTGTATCCGGACAACTTTCGGAGCGACTTCACGGTGGCGCCACGCACGATGGCGCTCATCACATCGTACTATGGGAGCCGTTTCCACCCTGAGATCATTCGCGGACTTGGTGGAAGCCCACAAGCAGCGGGAATTACGGCCGGGGCGATCGCGGCACTGATCGATTCAACCGCCTATCGCGGTGTCGTAATCGACTTCGAGGGCATGACTCCGCGAGATCTCGATGCGCTGCTCGCGGTTACACGCGCGGTCGCCGACTCGGTGCGCGCGCACGGAGTTCACACTGTGGTCATCGCGGTGCCGGCCGGTGACACCGCCGCCTATCCCTCGGCGCTCCTTCTCGAGTCTGCCGATCTCATCATGGCGATGTTGTACGACCAGCACTGGAGGGCCTCACCGCCAGGTCCAATCGCATCACCGGACTGGGTCGCGCGCAACCTGGGAACGCGCGTGGCGGAGGTTGGCGCGGCGCGAATCGTGGCAGCTTTCCCATTGTACGGATATCGCTGGAGAAAGTCCGCCGAGACCGAGGTGATCAGCTTCGACGACGCGCGGCGACTCACCACGATGACCAACACGGCGCTGGTCCGGGATCATTCATCGGAGACGCTGCACGCTACGTCACCCGAAGGATGGGAGTTGTGGGTCAGCGACCGCGGGCTTCTCGACAAGCTCGTTCGCGACGCGCGGCAGCTCGGAGTGAGAAGCTTCGCCCTGTGGAGACTTGGGCTGGAAGATCAGGCGGTCTGGGACGTCATCGATCCTCAGAACTCCGGCCGCCGTTAAACGACCAGGAGCTCTTTCTGGTAATCGGCGGGGGTTATGAGCAGCCCGTCCGCACCGATAAAGCCGTTCACTTCGCTCCGCATCCCGACATCTCCCTCGAGATAGATCCCTGGCTCGATGGAAAATCCGACGCCGGGAATCAGCTCCCGTTCTTCTCTCGTCTCCAGGTTGTCTATGTGCGGCCCGGAGCCATGGAGATCGCGTGGATCGATCGAGTGGCCGGTCCGGTGGATGAAGTTGTCGCCGTATCCCCGTTTGGTTATCACGGCCCGGGCGGCGTCGTCCACTTCTCCACCTCGAACCGGCTGGTGTCCATTGATGCGCTCCCGCAACAGCGAGATGGCGGCATCTCGCGCATCCCTCACCGCTTGCCAGATCGCGCTGTCGCGTGCACTCGGCGCACCAAGTGAGCCCATCCAGGTTTGATCAGCGAATACTCCATTTTTCTCGCGCGCCCACAAGTCGACGAGAAGGATCTCGCCTCGATTGATCGTCGCGGAGCTCTCGGAGGTCGGCTCATAATGCGGATTGGCGGCATTGGGGCCGGTCGCAACGATAGGCCCGTGATCGGTCTCGAGGCCGCCACCTTCAAACCGTTCCCTGATCCAGCGGGCGAGCGCGTATTCAGTCAACGGCGACGCACTGCCGGCGCGACTGCCGGCGAGGCGGATTGCCTCCTGCCCAATGACCGAGACGGCGCGGGCAGCACGCTCGTGTGATGCGCGCTGGACGTCGCTCCACACGGCGTAAAAACTGGAGACCAGCTCCGCCGAAGAGACAACGGTTGCTCCCGCGCTTCTCACCATCTCGATGACTCCGGCGGGGATTCGATCCAGATAGGGGACGGCATCGCCCGGCGAATACTCCATCGCGACGCGCTTTCCCTTGATCAGATTGCTGAGCAAGGATTCGAGCGCGCGCCAACTGCTGTACTTCTCCCTGGTCCACTTCGAGGGCCACTCAGTCCATGGACCTTGCTCGATCGAATGCGTGATCGCGACCGGGGAACCCTTTCGAGGGATGTAGACGAAGAAACGACGCGTGGTCATCCCGGGCAGCTCCAGCATTCCGACCGCGACGGGATTCAGCCCGTGAAAATCGTAGAGGAGCCAGCCATCGAGTCCTGCTCGTTCGAGGGCTGACTGAA
>DASYVU010000103.1:0-1930 GCA_035936715.1 Gemmatimonadaceae bacterium
CGACTTCGCGAACCCAAGCTCGGAGTTGCCGGTCCAGCCGGACGGCTCGAACCGCATGTGGGCGAACTTCTCGACGAGGTGCGCGAGCGGGACGCCGTACTGCAACGAGAGCGAGATGCTCGTCGCGAACGCATCCATCATCCCGGAGAGCGTCGAGCCCTCTTTCGCCATAGTGACGAAGATCTCACCGGGGGTGTTGTCCTCGAAAAGGCCGACGGTGATGTAGCCCTCGTGCCCTTCGATGGTGAACTTGTGGGTGAGCGAGGCGCGCGTGTTGTTGAGCCGGCGGCGCGGCCGCGCGACCACGACGGTCTCCGTGACCGCGGCGGCGGCCTCCTTCTTCGGGTTGGAGGTCTCCTTGCCCGTGGAGAGCGGCTGGACCTTCTTGCTGCCGTCGCGGTAGATCGCGATCGCCTTCACGCCGTGCTTCCACGCTTCGACGTACGCGTCCGTGACGTCTTCGACGGTCGCGGTCTCGGGAAGATTGACGGTGTTGTGATTCACGATCCCGTTGCCGACGAACGCATGGGTGACCGGTACCGAGACGTCATAGACCTCTTGCACCCCGGCGACTCGGACCCGAACGATCGGGCTGAAGTGAAGATTCCGTTCGAGGACGACCGCCAGCTCTGCGGGCAGTTCGACGCCTGGAAGGGCAGCGATCCGCTCGAGCGACGCACGACTGACCACGGCAGTACGGGTGTCCTTTAGGTAGCTAAACCGGCGAGCCACGCCTGTTCCCCGACCCGAGCGCCCACTACGGCCCTTCGGGAGGAGGTCATAGAGATCGCGTCCACTGGCTCCCGGGACGACATCGGCTGTGCTTACACCGAACTCGGCGGCCGCGATCTCGGCGGCCCGCGACCGCTTGTGAGCCTCGGGGAACGCGAGCATCTTGACGATCGCCTGCGCGTGCTGCCCAGACGCGTACACCTCGTCGAAGGACTTGTCGTATTCGGCGTTGTACTTGGTGATACGACTGTGCACGACGCCCAAATTGGTGAGTACCGCTTGGAGCTCATCAAGCATTGAAGAGGAGTCCAGGCAGATGGCCCACTTCGCCACGTCGGATGGCAGGTAGCTGTCCAGGCTCAGTCCACTGAGGAAGGCGAGCACCGCCGAGCGAGGGGACCTAAGGACAGCGTCAGGGATCCGCTTGTTCGAGGCACGTTCCCCACACCCGAGGAACGTGAACAACTCGACCAACGTCTTGGATG
Organism: Gemmatimonadaceae bacterium; assembly: GCA_035936715.1. GTDB lineage: Bacteria > Gemmatimonadota > Gemmatimonadetes > Gemmatimonadales > Gemmatimonadaceae > UBA4720. Next base: position 1,218 of record DASYVU010000103.1, read on the forward strand.
ACAACTCCACACACGGGCAGCGATCCGGCTGCCGAGCCAGGCGCGCCGTTACACCGAAGACACTCTCGCTCAGCGCGAGGAGCCGTGCGATGACCTCCTTATTGGCGTTGGAGATGTGGATCGTCCAGTTGGAGCGGGTCACATGACCCTCCGCGGCGTATGCGCCGAGGAAGAACGCCAGATCATCGGTCATCGCAGAAGGGACCCGGACGGACTTCTGCGAACCGTGCTTCTCGGATGGCTGGAAGCCGGACAACGACGCGGGTACCCTCGCCCAAACGTCCTCGCCGTATTGAGTGGCGACATGGTCTCCTTGCTTCAACTCATCGAGACGACGCCAAACCAGACCCTCGTCCATGTCTGCGACGAGCAGACGGTGGTTGGGCGTTCCGGTCACCCGATGTCCTGATCGCAGTCGGACCTCCATGACCTCGCGAGGGCCCCCGTAGTAGAAGGCATCGCTCGCGCGCATTCCGTCGAGCGAGACGAGGTCCAGATCCATGTTGCGGAAGCTGTCCGGATCCTCTCCGGAGTACAGGTCGCCGATGCGCACGAGCCCTTGGGCCGTCGAAAGCAACGTATCCGCGGTCACACACTTCGAGATCGCACCGGAGAGGAACGGCTGGACCGAGCCCATCATCTTGATGTGGCCCAGGTGCGAGATCGAGCGCGTTCCGTTCTGCGGCTTGAACGCGCAGTCGAAGATCGAGAGG
>DASYVU010000104.1:0-9471 GCA_035936715.1 Gemmatimonadaceae bacterium
CGCCGCCGTCCTGGTACTTGCCGCATGCTCGAAGAAGGATGAGTCAGCGACCGCCGACACCGCCGCACCCGCAATGGCTCCCGCACCCGCGGCGATGGACACCGGCATGAAGATGTCCACGACTGACACCACCGCTGGTATGATGAAAGACACCGTCACCAAAACCACGACGACAAGCAAGACCACCAAGACCCCGGTCAAGAAGAAGAAATAGATCTCCTCGCAGTAATCAAAAAGGCGCCACTAAACAGTGGCGCCTTTTTCGTTTTGCTCTATTTGCACGCTGCATTCGCCCCCCGACCATCGGGCCTGCAGCGTGGTGCCGGGCAGGATCTCGCGCCTCACCATTCCAAGCGCGACGCCTCCGAATCGGGGCGAGAGAGCGACGCTCCGGATGTCTCCGATGACTTTCCCGGATTCGTCGACCAGCTCCGCGCCGGTCGGCGGCGGCGGACGCGTGACAAAGCGAAGTTTGCGGAGAAAACGATTCACGTGACCGCGGAAGTGAACGCGCGCCACGGTCTCCTGACCGATGTAGCAGCCCTTCGTGTACGAGATGGCACCCAGCTCGTCGAAATTGGCTTCCTGCGGAAGCGTCGATTCGTCCATATCCGCACCCCATTGCGGACGACCGCTTTCGACGCGCGCTATCTCCCAAGTCTCTGAGCTTCCCGGCGAGACCCCACCCGCGTGCAGTTTGTTCTTGAGTAAGCCAACGGACTCGCTCGAAACGAAAATCTCGAATCCATCGAGATCCATCTCCGGAACTCTGGCTACCGTGATCGTTGAATCGCCGAGCGGTGCCGTGATGTGACTGTATGGCGCGAGCGCCGTTAGCTCTCTGTCGTCGATACCCGTCGCTCTCGACACGATCGAGCGGGACGACCGGCCGAAAACTCCAATGTCGCTCAGCTCGGACGTTACATCGTGGTAGGGTGCGACACGTGGATTGATGTACTTACGCACCATCTCCTTCCAGCCCGACGCAGCGGCGGCGGACGTGTCGATCAGAAGCGCATCGTCCAAAGCAAAAATGCGGAGATCGGCGACGATCTTGCCTTTGGGTGTCAGAGCAGCAGCGTATTGACCCTCGCCGGCGACGAGACTCGAGACATCATTCGTCACCATTCCCGTAACGAGCTCCACTGCTTTCGGTCCGGAGATCCGCACGCGCATCCGGTCGCTCCGGTCGAAAAAAAGAGCACCGTTGTGAAGCGCGGAATACTCGTTCATTTCCGACATTACCTGCAATTAAGTCGGTGCCCTCGCGGGGCGCTACTGGCCGAACGCCGCGTACGATGCGTCGAGCAGATCAACCGGATGAATCGATCTCGCGGGTATCTCGGCGCGGATCAAGCCCGCGCCGATTTGCATGAGGCAGCCCGGATTTCCGGTTGCCACCCAAGGCGCGCCGGTCGCGCGGATGTTGGCGAGCTTCGGAGCGAGCACTGCATCGGATGTCGCCGGCTCTATGAGATTGTAGATGCCGGCGCTGCCGCAACACTGATCAGAATCGTGGAGGGGCACGAGCTCGAGGCCCGGGATCGCGGCGAGCATGGAGAGCGGCGCCTGCGTCACGCGCTGCGCGTGCTGCAGGTGACATGGCGCGTCGTACGTGACGCGGATCGGAAGCGTACCGCCGGTGCGAGGGCCCGCCGCGGCGAGCAGCTCGCTCACATCGCGCACGCGCGAGCCGAAAGCGGACGCGCGCTCGTGCCACTCGGGATCATCCTTGAGTAGATGCCCGTACTCCTTCATCGTCGCACCGCACCCGGCGGCGTTCACCGCAACAAATTCGGCGCCTGATTTCTCGAACGCGACGATGTTCCGCCGCGCCAGGTTGCGGGCGTTCTCGAGATCTCCGGCGTGCGCGTGCAACGCCCCGCAACACTGCTGGCCCGGAGCATCGACCATCGCGTAGCCGTTCACCTTGAGCACGCGCTCAGTCGCGCGATTCGTGGCGCTGAACAATCCGTCCATGACGCAGCCGCGGAGCATGGCCACACGGCCAAGCTCTCCCCTGCTGACTGCGGTGTACGGGGAACGCTCGATGGAACGGCCAGTCGACGCGAGCATCGCCATGGCGAAGCCGAGGCGGCCCCTCACACCGGAGAGAAGGGAAGGGATTGGCGTGGCGGCAAGAAAACGCGAAAAAAACATAGCGGGCCGCAACAGCCATGCGCGCGCGAAGACGAAGAGAATGAGGCGCGCGATAAACGGAGTCGGTCTGCTCTCGCGCAGCGTCGCACGCGTCGCCTCGAGAAGCTGGCCGTATGGAACTCCGCTCGGACACACCGGCTCGCACGCTCTGCACCCGAGACATTGATCGATGTGCTGCTGCACGCTCGGATCGTCCGGTTTGACCGTTCCCTCGAGCAGCGACCGCATCAGGAAGATTCGCCCCCGAGGACTGTCGTTCTCATCCTCGAGATTCAGATAGGTCGGGCATGCCTGGAGGCAGAATCCGCAGTGCACGCACGCGTTGATGCCGGGCAGGGCGTCCGCTAGCGGGGTGCCGGGCAGGGCGCACCCAGGCATCGGGTCACGTGGGAGCGGATCAGCGGGGAGGGCTGCGGTCACTTCAATCGCCGAGTATGCCGGGGTTCAGAATGTTGTACGGGTCATACGCTTTCTTGATACCGCGGGACAACGGATCCGAAGCCACGCTCGGAGAGACGACAGGCCACACTTCCGCCGGCAGCGTCTCGAAAATCACGCTGGTGCCGGCGCCCTGTCCGTCGGTAGGGAGATCCAGCAAAATGCCTGCGTCGACAACGGTCGCGGGATCTCGGTCTCCGTCGTCGCGCGTGACGAGACGCATCATTCCGCGACGGGGATTGATCGAGATCACGACCCTCGGCTCGGTATCGGCAAGAATGCTCGACGCAGCGCCAAGAAAGCGAGTGGGCAGGGTGGAGATTCTTATTACGCTCCCGGCATCACCATCCATCTGCCGAAACGCTGCCCACGTCGATTGCTCCACTTCTTCGGTGCGCGCGAGCTGCGAGAAAGCTTTGAGCTGAACGTCCACAACCGGAGCATTTCCTCCGAACCGAACCAGGAGGGTGGGGTTGTCACCGAACCCGAGTGAAAGCGCAGCCGCTCCGTTCAGAATCTCCAGCGCGAACGGTGCAAGTGGCGAAGCGGCTAGGGCGCGCAGCAGCTCCGTCGTTGATTTCTGTCCGCGCCCAAGCGACACGGCGAACGTCCGGTCGACCTTCGGCCGCGCGTACAAGCGAACCGTGACCTCCGTAATGACGCCCAACGTCCCCCATGACCCGGTAAGGAGACGTGACAGATCGAAGCCGGCAACGTTCTTCACGACCTTCCCACCGGCGCGCACGATCTCCCCACGACCGTTCACGAACTCGAGACCAAGCAGCAGATCTCTTGGCGATCCAAAGCCAGTGGCGAGCGGGCCCGCCGAGGCCGTAGCGATCGTCGCTCCGATCGTTCCATCATCGGAGCCAAACGGATCGAGCGGCAGCCACTGGTCGTGCTCGCCGGTGATTCGCGCGATCTCAGCGAGTGTAGTGCCCGCGCGCATCGTGAGTGTGAGATCGCCCGGTACGTAGCTCACTACACCCGAGTCGTCACGAACGGAAAGTGTTTTGGTTGCCTTCACAGGTCGGCCTGCCGACAACCAATTGGCGCGACCACCGATTCTCAGGGGCGTACGATTCGCGACGCCCTCCCGAACCGCGGCTACAGCTGCTTCAGTATTCACCGCGCTGATGGTCGCGCGGAGAGGGCCGCATTCCACTCCTTGCAGGAGTGAATCGGTACGACTTTCCCTGGGTTCGCCCGACGGTCCGGATCGAATACGCCGCGCAGCTCGCACATCGCGTTGAGCGAAGTCTCGGAGAAGATCGACTCCATGTATCCCATTTTGTCGAGACCAACCCCGTGCTCTCCGGTGATGCTTCCGCCGGCGTCGATGCACGCGTTCATGATCTCCGTCATCGCCTTGTGCACCCGCTCGCTCTCTTCGGGGTCGTCCGCGCTGTAGGCGATGTTGGGGTGCAGGTTGCCATCCCCGGCGTGAAAGACGTTGCACACGAGCACTCCGTACTTCTCACTGATGGCGTGGATGGTCGCGAGTATGTCGGACAGGCGCGTGCGCGGAATTACCGCGTCCTGAACGATGAGATGGGAGGCAAGACGCCCCATGGCTCCAAACGCCTTCTTGCGTCCCTGCCACAGCTTCATCCTCTCGGCATCATCGCGCGCGACCTTCACGTTGCGCGCACCGCCCTCGATGCAGACCTGTCGCACTACCTCCAGGTCTGCGCTGACGCCGGCCTCGAGCCCGTCGAGCTCGATCAACAGAACTGCTTCCGCATCCTTTGGGTAGCCCGCCGCGTAGATCGACGACTCGACGACGCGGATCGTCGGACCATCCATGAACTCGAGCGCGGCGGGAACGATTCCGGATGCGATGATGGCCGAGGTCACCCGCGCCGCTCCGTCCACCGACATGAAATCGGCGAGTAGCGTGCGCACGGTCTGCGGTCGCTGGGTCAGCTTGACGGTGATGTCCAGGGCTATACCAAAGCACCCTTCGGAGCCGATGAACGCTCCACGGAGATCATATCCGTCGTGCTCGCCGAATTTGCTACCCAGCTCGACGACCTCTCCGCTTGGCAAAACAACGGTCATCGCCAGGACGTGATTGAGCGTAACTCCGTACTTGAGGCAGTGAGGGCCGCCCGCGTTTTCGGCCACGTTGCCGCCGATGGTGCACGCCGCTTCACTCGAAGGATCGGGCGCGTACAGCAGACCGTGCGGCGCGACGTGTTTGTTGAGTCGAAGGTTGACCACTCCCGGCTCGACTGTCGCGCGACGATTCTCTATGTCGACCGAGATTATCTCCTTCAGCCGATGCAATCCGATGACGATGATATCGTCCGCGAGCGCGCCGCCGGACAGGCCGGTGCCTGCGCCGCGTGGGACAAACGGCAGGGCTTCTTCGGCGAGGAGTCTTACGACCGCTATCGCCTCGTCGCGCGTGCCGGGGAAAACTGCGAGGCGCGGCTGCCTCCGGTAGCCCGGAAGTCCGTCAGAGTTGTAAACCAGCAGCTCACTAGGGCGACTCAGGACGTGTCGATCGCCAACGATTTCCGCCAGGCGATCTGCGACCGTGGACGCGTTCGACCGGCTGGGCAGGGTCATTCGGGAAATCTAGCTATTCGTCTCCTCCCGGCGGTGCTACGACGAGCCGGAGAGCGTCACGCTCGATGTGGTAATCGAGTGGTGTTCGGAATCTCTTCAACTCGCCGTCGAGACCGACGGTTGCCATTGGTCGGGTGAGGTCAATCCTGCAGCTGTCCACCAGGAACTCGTCGAACTCAGGAAGCTTGTCGGCCTCGTGTCTCCCTTTGGTGATCCCGGCCAGTGCCAGGGCGAACAGCCGGGCCGGCCTGCGGCCCTGAACGATCATGACGTGCAGCCCACGCCTTCCGTTTTTCACACGACTGCCGAGTATCGGTGCCTTGAGCTCACGCTCGCCAACGCCGATGAAAACGAGCGAGGCTCGATAGGTCTTCTTCTTCCCCTCGACTTCGAGCGTCACGGAGAACGTGCGGATCTCGGACAGCATCCAGACAAAAGCGATCACGCTGGCGATCGAATACCCGAGGTGCTTCTCGAGTCTCTCTCGCTCACGAACGAACGTGACGTAGGCCCCAAGAGAGCTCGTATTCAGGAACACGCAGTCGTTGACGTAACCGATGTCAGCGCCGACGATCGGGCCGTCGCTGGCGATGAGAGCCGCCTTTCCAAGATCGGTCGGAATCCCGTGATCCTTGGCGAAATGATTGAGAGTCCCGCCAGGGAGAATCGCCAGCTCGGTCCCGGTTTTGGCGACCAGCGCTGCGGCCGTGGCGATGGTGCCATCCCCACCGGCGACCAGAATGCGCTTGGTCCCCTCACCGATGGCTTCCTTGAGACGTTTTTCCAGCTCCTTGGGCTGAACCGCCTGCAGATCGAACCCCGCGGCAGCAATGGCTTCCCGGGCGGCCTCAGCGTTTCCGCACGCTGCGTTTAGAAAAGCCTTGAGGACGCCGGTCGGTCTGGCCGGCGTCCTTTCGTTGGTGGAACTTCCTTCGATTATGATCCCGGCGTCAGCTCCAGAATCCCGCGAGCGCCGAACCGTCGGGCGACTCACGAAGCTTCTCGAACGCGCGCTCGCGAATCTGTCTGATGCGCTCACGAGTTACACCCATCAGCGCGCCGATCTTCTCGAGGGTCATCGCGTCAGACCCCTGTTCCAGGCCGTAGTAGAGGTGAAGAATCTTGCGCTCGCGTGGCGTCAGATACTTTCGGAACACCCGGTCGATGAACTCGCGCATCAGGTGGAAATCCGTGACGTCTTCGATCTCCGCGCCATCGACACCGGCGAAGCGTTCGCCGAGCGTGCACGCCTCGCGATCGGAGCGATCAATCGGGGCATCTAGAGAAATCTCGGTCGCCGACATCTGCTTGGCTGAGCGGACAGCGTCGGGTGTCTCTTCGAGAAGCCGGCCGATCTCGTTGTCGGTCGGGTCGCGCTTCAGAACCTGGGAGAGAACAGTCTGGGCGCGGGCAAGCTTGATCAGCTGGGAATTCTGGTTGAGCGGAATTCGAACACTGCGCGTCTGCTCAGCAAGCGCTTTGAGGACCGCCTGCCTGACCCACCACACGGCGTAGGAGATGAACTTGACGCCCTGATCCGGATCGAATTTTCTGACGGCTTTGAGGAGACCTTCGTTGCCGATGGCGACTAGCTCACCGAGGTCGAGGCCGTGACCCTGATACTTCTTTACGTATGAGATGACGAAGCGAAGATTGGCGGTGACCAACCGCTCTGCTGCCTTCTCGTCCCCAGCTTGTGCTCGACGGGCGAGACGACGCTCTTCTTCAGCGTCGGTGATCAGTGGAAGCTTTTGTATGTCCTGGAGGTACTGGTCGAAAGCGGTGGAAGGGGAGGAACGGAAGAAGCCTTTGGATCTACTCTCGCCCGTTGTCTGCATAAGCCCCTTGGTAGCGACATTATCAAATGACGCGTCTGGGTGGCGCGCTCCCGGTACTCTGCCGGACGCGCACGTTAACTACGGGCGTACTCAACCGTCAACAGCCACGTTTCATGCCACAGGGGGGGAGGGTGGATCTTTGGGCTTCGTTCGGGTTGTGGCCATCAAAATGGCGATTCCGATCAGGATGATGCATCCGACGAGAACCCAGGTTTGCGACACGCCAAGCAGAATCCCGGCGATCGCGAGGCCGACGATGAGGACGATGAATCCGATCAGGTAGGTGCTGAACGAGGACATAAGGGGCTCTCGGGTTGGTTTTTTCGAGGCCGAATCGAGCAATTGTAAGGCCAGATGCGGCCTGGAAATTCCGCGTGCTACCGCTTCGCGAGTCCGTCCCAGCGAGAGGGCGCGAGCGAATCGTTGGGGATCTGCTCGACCTCACGAGCTACGAGCGTCGCGGCTCCCCAGTGTCGGCCGAAGCGCGCCGCTTCCTTGCAGTCCGGGTTCCAGATGTCGAGCGTCGCACCCAGCACGTTGCCGCCCGTGTCGTCCACGAGATAGCGGCCGAGGTACTCGTTGCCGAGGAAGACTTCGACGTACCGCGCCAGAGGAAAGATGCGTGGATCGGCAGCAACGATTCCGTGGCGGGTTTGACGTCCGCGTCGCGTCTCGCCCTGCACGCAGTATTGCGTGAGGGACACCGGAATGGTTACGCCATCCTCCGCTCGGGCAAACTTGGATGGGATGAGGGGAATGATTCCCTTCTTCATCTTGATCGCCTCGTGGGCAGTGGCGCGCACCATCCTGGCGGCATCGGGAATCACCTCGATTCCCTCGGCGATCGGTCTGGTCAACGCAGTCGTCGCCCGTGCGACATTCCCCGCTGTAGACGGAAGCGCTTTCGCCATGTCCACGATCCTTTCCTTCACAGGGCCGGTGAGGTTCCCGGCATTCCCGTTGACGCTTTCGATGGCTGAAAGAACGTCGGGCTCGAGCTGAGGTCCCTTCTGGGGCGGGAATTCAATGCTGGCTTGCATCGGTGCGAGCGACGGGAGCGCAACGGCACCAGTACCGATCAAGGCTATCGCGAGTGTAACCGCGACAACCGTGCGGACAACTTCCGAGCGTTTTTTCATGCGAGTACCTCCCGAAGCTGATCGTCACTGACCGAAACAGTCCATCCAGTATCTCCGCCCGCCATCGCTCCAATGCGGAGCGGGAGAGCAAACCTCGTCCTGCCTAACCGTCCCTTCTTATCCGACCGCATAGCCTCGATCACAGCATCACCGTCTGATCCGGAGGGGAGAGTGGTTGGGAGTCCGGCCGATTTCAGCGCACTGCTGACCGTCGCCGCGGTCCCGGTATGAGCGAGGCCGATCTGTTCGGCCAGCTCACTCTCAAGTGCCATCCCGATTGCGACTGCCTCTCCATGGAGGAGTGAGTAGCCGCTAACCAGCTCGACGGCGTGGCCAATCGTGTGGCCGAAATTGAGAGTTTTTCGAAGGCCTTCCTCCCTCTCATCACGTGAGACAATGTCGGCCTTGATCTCCACGCTACGGACGATGAGCGCAAGCGTCCTGTCACTCGCCGAACCGCCGGTCGACAGCATTTCTGAAGCACTGCTGGCGACGCCACGAAGATATACCTCGTCCGCGATTACGCCATGCTTGACAACCTCTGCAATTCCTGCACGCAATTCTCTAAGTGGCAGTGTGGCAAGGAGTTGGGGGTCGACAAGCACAGCAGCGGGAGGGTGGAAAGAGCCCACCAAATTCTTGCCGGCCGACGTGTCCACCCCGGTTTTTCCCCCGATTGAGGCGTCGACCATCGCCACCAGGGTGGTGGGTATCTGGACTACCGGAATCCCACGCATGAAGGTGGCTGCAACGAAGCCCGCTACGTCGCCGACTACCCCGCCCCCGAGCGCAATCACGGCCGAGTCGCGGCCATACCTTTTGGCGAGCATCTGATCGGTCAGCCGAGCCCAGGTTTCCCGGGTCTTATTCGACTCTCCTGCAGGCATCGTTAGGACTTCCACGCTGCCCGTTTCGAGTTGAGCGCGGACCCTTTCCGCGTACAGGGGACCGACGGTGGAATCGGTGATTAGGGCGTATCGATGGGCGGGCGCGAGCTCGCGGGCGATCGCACCGGCTTGGGACAGGAGTCCGGCGCCGACCCGGATCGAGGACCGGCCAAGCCGGACCTCGCGCGGCGACGCGGACCCCGTTTTTCGCGACGGCCCAGTTGGGGAGGGCGGGGGGCTTACCAGGTTACTTCACCAGCACCCGTGCGTACGTTCGCGACACGCGCGAGCATGAAGAGTAGATCTGACAATCTGTTTAGGTAAATGACTACGAGCGACGGGATCTCAACCTCTCGCTGGAGGTGCACCACCCTCCGTTCCGCTCGGCGGCAAACGGTTCGGGCGACGTGAAGGACCGCGCCTTTCTGGCTACCG
>DASYVU010000105.1:0-16980 GCA_035936715.1 Gemmatimonadaceae bacterium
AACAAGAGCGGTCCCGATGCTCCATGAAGCCGCCGCCCCATCCAGAATCCCCATAGCGCGATGGCGAGAGAGATGCCCATGAGCGGCAGGAGAATCGCGTCGGTGCGGAGAAAGCTGAGGCCGATAGCGGCCAGGACGCTCAGGACGAGAGGAGCACCCGCGCAACATAGCGCGGCGAAGATCGCGCCGAAGGTTCCGGCGCTATCGGCGATGCGAACAGCTTTGCTCATTTCAAGCTCCGTGTTTCAAGTCGTTGGCTAATCGTGGGTCATAACATGTAGGGGATATCCGAGCCGCTCGTCGGATAGGCGTAGATCATCTGGCGGAGATCCTTCGCCGTTATTCCGAATCGCACGGCAAGCGCGAAAAGGTTGATCACTTCCTCGGCGTGGGCTCCCAGCAAATGCGCACCGAGGATCCTGTCGCTGTCGGCCTCGATAACAGTCTTGAACATTCCGACTGGCTCGCGCACTCGGCGGTTCGAGTACCAGCCGCTGGTATCGCCGCTCTCGACGCGCACGGAGATTCCCTGCTCGCGCGCCGCTTTCTCAGTAAGCCCCACGGCGGCGAGCGGCGGGAGCGTGAACACGACACTCGGAATCCCCCGGTAATCCGGCATCCTCGTGTTCCCCTGGAGCAGATTATGCGCGACGATCGCTCCTTCGTGACCCCCGACCGGCGTAAGCGGAAGGGATCCCGGCGGGAGCGCGACGTCGCCCGCTGCGTACACGCGGGGATTGGTAGTGCTCTGTAGAAACTCGTTGACCTCGACCGCGCCTTTTCGGTCGAGGCGGATGTGGCCATCCTTTGTTCCCAAATGTGCGGTGTTCGGAACGCGACCTGCGCCGTGAACGACTAGCGCTGCCTCGATGACACCGGAGCTGCGTCCGCTACCAGTGTGGACGCGGAAAGTCCCCGAGCCTTCGACGCTTTCTATCTTCGTAACGTTGGCGTCGAGACGAATGTCGATTCCGATGGCGCGGCTGTGAGAGAGCAAGCGATCGACCAGCGCTTCGTCGAAGCTTGGCAATGGCGCGCCCCTGCTGAGAACAACCACCTCGGCTCCCGCCTGACGCGCGATGTGCGCGAACTCGAGTGAGATGTATCCGGCGCCGACGAAGGCGATACGCGATGGGAGGGCCCTAAGCTCGAGAAACTCAGTGCTGGAAATCAAGAGGTCCTCGCCGGGGATTTTTAGCGGTCGCGGGCCCGACCCCGCGGCGATCACGAAGTGCTTTCCGCTCAGCTCGCGTTGTCTCATGACGAGGCGATCGTCTGCGACGAAGCGCGCGGTCCCATGCAGCGTCTCGATTCCGGCCTTCTCGAGCGCAGACTCGCGGCTCGCAGGAACAGGATCGGTGAATGTGCGCTTGAACGCCATAAGGGCAGGCCAGTCGATTCTCGCGTCCCCAGCCACGCCGTGCTCGCGCATGCGGTTGTGCCACGACGCGACATCGGCCGCTCCGACCAGAACTTTTTTCGGATCGCAGCCTCGCACCGCGCAAGTCCCGCCATAGGGCTGATCATCCACGATCGCCACCCGCCATCCTGCGGCCCGACACTTTGAAGCAGGTGTCGAGCCTCCGGATCCGGTGCCTATGACTACAAGGTCGAATTCCTCAGGCATGTTCGCTTCTCGAGCGAGATACTGATGAAGATGGATCAGGTGCCCAGAGCGATAGTCAGCCGGGACACGCGCAGGCTCGTAAAAATGGTGTCAGACGTAGCCTCTGGAAACTGCTTGGCGTGCGAGGCCGATAGCCAGTGCGTCGACCGAGTGGGCGGAGCTCAGCGGACCGCTCGTGTCAGCGGGACTACTTGCGGAGCCTTTTGTGCGACCCAGTATCTATCGTCGTGAGCGAGCACTGATAGCTCCGCCGGTGCCGGAATGGTTGCGGGTCCGACGATTCTTCCTCCCGGTCGAATGGCTCTCACGGCGGAGGCGACGATCTTCGCGGGAAACCAAGCGTCGAGCGCAACCCCAAGGACTGATCCCGGCGAAACGGGAATCTCCGAGGCGACGCGAAGCAGTCCGACGGTCTTTGACTCCTTCACCTCATCCGGCGCGTTGAGTGCGAGCACTCGGACTTCCGCCATCTCGCTGAGCTCCTGCGCGGCGTAAGCCCATACCCCGCCGAGCACGATCGTGGCGCCCGGCTCGGTCGCGGCGAGGTAAGCGCCGGCGCGCGTGGCGAGCTCCTCCTTCCCGTGGCTTGCGGCGGCGCGCTCGGCCTCGCATGACGGCAGCGCCGCACCGTCGCTGAAGTCGGCGATCCCTTCGCGAATGGGGTATTGGGCGGAGCAGGATGGGCAGCCCAGATTTGCTTCGAGGACGAATCGGTTGGAGACCGTCTTGAATGACGCAACGAGCCAGGTGTCCTCGTGCGCGTTGATGCAGCGGAGCAGGTCGATCAGCTCAATGAACACGGCGAGCGGTGGCTCCGGACGGGAATGATCATGATGACTCGGGACGTCCTAGCTGTGCGAAAGGCGCAGCTCGTCGATGTTCACTCTCTCCGGCTGGGTGAGGGCGAACATGACTGCCGCGACGACATCATCGGGGCTCAGCATCGGCCGCGTCGAGTGCGGCTTGCCGGCGGGGTCGCTGACCGTGACCGAATTCCAGATCTCCGTGTCCGTCGATGCCGGGGAGATCAGCGACGCCCGTACGCCACTGCCGCGTAGCTCGGCGCGCATCACTTCGTGGACGGCACGCAGCCCGAACTTGGCGGCCGAGTAGGCTGCGTTTCCCGTGAAGATGGTCCTGTCCGCAATAGAGCCGATCGTCACGATGTGTCCGCTCTTCCGCTTCTTCATGGCAGCCAGAAACGCGCGGATAAAGAGAAACGGGCCCACGAGGTTCGTATTGATCGTGTCGACGAAGAAATCGGTCGTCGTCTCCTCGACGATGGAGACTCCGAAGATTCCGGCGTTGTTGACGAGGATGTCGGGCGCGCCACCGAGCTCCTTTTCGATCTGCCTCGCCGCCTTCTCCACGCTCTTTGGGTCGGATACGTCGCACGTGAGGGGAATCGATCCCTTTAATCCCTTGGCGGCTTCCTTGAGCCTGGCTTCGTTGCGCGCGATCATCACGACCCGCGCGCCCTCATCAGCGAGCGCCGACGCGATCCCCGCGCCGATCCCACGGGAAGCCCCCGTTACGACGGCAGTGCGACCGCTAAGCCGAGTCGTCAATCAGATCCGTTGTGCGCCAGGCGCAGGAACTCGTCCCGCGTCTTGGGATCCTCGCGGAATGCTCCCCTCAACGCCGAGGTGATCGTCTTGGAGTTCTGCTTCTGCACCCCGCGCATCATCATGCAGAGGTGGTAGGCCTCGATCACGACTCCGACTCCCGCCGGGCGGAGCACCCGGCAGAGGCCTTCCGCAATCTGCTCCGTCAGCCGCTCCTGCACCTGTAGACGTCTGGCGTACACGTCCACAATGCGCGGAATCTTGGAGAGCCCGACGATCTTCCCATCCGGGATGTACGCCACGTGCGCCTTGCCGAAGAACGGCAGCATGTGGTGCTCGCACAACGAGTAGAGCTCGATGTCGCGCACCATTATCATGTTGTCGTGCTCTTCCTTGAAGATGCCCTTGCCGACCACCTCTTCGGCGCTCGAGCTGTAGCCCTGAGTCAGAAACGTCAACGCGTTGGCGACGCGCGACGGAGTCTTGAGCAGGCCTTCGCGCTTGGGATCCTCACCGATCAGCTCAAGCTCGCGTCGAACGAGCTCCTCGAACTCCTTATCTGCCTGTGTATTCGGCATAGTTGTTTTCAGTCTCCCACAGGACGAGCTTGGCAAGCTTACCAGGCGTTACCTGAGGGGTAAGTATTTTCCAGAACGCGATGATGATGTTCTCGGACGTCGGAATGATGTTCTTCATGAACGGGACGTCGAGATTGAAGTTCTTGTGGTCGACGACATCGACGATCTCGCGCTCGACGATCTTCTTGAGCTGCGAGAGATCGCACACGTACCCGGTCTTCGGATCGATGTCGCCGTCCACGGAGACGTCCAGCGTATAATTGTGTCCGTGCCAGTTCGGGTTGTTGCATTTCCCGAACAGCCTCGAGTTCTCCGCGTCGGAGAGCTCTGGATTATGGACACGGTGGGCGGCGTTGAACCGGACCCTGCGGGTGACTGTTACGCGTGGCATGTTTAGGGTAAGATATCGCACATAAAGAAACTCCGCCGGTTGGGTGGCGGAGCTTCAGATAAAATGGGACGGAGAGGTTTTTTGAAGCCCGGTCGAATTTTTGAGGCCCTCACCACGCCTACCGTCTTCCCCGCACTGGGGCATGACGTCAACGAAGTTTATCGGACCCACTCGAAGGACTTGTTGGCTCAAAAAGTGAGTTCTCCGCCCCAACGATGATGGCGAAAATTTTTTTGCTGCTCGTGCTGTACTGACTATCTGAACTTACCCGTCGTCACATTCAACGTCAACGATTCTTCCCATGGATTTAGACATAATCGCTGCGATCGCAATGCTCGTCGTTTGGGCAGTCGTCACCTTCACCACATCGGCCCCGGGATGGATTCACATTCTCCTCACGATGGGAATGTCTCTCTTGATCTACCGCATCGTGCTGCGGGGTACTCGCGGCGTGGACCGCGGCAGTAAGAGTGATGGTCAGCCGCGGAGCTGATGGATAACCGCGGCCCGTACTCCTACGGGAGCGAAGGACCCGCGACCGCCGTAGCCGAACAGCCTCTCCCGCTTTCGGCCGACAAAAAAAAGCCCATACTCGTAACTGGTGCAGCCGGACTCGTCGGCATCCACACGTGTCGGGAGCTGACGAAAAACGGCTGGCAGGTGAGGGCCCTCATCAGGGATCCGGCACGAGCCGCGATGGCGCTCGGACAGCTTCCGGTGGAATTCAGAGTCGGTGACGCTCGCGATGCGACTACCCTGAGGAACTGTCTCAGCGGATGCGGCGCGGTCGTTCATCTCGCCGCGATCGCGATCGAGAAGAAGGGCGAGAGCTACCGGGAATCGAACACCGCTGCGACGGAACGGCTCATCTCGGCAGCGCGAGCGGAGAACGTGCAGCGAATCATCTTCATGTCGCAGAACGGCGCCGACAGCAGGTCGCCGTATCCCTTCCTGCGCAGCAAGGGTGTCGCGCAGGACTCAGTCAAAACGAGCGGCCTCCGCTGGACGATTCTCCGGCCGTCCGTGATCTTCGGCCCCGAAGATCAATTCGTGAACGTGCTCGGCCGACTGATCCGGCTGACGCCGAAGATTTTTCCGCTTCCGAACGGGGGAAGGGCGCGATTCCAGCCCATTGCAGCGGATGATGTGGCGCGCGTTGTTCGACTCTCGCTCGAGAAGAAGGAAACCGTCGGGCAGGTTTATGCTCTTGGCGGCGCGGTCCCACTCACGCTGAGTGAGATGACTGAACGCATTCTGACGGCGATGGGAACGCATCGAAAGCTCGTGCCGGTGCCCGTGAAGATGCTGCGTCCGCTTGTCGCGCTCGCCGAGCGTCTACTGCCCAATCCACCGGTGACTTCCGGTCTGCTGGACTTGCTCGCGCTCGATAATACCATCTCGAACAACGCGCTCACGGAAACTTTCAAGATCGTCCCCGTCCCATTTGCTGGTGATGAGCTTCAGTACCTGCGCAGGATCACGGCGCGGAACGCCTTCAGATCCTTGTTCGAACGAGCGTAGCTTCGTTTTCGCTACACGTACCGCGCGATCGCCATCCCCGAAGCCGCAAGGAGCCCGAACCCAACTGCCAGCACGCTTGCTATCGTTCCGCGTCGGCGCAGTCGATCGAGCTGCTCCGCGAGTCGCTCGCGCTCGCCGGCGTCAGCAGAGGCGGCAAGCGACGCCGCTATCGCCCCCGCGCGAACAACGGCTGGTCGCGCCACGCCAAACGACAACACGGCCGCAATAATCGCCGCGCCCGCGCTGATCGCAAACGTTCTTCCTGTTCCACTGGCGAAGTAGCTCGCCGCATAACCCGCCGAATCGATCCAGAGGAGACGCAGACCCGACAGGATAGTGAGGGCAGCAACGATCTGGAGCACGAGGAATTGTCGCCGCCGCTGCAGTCCCGCCAACACCTCACCCATCACCGCGGGAGAGCTCGAGAGCGCAGGAATCAGGAAGAAGCTGGTAAACAGTCCGCTCCCGAGCCAGGCAATACCGCTGAGAATGTGAATCAGACGCAAGACAAGCAATTCAGCGCGCACCGAGCCTCCTCTATGAATGAGTCTTGTCCGCGCGAATCGCGGCTCCGAACGCCGCCGCGACGAGCGCCAGGATCGCCCCTCCGAACATCACCAGGCGGAAGCCAGAAACAAATGCATCGTCGATCGACTCTTGCACGATTGCCCGTTCCCGGTTGTCGATCGCAAGGGGCTTAAGGTCGGCCCCTGCCATCTTTGGCAATTCCTTGTAGACCTGCGCCCGGACAGCCGCTGGCAACGCCAGGTGATCGAGGCGCGGCTTGACCTCTGTGTCGAACCTGCGCACCAGGAGAACGCCAAAGACAGCGATCGTGAGCAGCCCGGCTACTCGGGCAACCGTGTTGTTGACGCCGGAAGCGACTCCCGCGTGGGCGGTCTCGACTGCGCCCATCACGGTCGTGGTGAGGGGCGCGACCGTGACAGTCATTCCGAGGCCCAGGAGACAAACCGCGGGAAAAATACTCGACCAGTAGGAGTCACCAATTGCCCCGCGCTCGAACAGGACGATACCGACGGCGGCAAGGGCAGGACCTACAGTGAGTGGGAGGCGCGGGCCTACTCGCGTGACCAGACCACCTGCCCATCGCGACAGCGCGAACATGATGACCGCGAATGGCACCAGCGCCGCCCCGGCCTCCGTTGCAGAGTAGTGCTGAACCTGTATGAGATCGAGCGGAAGCAGGAACAGGACGATTCCCAGCGCTCCGTATAGCAGGAGCGTCAGCGTGTTGGCGAGCATGAATGTCCGCGAGCGGAAGAGATGGAGCGGCATCATCGGGTTAGGCGCGCGACGCTCGACCACCACCAGCAGAACAAGGCACACTACTCCCAGTACGAGCGATCCAATTACCAACGGATGGCTGGGACCGAGCGGCGCCCGCTCGAGCAACCCGAAGACGAGTCCTCCCAGTCCCACGGCGCCGAGGACCGCGCCGAGCCAGTCGATGCGCGCCGAGCGGGAAGGATCGCGGCTCTCATCCATGAACCGCAGAGACAAGACCACAACGACGACAGCCAGTGGCACGTTGAGAAAAAACGCGGCTCGCCAGCTCACATGTTCGATCAGCCACCCGCCGATCACTGGACCGAGCGCGGTCGTAATGGCGCTGAAGCCAGACCAGGTGCCGATCGCTCGCCCACGCTCAGCGTCGTTGAAAGTCGCGCTGATGATTGCGAGACTTCCCGGCACCAGAAACCCCGCGCCGATTCCCTGCAGCGCCCTGGCGGTTATGAGCACGCGGGGCGATGGCGCGACACCGCAGAAGACCGAAGCGGCGGTGAACGATACGACACCGAAAAGAAACACTCGCTTGCGGCCGAACTGGTCGCCCATCGCCCCGCCAACCAGGATCAGCGCGCTCAGAAAGAGAGTGTAGGCTTCGACTACCCACTGAACGTCCGTGATCGTTGCGTGGAGGTCTGCCTGTAGCGCGGGCAGCGCGACGTTGACTACTGTCCCGTCGATGAAGGTCATCGCGGACGCGAGAATCGTGGCGATCAAGACCCAGCGGCGTTTTTCAGGCGTGCTCATGCGAGGTGATCCGCACCGCTCTCAATCGGATTGCTGCCGCGGCTCCCTCTACAGCTCTCGACGGTTGAGCAGCTTGTGAGCGTAATCCACCGCTCGCGCCGTAAGGGCCATGTAGGTGATGCTCGGATTCTGGTTGGCAGTCGACGGCATGCACGCCCCGTCGGTAACGAACACGTTGGGCGCATCCCACACCTGATTGTGAGAGTTGAGAACCGACGTCTTTGGATCACGCCCCATGCGCGCGGTTCCCGTCTCGTGGATCACCAGGCCCGGGGGATTGTCTTCCTTGAATGGCTTGATGTCGGTCGCGCCCAGCGCTTCCAGCATCTCGGTCGCGCTCACGACCATATCTTCCTGCATCTTCTTTTCGTTCTCGCTGTAAGCACAGTTCACTCGCAAAGCTGGAATCCCCCACGCATCGACGAGATGCGGATCCAGCTCGACGTAGTTCTCGTGGCGCGGAAGCATCTCGCCAAAGCCGCCGAACCACATCTGCCACGGTCCAAGGTCACCGATCAGGGATTTTTTGAACGAGGCGCCGAAACCAGGCATTTCCGATCCGCGTTCCCAGGCCGGACGGTAGGCGCGACCCTCGAAGCCGTACCCGCGCAGGAAATCCGGTTGCTTCGTTTTCACATTCCGGAAACGCGGGACGTAGATCGCGTCGGGCCGATTTCCGATCTCCCTGCGGTCCGTCGCGAATGGCAGCGTACCACTCGCGCCGCCGTCCATGATGTGGTCCATCAGATTGTGCCCCAGCTCCCCGCTGGAGCTGCCGAGGCCATTCGGAAATTCAGGCGTTGCCGAGTTGAGAAGGATGCGCGTCGATTCCATCGCCGACGCGTTGAGAAAGATCACCTTCGCATTGACGTCGAACATCTCCTTGGTGTTCGCGTCGATCACCCGCACGCCGGTCGCCCGCCGCTTCGCGGGATCATAGATCACGCTATGCACGACGCTGAAGGGCCTGAGAGTCAAGCGCCCCGTTTTACGCGCCGCTGGAAGCGTCGCGTTGATACTGCTGAAGTACGAGAGCGTGATGCATCCGCGCGCGCAGTACCCGCACAGGTGGCACTTCTGGCGCCCGCCGTGGTCTTCAGTAAGCACGGCCAGGCGCGCGTTGGTGATTACGCGCTCCCCACCGAATTTCGTGAGCAGAATGTCACGCGACTTCTGTTCCGCCGCATTCAGAGGCCATGGTGTCTGGAACTCGCCGTCGGGCACCTGTGGGAGATTTTCCCGACGTCCCTGAATTCCGACGAATTTCTCGACATAGCTCCACCACGGAGCGAGGTCCTTGTACCGAATTGGCCAGTCGACGCCATACCCCTCCTTCGCATTGGCCTCAAAGTCGAGATCACTCCAGCGGTAGACGCATCGCCCCCACATGATCGAGCGCCCTCCAACCTGCCGGCCGCGTATCCAGTAGAACGGCTTGTCATCGGGAAACGAGTACGGGTTGTCGAGGTCGTTGACGAAGAACTTGGAAGACCACTCGTCGCACGCGCCGGTGTGCCTCTGGATGGGTTGATAGCGCTCCACCTGCTTGCGGTTACCCATGCCTCGATAGCGCTTTTCCCACGGAAGCACGTGCTCCACGTAGTCGACCGCCGGGTCGATCGGCCGTCCCGCCTCGAGCACGATCGTGCGGAGTCCTTTTTCCGTGAGCTCCTTCGCCGCCCAGCCGCCGGAAATCCCCGAGCCGACGACGATCGCATCGTAAGTCATTGGAGGCATCGTCAGACCGCCGGAGTGAAGGGTACGCTGCCCTGATACCCGTTGAAGAACATCTGGACCTTCAGGATGTCCTGCTCCACGGGTTTGGACGTGAAATAGCCGTACACAGTTAGCGCCTTAAGTCGGCGGAACGCGAACGCGGGTCCGGTCTTTTCCTCACTCGGCGCGTCGAGCGCGGTGATGAGCTCGACTTTCTTGGCCGCCGGCAAGCCGACAAATCGAGGTGCGCCCATCGCCGCAGCACGGGCGTCGATGTCGCCCAGGCCCGCGAGGAACGCGGCTCTTTCATCGTCGCTCGCCCAGTCGGTCAGGATGAGATCAATGAACTCAGGCACCTTCACGCTCGTCGCGCCTGGCGTGTCAGTCTCGGGAATGATCATCTCGGCGATGTTCGTGACAAGCGCCTGTTGATCGCGGTTGAGGGTCCTGAACGGAACGTCGCCCAATCGCTCGTGCAGGCTCTTGCCCAGCTGGATGGCGGCTTCCGCGCCGCGGGGAAGAAACGGCAGCGCGAGGGCGGCGCCGAGGAAGCGTACGACTTCACGTCTTTGCATATCGGGTTACGACGGAGAAGTGGCAGTCACAATGAATCCTGGCCATCCGAACGTAGGACGCGGGGAGGGACGCGTCAAGAAATCAATCACCCTCCTCCGGGCCGCTCGCTGCTGTCCGGGGCATATTCGGCAACATTACAGGTCGGGTCGGTGTCGTAACCGAGGTAATAATAGGCGTGCCATTTTCGCGGTGAAGCGAGCGGGATTCCTCCCCACGCACTGGCGTGCAGGCCTTCGGTGCTCGCACACTGGCGGAACCGTATCGCTGGTTGTCCGGGCTGGACTCGCAGCGTCACCGTGTCGCCGATCTGTTCCGGGGATGGCGCGGGTCCGAGAACAACAATGGGCAGTCCGATCCTGTCCAATGTGTCGCGCGGGACCTGAACGACGTACAGCATGCTGTCCGTGGGCGGCATTCGCGAAGGCGGGAAGCACGGAAGCTTTCTGCGGGCGGCCAGACGGCCCACTATGGAGCGCTGCGGAAATTCCACAAAGATGACTGTCACGGGCATGCCAGGCGCCAACGCCGTGTCTTTCGCCGCGAAGCAGAAAAAGGATCCAGAGCTGTCTTCTTCAGCGACGAACATGCGGGCACCGAAATCGAACGGTCCGTCGTTCGTGAAGGTCACAGTCGCAGCAGACGACTGTGTGTCACCCTTTGCGGTGGATCTCCGCGAGTCTTCATTGCAGGCAAGCGCGAAGATCATGCAGGCGAATGGAACCCCCAGCGACCGTGATGAATTCACTCTATTTTGCTCGCCGCGTGCGCGCCGCGGAAGGACGTCGCGTTCGCTGCTTTGCCGATACGGATTTCACCATGGTGCGCGGAGCGCCGCCACCGGGAAAAGAGGGCGCCGCGGCGGCAATCGCGTCCCTGATCAGGGCGTGGACATCGGGGTCCTCGAGATGCTGCGGCGCAGTCAATCGGATATTCCGAACGATGTTACCGCCTCCCTTCAACAGCTTTTTGGGGTCCGGGAGTTTGGCTCCTTTCAGAAAACAGAGCGTCACCCACCGCGGCATAAGCGCCAGAGAGAGCACGGCTTCGGAAGGCCGCTCGCTCGGCCCGTAACCGAACACGAGCGCGTTGTAGTTGTCGTAAACGAACTCGACGCCTCCCGGAACTTCCTTTCGCATTCTCTTTCGCGCGTCGGTGGCGAAGGTGACGATTTCGGGTGTGTACTTGGCGAGGAATCCCGCGATCTCCTTATCCATTACTCGATCAGTCGCCGGCATCAGTCGAAATCAATCGCCAGCACCGACGGGTCAGCCGGCGGGTAGCGCAGATCGAGCTTGTCGAGAGCGTCGGCGATCGTGCGCGCGACGAGCCAGTCGCGAACATCCTTGTCGTCGGCGGGCACGATGTACCACGGCGCCCATTTCGTGCTCGTATGTTTGAGCGCTCCCTCATATGCCTTGGTAAAATCGTCCCATTTGGCGCGGTCCTCGAGATCTCCCAGGCGAAACTTCCAGTTCTTCGTCTCGTCGGCGAGCCGCTCCATCAGGCGTCGCTTTTGCTCGTCGCGCGACACGTGCAGCATGAACTTGAGGATGACCACGCCGTTATGGTCAAGCGTTTTCTCAAAGTCGTTGATCTCATCGTATCGGGCAAGCCACTCCTTCTTCTTGATCGAGCCGTGCACCCGTGGGACCAGCACGTCTTCGTAGTGCGACCGGTTGAAGATCCCAATCATCCCGCGCTGCGGCACCTGCGCGTGCACCCGCCACAGAAAGTCATGGCGCAGCTCGAGCTCTGTTGGGGCCTTGAAGCTCGCGACGGTGCAGCCTTGGGGGTTGACCGCCGTGAAGACCCTGCGAATCGTGCCGTCCTTACCCGAGGCGTCCCGGCCCTGCAGGACGATGAGCAGCGCATATCTGGCATCCGCATAGAGCACGCGCTGGAGGTCCGAGATCCGCTTGACGTGCTTTTCGGTCGCCCGCTCAAGTGATTTTCGACTTTTGACGGGAGCATGAGCCCGTGCATGGTCGTCGTCGAGCTTGATCGAACGCCTGGGACCGACGGGCTTGAGCTTCACCTGGCGTCGCTATCCCCCGCTCACCGCGGCGAGCACGAATATCGTGGCGCCGTTCGGTACGGCCGTGCTCAGACCGTCGAGAAATCGAACGTTCTCGCCGTTCACGAAGAGGTTGACATGGCGACGCACGTCGCCCCGCTCGTCCATGATCCGGTCGAGCGCTCCCGGCGACCTTCGGCCGAGCGCGGCGAGCGCGTCGCCGAGGGTCTTGCAGGGTTCGTCGAGCACCAGCGACGGATTCTGATCCGTGTAGGAGCAAAGGACGTTCGGCAGCTCGACGGTTATCAAGCTGCCCCCGCTGTTCCCGTCTTTACGCACACGATCGGCGGAAGGGCGTCGGCGATCTCAGTCCACGTCGACCCTTCGTCGCGCGAGCCATACAGCTTCCCGCTTCTCGTTCCGAAATAGATCCCCGCCGAATCAAATGAATCCGCTGCGAGCGCATCACGGAGCACGTTTTCGTACGCGCCGCTCTGCGGCAGTCCCTTGGTGAGCGGCTGCCAGCTCGCGCCCGCATTCCTGGTTCGATACACGCGCAGCTTTGCTTCCGGCGTAGCGCGAAACACGTCCGCCTCGATGGGCACTATGTAAACGGTTTCGGGGTCGTGCGGATGCATCTGCATGGCGAACCCGAAGTCCGACGGTACGCCGTTGGCGATGTCCTTCCAGTTGTCGCCCCAGTCGTCGCTCCGATACAGACCCCAATGGTTCTGAAGAAAGAGTCTCCCCGGACGGCTCGGGTGGTGAACCACTTTGTGCACACACTGTCCGAACTCGGGAAACCGATGCTCCTCAGGCAGAAACTGGGCACGGACACCTGAGTTCCGCGCACGCCAGCTCTTGCCTCCGTCCTCCGAGCGATATACTCCGCCCGTCGACATTGCGATCAGCATTCGTCGCGGGTTGTCGGGGTCGAGAAGAATCGTGTGCAGGCAAAGCCCTCCGCCACCTGGTTGCCACTTGGGCTGGTGCTCGTGATTGAGCAATCCCTGGTTTGGCTGCCAGCTCTCTCCTCCATCGCGCGACTCGAAGAGCGCGGCGGGCTCGACACCACAGTAAAACACATCGGGCTCGGTCTGTCGGCCGGCCGCAATCTGCCAGATCTGCGCGAGCGCGCGGCCGGAGTCGGCCGGGAAGCGCACGGTCTGTGGACCGGGCTCGCTCCACGTAACGCCGTTATCGTTGCTCGTTCGAAGTGTGGGCCCCCAATGCATGCTATGGGTTGCCGCGAATGTGCGGGGGCGATCACCGCGGGTGTCGTGCAGTAGTGCGTAGACGGCTTCTCCACGAAAATGCGGGCCCTCGATCTTCCACTTCTTCCGCGATTTGTCGGAGCGGAGTATAAAAGCGCCCTTCATCGTCCCCACGAGAAGGATCGCGTCCTGATTCCTGGAGGAGTGGCGACTTGCCTTCGTTCTCTTTGAAGAGCGCGTGGACGTTGTAGTCGAAACCCGACGAGTTGCCTTTGCCGCGGAACCGCTCCTAGCCTTCCGTGAGGCCCTCTTAGTTGTCGTCTTCGTCATGTCGCCTCCGAACGATTCAAGTCAAGATGTGCAGCGTTCAAGCCTGACGGAAGTCTGCAAAGAAGCATCCTTCTGCGAGCGCCCTCGATAAACAAATCGCTGGCTGGCGCCGACCGACCGCCCTATGTTAGCGACGGTTCTCCAAGGCGGGCGCGATGGCTCCATGCTCGGCCGATCTGCCAAGAATTTTCACTGCGTCGCATCGTATAGAGCGAGGTTTCGGTAGGAGTTCATCGCCGTGACCGACGCGCTCGCGCCATTGCGCGCGGCTCTAAGCGGCCACTATGAGATCGAGCGAGAAATCGGGCAGGGTGCCTTCGCCACCGTTTACCTCGCGTACGACCTAAAGCACGAAAGGCGGGTGGCGCTCAAAGTCTTGAACGCGGATCCGACCTCCGAGATGAGTGAACTGCGGTTTATCCGCGAAATTCGCGTTCTCGCCCGTCTACAGCACCCCAACATCTTGCCACTCCACGACTCAGGACACGTGGAAGCACTCCTCTACTATGTGATGCCCTATGTGGAAGGAGAGACGCTGCGCGCTCGAATCGACCGTGCACCTCAGCTTACAATTGAGGCTGCGGTCAGTATCGCGTGTCAGACGGCCGATGCGCTTTGTTACGCGCACACCCAGGGAATCATTCACCGCGATATCAAACCTGAGAATATCCTGCTCTCAGGCGAGCATCCGGTGATCGCCGACTTTGGGATTGCGCGGGCGATCGACTTGGCCGGGGTTCGTCAACTGACCCGAACGGGCCAGAAAAGCCCCGGCACGCCTGCCTACATGAGTCCCGAACAACTCATCGGAGACCGCGAGATTGACGCCAGGACTGACATTTACAGCCTCGGCTGCGTGCTCTATGAGATGCTGAGCGGCAAGCCGCCATTCGCTGGGAAAGATGGATTTGCGAGGCGCTTCACTGAGGACCCTCCTTTACCGTCCGCAACGCGTCGCACAGTGCTCCCGTGGCTGGACCAGGTTGTTGTAACCTCTCTCTCTCGAAACCCGGGTGACCGCTACCCCACCTGCAAAGAGTTGCTGAAGGCGCTGAGTGTAACAGTTGCCGAAGGTGACGGCAGTCCGCCACCGCTGGGTCGAGCCAATTCAACGCGCGGCCGCGCCAGTGTTGGAGAAGCCCTGGTCCAACCTGAGGGCCGTCCCGGTGCGACTGTATCGAATCGTCGCCTGGCGTTGGCACTCGCCGCCGGCGCAATCATCGGCCTCGCCGGCTTTGGTCTCGCCAAGACTTTTGTTCCTCGCATTATGTCGCGCCCGCCTGGTGGTTCATCGGCGGACGCCATCCAGCGCCTGGCCGTAATTCCCTTCTGCGTAGACGGAAGTTCAGATCTCAATCCCTTGGGAAGCGGAATGGCTGGTGTGGTCGAATCATCCCTGCCGGAGGCGATCAACGTTCGCCCAATCGACCTCGCCACCGTGCAGTCAGCATGGCGCACAACGAAAACAACTTGCGCCGATGATCAGCCGCAAAGAGTACGCGAAGTGGCCGACCGCTTAGGGGCAAGATCCATTGCCACGGGCCGAGTGATCGCGCGCGAGCGGCATCTGGTCCTACAGGCCACAGTCCAGAAGAATGACGGCTCGGGTTGGCATCTTGCCACCCTTTCGGTCGAAGGATCCGCGGATACTACCGGAGCGTTGGTAAACAATTTGGCGAGTCAGATTATCGCGGTGTTATTGGGCGAGGACGTCCAGCGCCGAGCTCAGCTCGCAAAACGTTCGCTGACCGCGCAGAAATTCTATTTGTCCGGCAGCGCATTCTATCGCGCGGCACGAAACGCCGAAGCGCTTAGCGCCTTTTGGCAGGCCCTCGACGCGGATAGCACGTTTGCGCTCGCGGCGCTGGGAATTGCGGAGGCAGGCGGATGGGCGTGGTTCGCCGGCTCTGAGCGGACCCGCAGAGGATTATTCGGCACGTGGCCACTTCGCAATCAGCTCAGTAATCGGGATCGGGCGGTATTCGACGCCCTTGTCGGAAAACCGGACCGGTTTCGATCCGCACATGAAGAGTATTCCGACTGGGAGCGAGCGACCGAGCTCGCACCCTACTCTCCTACCGCGTGGTACGAGTTCGGCGATCGACTGTACCACGAGGGGGCAGTTCTGGGGATTTCGAATTCCTGGGAGCAGGCCGAGGCGGCGTTCCAGCACTCTCTCCAGCTCGACGCTGCGTTCCGTTGGCCCCTTATGCACCTGATTCAGCTCGCAATAGCCAAGTCCGATTGGGCTACCGTCAACGATCTTCAGAAGCGTCTGTCTGGAAGCAACGATTCGGACCTTCTCCCGTTCATCTACTGGCGAATCGCCGCCGCACGGGCAGACACCGCGCGCATCGCGGCGATCAGAAAGGATTTTGGCAGCGTATCCGTACGTGCGCTCATTCGAATCGCCGGTTACTCGCAAATCGACGGAGTGGATCTGACCTCGGGTCAGGCCGCAGCGAACGAGCTTGAACGCCGGGCATCTACATCCGATGAACTGAGAGCTGCGTTACTCGCGCTCCACGATATGGCTGTGAATCGCGCACGGTACGCTGAAGCGGTGCGACTCGTTGGGCGCCTCGACTCACTGGGCCCTATCCGACCTGGGGTAGTTTGGAACGTGGTCGACGCAGGCGCGTTATCTGTGACTGATGCGGTTATTGGGGGCGGTGACACCGCCGCTGCAATGGCCGCCGTCAGACAACTTGAACAAAGTACGGAAACTCCTGCGCAAACCGGCCTTCAACGATTTCGCGAAGTGGGTGACCTTTGCGCACTCGGGTTGTGGCGAGCACGAGAAGGCCAGGCGGCAACGCTTACCACGATTGCGCGACGCTTACGCAGGCCTCTTGCGGCGCGCGATTCAGTCCCGTTTTTTGGCTCGAGTGGCGAGCTCTGCGCGAGGATGCTCGACGCTGAACACGCAGTTTTGACGCATCGTACAGACGCTCGGGAAATTGTTGCGCGTCTCGATTCTCTCGCGAGACAGGCTCCGGCCGAATTCGGAGTCGGGTTCGTCAACGTCGTTCTCGCCGATTTGTGGTCGCGAATTGGTGATAACCGGTCCGCCCTCATGGCTAGTCGCCGCCGGCTGTACGACTGGACTACCGGGGCACGATATTTTGCGGCGCACGTTCGTGCAGAGGTCGAAATGGCTCGGCGTGTTGGTGATATGGTAGCCGCCGGGAAAGCGCAGCAGATGCTTGCAGCCTTACGTTGAGCGCCTTCTCAGATCTCCCAATTCGACAACACGATCCCGCCGCTCGCGGGCCGCGACTCGGCGAGCTCGTGCACCGACATCCTCAGGTCCGTCCACCTCACCCGCGCCCCACGAGCCATCAGCCGCCGGTAGACGTCGCTGTACTGCCCCTGAACCCTGATCGCTACGCG
>DASYVU010000106.1:0-8161 GCA_035936715.1 Gemmatimonadaceae bacterium
CGGACGTGCACTCCACGGTTTACTACTACGGGGACCTGCCGGTTTACATGAGGCTCAATCTTGCCACGGAGATGCCGGAGACGTACCGCATCCAGGGGTCGAAGGGACTTCTCGAAGTAGCTGGATCAAGCGTGACCTTCTCGCCGCAAACCGGCAAGGATTCTTACCCGAGCTACTACACGGGGAGCTTCCCGCGCGCCATGCGTGAGGAGTATCTCAAGAGATGGCACGAGGAAAACGACGCGCGGCTCGCCCGTGAGGCGATGGCGGAGACCTCACAGACTTTTCGCGGCCCCGACTTCGACGACATCACGCCCCACCTCTTGAATTTCTTTAACGCGGTGCGGTCTCGCCAACCGGTCGTCGAGGACGTCGTATTCGGTCACAACGCGGCGTTGGCCTGCCACATGGCGAACGAATCATACTTCCGTAAGACAGGCGTACACTGGGACGAAGCGTCGAAGAGCATTAAAAGCTGACGCCCGGGATTGTCCTGATAACGTCGACGAGTCGTCGCATTCCGATCTCGTCGGCGAGTCGCGAATGCACTTCGCGAACTCCCGTGCGTGCGATCACCTCGCGCACGTTGTGCTCGCGAATCCCGCCGCCGGCGATGATTGCGATCCGCTCGCGTGCCTGACCGACCAGCGCAGCAATTACGGAAGCACCGTCCGGAGCTGTCGGCGCACCTCCTGACGTGAGGACGCGGCTTACGCCAATGTCGATAAGCTGTTCGAGCGCATCGGGAAGACTAACCGGGGAATCAAACGCGCGGTGGAATGTCACGGGCAATCCCGCGGCCGCTTTTACCAATGCGCGTGTGCGCTCGACGTCTACACGAGCATCAGGAGTCAGGACACCGGTTACGATTCCGGCGATTCCGGCGCGGCCGATCTGCTCGACGTCACTAGTCATCGCATCGATTTCGTCGTCCGAGTAGACGAAACCGCCGCCTCGGGGTCGAATCATCACGAACACAGGAAGCTCTATTTGGTCGACAACGGCGGCGATCAGTTCTGCACTCGGGGTCGTGCCGCCATCGCTGAGGTTGGCGCAAAGCTCGATACGGTCGGCACCGGCACGCTTGGCGGCGAAAGCTTCGTCGAGCGTCTCCACTGCCGCTTCGATGAGGATCAGCTGGGCTCCAATGGCCTTGCAGCGTCGGCGTCGCTCCATATCTCGCGGATCGCGCACTCGTGAATCACGGTCGCCGGCCAATCCGCCTCGTAACGCTGGGCGCTCTGCATCCGCGCAAGTGTCAGACGCTTTCCTCCGCCCGAGACAATCATCACCGCTTCCTTCGCCGAGGCGATCGTCCCGATGCCCACGCTGATACCGTGGCTCGGCACCTCCGCCAGAATTCCGAAGGCAGGAAAGGTCTCCAGGTTGTCGCGGCGTGTCTCATCCGACAGCGGGATGATCCGGGTTCGACTGTCGCGAGCACTGCCCGGTGGATTGAACGCCACGTGTCCGTCGCTTGCGCCGGAAGCAAGAATGAAGAAGTCGATTCCGCCGGCGTCAGCAACCCTTTTATCGAAAGAGTCCGGATCATGTGGATCGGGGAACCAGATAGACTCGTCTCGTAGACGATGTGCGTGCGGGAGACCGGCATTGAGCGGTCCAGCAATTTCCACGCGGGCGAAGTGATGACACGACCATGAGTTGTCGGCGCCGGCATATTCGAGCCCTCGCGCTCCCTCTACGAGATATTCATCCATCATCGCCAACACGAGATGACTGATGTCCTGTTGCGTCTCCCCAAGTTGTTGCGCCATCGCGCGGTAGACCGGGCGCGGTGTGCGTCCTGTGGGACATCCGAGAAGGAAGCACTTACCGGCGACGCGCGCGCTCTCGATTCGGACGAGAAGACGTTGGGCCAGTTCCTCCCCGATGGCGTCGGGGGATGGAAAGATGCGCACCGGTGTCATTGGCATCGGATCGCTAAGCGAGGGGATTGAGAGAGAGGCTTGCCGCGCCAATCATCCCCTCCCATCCCTCGAACGACGAGCCGACCACTCGAGTGCGATCGCGAAACTCGGGGCGGGCGTGGGTATGGTAGCTCGCCCGCGCCGACTCGAGCAGAAGCTCGCCGGCCGCGGAGATTCCCCCGCCGACCGCGATTGTATCCGGAGAGAAAAGGGGCGAAAGGGACGCCAGCCCAAGTCCAAGCCACCATCCAGTCTCGGACAGTGCGCTCACCGCCACTTGATCCCCTTTTCGCGCGCTGGTGATGATGTCACGAACCGTGCGACCACCGCCTCGCTCCGACAGAGCCGCCACGTTGACCATCGCCTCGAGGCAGCCCCGCGCGCCGCAGGTGCAGAGGCGCCCGTTGCGTTCGACGATGATGTGTCCGATGTCACCCGCGCACTCGCCCGTAAACCGCAGGAGTTGTCCGTCGATGATCACTCCGCCGCCAAGTCCCGTCCCGAGAGTCACACCCAACAACCGCGTCGAGCCTCGACCGGCCCCGTGCCGGTGCTCGGCGATCACAGCCGCGTTCGAGTCGACTTCGAGCGGACAGTCGAGCGAGAATCTCTTCTCGAGAGCGCGGCGCAAAGGAAATTCGCGTAAGGCCTTCAGGTTCGCGTTGTGGATCATCCCGAGGTGTTCGGGATCGAGAAAGCCCGCGACCGAAACGCCGATTCCCGACACCGGGCCTCTCTCGCTATTCGATGTATCCATCATCGGCTGCAGCGACGAGACGATGGCGTCGACGAGCGCTATCGGCTCGCCATCCCGGCTCGTTGGAACGCTCTCACGCCGGATGATCGTTCCGTCCTCACCGACGATCCCGATCTTGACGGCGGTCCCGCCGATGTCGATGGCGCCGGCGAACCGCATCAGAGTGCGGCTTGCGCCAGCTCCGGCTTTTTCCAGAGGTCGATTGGCTTGGCGATTCCCTTGGGGCGAAAGGGGAGCATGATTTTGCGTCCTAGCCCCGCCGACGCGTATGCCGCGTAAAGAATCTCCTGCACGACGCGCCCCGTCTGGCCGTCGGAGATCGGCTTCTCCTTCCCGCGCACGCATCGCGCGAAGTGCCGCATCTCCTGCGGGAAACCGTAGTTCCAATGCTCTTCGAAAACAGGATACGTCCACCCTTTGGTGGACGACGCCTTCTCGACCGCGTACCCGAATCCAACCTCGGAGTAAGTGGGTAAGGCGTTTCCCATCAGCATGTCGGCGTATGTCTGTCCCTTGTCGCCGAAAACCTCGATCGAGTCGTCCATTCCGCCCGGCCGGTTCCAACTGCTCTCGACCAAGCCAATCGCTCCATTCTCGAACTCGATTATGGTGAGCGCTTCGTCATCGCCCTTCGTCCGCTTGCTGTTGACCTGGGTGGAGAGCTGCGCGTACACGCTCTTCACTTTCTGTTTGCCGAGGAACCACCAGCAGAACGCGATACCATGGCAGCCGAGGTCCATGAGCGCTCCGCCGCCGGACTGCTCGACGTCCCAGAACCAGTCGGAGTGCGGGCCCGAGTGCTTCTCGCCCTGCTTCACGAGGTGCACGCGACCGAAAGCACCTTCGTCCGCCATCTGCTTCGCCTTCACGTATTTCGGCGCGAAGAAAAGCTCCTCGGCGTAGAGCAGAAGAACGCCGGCTTTGGCGCACGCGTCGATCATTTCGTCGGCCTCTTCGAGCGTAACGCACAGGGGCTTCTCGCAGACGACGTGCTTGCCGGCACGAGCGGCGTCGATAGTCATCTGTGCGTGCAGGCGATTCGGCGCGGTGATCGAGATCATCTCGACCGCCGGGTCGTTCAGCATTTCACGGTAGTCGGAATAGAAGCGAGGGATGCCGTGCCGCTGCGCGAACGCTTGCGCGTTGCCCTTGGTCGGGGATGCAACGGCGACGACCTCCATTTCCTCCGGCATTGCGTTTACGGATGCCGCTATGCAGTCGGCCTGAAACCGCGAGCCGACGATTCCGATCTTCACCTTTGACAGGATGGCTACTCCCTTCTGGAGGCGCTCGACATCATGCCCACGCGGGTTGCCCCGGAGCGAGCGGGACACACCCCACCCACTTACCGGGCACCATCACGTAGCGGAGTGCCTTCGTCATCCCGACCTCTGAGGAGAAATACGCGCGAAGAGCCAGCTCGCGAACAAGTCCGAAATAGTGTGTTGGGCCGGCCTTCTGCGCCTCCGCGTCGATCTCGCGAAGAACCTTCTCGCGCTCCTTCTGGGGAAGGGAGGCGAAGCTGTCGCCACAACGCTTTCGGCACATCTGCCGGAATTCCTTCAGCCCGTTCACGACACGATCCTGCGCATCCTGTTCGTAGCAATCGCTGAGGAGCAGGTTGATCGCCGCGCCGGCGCCGGCAGCCTTCGCGCCTGGAGATGATGGTGTGGTGGGGAGGAGAGTATCCGCGATCTCCTCGATCAACGACTGATCGTCGATGGTCAGCACTTTCCCCGCCGGCTTGCTGGAATCGCGCGAGCAGGCGATCAGAAAGCCGTTCGAGGTGATGAGCACACCACCGACCAATGCGGTGGCGGCTTTCACCGCTTCACGCCGGTTCATCGGCGGCATTAGGACCGGTCTCTCACAGGTTCTGCTTCGCCATCTCGCCAACGGCGTGATTCACCGCGCGCGCGGTGAGCGCCATGTACAAGATCGATGGACTTTGGTTGCCAGTTGATGTCATGCATGCGCCGTCGGTGACGAAGACATTCGGGCAGGCGTGAAGCTGGTTCCACTTGTTGAGCATCGAGGTCTTTGGATCGCTTCCCATGCGCGCGCCGCCCATCTCGTGGATGTCGAGCCCTGGAGCCTGGTGGTTGTCGCGAGTCTCCACGTCATGGCAGCCGGCAACTTCGAGCATCGCTTTCGCTTCGGTGCGCCAGTCGCGAATCATCTTCTCGGCGTTGTCGTCGTAACCGACCGAGGTGACCAAGCGCGGAATTCCCCACTGATCCTTCTCAGTCTCGTGCAGGCGGACGTGGTTTGATTCCCTCGGGATGGTCTCTCCCTGCATGTACATGTAGATCCCCCACGGGCCCGGCTGCGCCAGCGCGTCCTTGTACTCGCCACCAACGTGCTCTGTAGGCTCGCCGCGCTCGCGGTATGCGCCCGTGAAGGTAGTATAGCCTCCGACGAAGTCCGTATCCTGCTTCCCGAGGTTGCGGAAGTTGACGAGGATGCATTCGGTGGGATTTCGTATGTAGAAATATTTGTCTTCGAAACCCGCGATCTTTCCGTTCGCCCCGGTACGATAGTTGTGGTGAGCGATGTATTTGCCCAGTACGCCGCTGTCGTTGCCGAGCCCGTGAGGAAAGCGAGTCGACGTGGAGTTGAGGAGGATGAGATTCGTGTTGAGCGCGGACGCGTTCACGAATACGACGCGCGAGTGGTATTCGGCGATGGCGTGCGTCTTCGCATCGATCACGCGTACGCCGGTCGCTTTTCCCTTCGATTCGTCGTAGATGATGGAGTGAACGACGGAGTCAGGCCGGATTGTGAGATTTCCCGTCTTCGCTGCCCACGGAAGCGTTGAGGAGTTAGAGCTGAAGTATCCACCGTACGGACAACCGCGCATGCAGAGGTTCCGCGCCTGACACGTGCCCCGCCCCTGCTGAAGGTGGATCTCTTTCGGTTGTGAGAGGTGCGCCCAGCGTCCCTGCACGACGTAGCGATTACCATAATGCGCGCGGACGCTGTCACTCAGATGCTTCTCCACGCAATTGAAGTCAAAAGGCGGGAGGTACTCTCCATCCGGCATCGCCTCGAGGCCGTCTGCCTTTCCGCACACGCCGATGAACCGCTCGACGTGCGAGTACCAGGGGGCGACATCGTCGTACCCGATCGGCCAGTTCATCCCGTAACCCTGACGCTCGGGCGCGGTGAACTCGTATTTGCTCCACCGCTGGCAGGCGCGCCCCCAGATGATTGATTTGCCGCCAACCTGATAGCCGCGAATCCAGTCGAAAGGCTTTTCCTGCACGTACGGATGATCGCGGTCCTTCACAAAAAAATGCGCTGTGTCTTCGCCATAACCAGCAGCCTTGCTGATTAGCGGATTTTCTTTCAGCTGCTGACGCGACATTGCGCCGCGGTGCGGGAGCTCCCACGAGAGCGTGTCCATGGTGGGGTAGTCCTTGACGTGAACTACATTGCGTCCGCGTTCGAGCACGAGCGTCTTCAGCCCTTTCTCACACAGCTCCTTTGCCGCCCATCCGCCGGAGATGCCCGAGCCCACGACGATCGCATCGAAGGAAGTGGTGTCAGTCGTCACGGAACTCTTTCCTGGGAAGGAGGCGGACTAACGCGAGCGATGGTTGCTGGAGCCGGACACCTTCGTCCGGCTCCAGCTGTCGCCGACACTATGGCAAAGTGATGACGTTATTGTTGCCCAGCGTCACCCCGCCGGTCCGCGCCAGAGCACGTCCGAGGAGCGTAACGTTGTCATTCAGCGTGATGCTCGCCTGAGCGAGAATGTTACCCTGCCATTGCGACCCAACGCCGAGTGTGGCCGAACTGCCGACCTGCCAGTACACATTTTGAGCCTGCGCACCGTTGATCATGACGATGTTGCCAGCCGTGGTGAGGGTGCTGCCGGCCTGGAAGACGAATGTCGCGTTCGGATCCCCATTGCCATCCAGCGTCAGCGTGCCCGTCACGCCGATTGAACTACCGCTGCAATAGACACCTGGGAGCAATGTCGTTGCACCGAGGTCCGCCACAATGGTAGTTCCGCATGGCAAACCGGCCAGTGTGTTATAGGCAGTCGTAAGGTCATTCTGCGCCGTCACTGCCACCCCGTCGTTCAGATGGGTTGCGCCCGTAACGACGCACGGACCAAAGCCGACGAGCGCGGTGCCCGGGCTGATGGCAATCTCGGCTTTGACTAGGCCGCCCGTCACGCAGGTGACCGTGGACCCAGCGATGATCCCGTCAACTGACGCCGAGCCGAGACTCACGAGCGGCGCCGGGGGCGGACTCGATACCACAATCACCGTTGCCGTACCGAAGATTGAGCCACTGGTTGCCCGGACCGTGTTGTCGAACTGCCCGGTCACCGCGCCTGCGGTGAACAGACCGGAGCCGGAATTGATGCTCCCCCCGCCGTTCATGACCGACCAAACCGGTGTGATCGCAACCACGTTTCCGCTGGCATCCTTGCCAACAGCCGTGAACTGCTGCGTCGCATTCGTCTGAACGGTGGCCGGGTTCGGTGTGACGGTGATCGTCGCCAGCGCACCGGCGGTAACGTTGACCGTAGCGGTACCGAAGATCGGGCCGCTAGTCGCCCTGACGGTGTTGGGGAACGCTCCGGCCGTCGCGCCTGCCGTGAAGAGACCCGAGCCCGAATTGATCGTTCCGCCACCAGCCGTGACGGACCAGACGGGCGTGATCGCGACGATGTTGCCGGCGGCATCTCTGCCCACCGCGGTGAACTGCTGCGTCGCGCCTGTGGCCAGCGTTGCCGGGTTCGGAGTGACGGTGATAGTCGCGAGCGGTCCGACGGTCACGTTGACCGTCGCCGTGCCCGAGATGGTTCCACTGGCCGCCTGAACGGTGTTGGGAAATGCCCCTGGCGTCGTGCCTGCCGTGAAGAGACCGGTACTGGCATTGATCGTTCCGCCACCGTTTATGACTGACCAGACAGGCGTGATCGTGACGACGTTGCCGCCGGCGTCTCTCGCCACAGCAGTGAACTGCCTCGTGGTACTAATGGGCAGCGTCGTGGGGTTCGGCGTGACCGTGATCGTGGCCACCGGACCGGGGGTGATGATGACCGTGGCTGACACCGTGATGCCGCTACAGGTCGCCAGCACTGTATTGGTAAATGTCCCTGCCACCGAGCCGGCCGTAAACAGCCCTGAGCTGTTGATCGTGCCGCCACCGGCGATGATAGAGAAAATGGGCGTGACGGAGAGAGTGTTGCCGTCAACGTCCTTGGCTACGACTGTGAACTGCTGCGTCCCGTTCACAGGAATGGTTGCCGAAGCCGGCGAAATGGTCAGCGACGTCACGGGGCGGAAATCATTGGACCCCTTACACGCCGCCGTAAACAGCCCCGCGAATGCAACCGCCACGATTGCTCGTGCGACGCGCGCGCTCGGAACTAGAGACTGCAGAATGCGGCTTGTGTTGACGCTCTTCATTGAACTCCTCCTGACCAGATCATGTGAACGCGAGGGGACACGAGTGC
>DASYVU010000107.1:0-6702 GCA_035936715.1 Gemmatimonadaceae bacterium
CGATCTTGTACCCCAACGGAGTCTTGGAGACCGTGCCTTCCACATACTGCGGAGCGCGCACGAGGGTGGCGAGTGCCTTGGCATCGCCGGGAGCCAGCGCTTCGGTCGGGCTGTAACCTGAAGAGCGCAGGCTGTTTTCGATATCGGCCTTGGGGACGACGACGAGATCCCGGACGTTGGTCTGCTTCTGCAGCTGGTTGCGAATCGCTTCCGCTGCTTGCCCCCCGAGATCCTTCTCGGCGCTCTGGAGCGTTGGGATCATTACCCGCTCACCAGTAGCTCGGCTCTGGGCGTCGGCGGACGACGCGCCCACAGCGGTTAGCACCGCGGCGATGGCGACGAGACCGAGTCGTGAATGACGTTGACGTGCCTTCAATGGTATAACCTCCAAGTCGGTAAACATTCTTACACCACTTCCCAATCCGTGGGTCCCTGAAACCCTTAATGGGCGAGGAGGGACTCGAACCCCCGACATCCTGCGTGTAAGGCAGGCGCTCTAACCAACTGAGCTACTCGCCCGGTGCAGAAACCGAGCCTATCCCGTCACCGGAGAATGGCCAGCGGGACCAGCACGCAGTACCCGATAACGAGCAGAATCGGGGCTAACGTTTCGCCGCCACGAGCGAGGTCGGCGAAGCCGGCAACGAGGACCGCAGCGGCAAGCGTCCAGTAGAGCCAGGAGCGACGACCCGTCAAATCGCGGTGTGCCCCTGGACCACTGGCAAGATCGGTTTTGGCCATAAGCGAGGTAGTGTAGGTCGATTGGAAATGCGTGTCAACCCGATTTCTTATCTCGATGGGATATAGAAGGTCCTAGGAGCCCGCTTTCTTGCCCTCGGAATAGTGGAGCTCCACCCAGTCCCGGTAGCTTCCATCCATCACCGACCGCCACCAAGGCTCGTTGGCGATATACCATTTGATGGTCTTGAGCAGGCCGGTCTCGAACGACTCGGACGGACCATATCCGGTTTCCAGAGTCGCTTTCATCGCGTCGATCGCGTAACGCCGATCGTGGCCGGGCCGATCCTTCACGAACTTGATCAATTCGGTCGTGTCACCGCCGATCGCTGCCGGCGATTTGGGGAATTGCTCGCGGATTTTCTCGTCCTTCGCAAAGATCGTGTTGATGTGTTTGCAGATCCCTTTCACGACGTCGATGTTTTTTCGCTCGGAGTTGCCACCGAGATTGTAGGTCTCTCCGAGGCGCCCCTTCTCGAGCACCCGCTCTATGCCGCGGCAGTGATCGCGGACGTAAAGCCAGTCGCGGACCTGCAGGCCATCTCCGTAAACGGGCAGCTGCTTTCCATCGAGCGCGTTCACGATAGTGAGGGGGATCAGCTTTTCGGGAAAGTGATACGGCCCGTAGTTGTTGGAGCAGTTGGTGGTCGTCACCGGCACACCGTAGGTGTGGTGATATGCGCGCACCAGGTGATCCGCAGCTGCCTTGCTTGCTGCGTAGGGTGAGTTCGGCGCGTAGGCGTTCTCTTCGGTGAAAGGAGCGGCGTTCGGGGCAAGTGACCCGTAAACCTCGTCCGTCGAGATGTGGTGGAACCGCCGCGCGCCGCCTGACCAGTCTTCAGACCAGGCCGCGCGAGCCGCCTTCAGCAGCTCGTGAGTTCCGCGCACGTTGGTGTCGATGAAAGGATCCGGCCCTCTGATCGACCTGTCCACGTGCGATTCCGCGGCAAAGTGAACGACGGTGTCGATGCCTTCGCGCTTGATGATCTCGTGTATGATGTCGCCGTCGCGAATATCACCCTTGATGAAGGTGAATCGCTCGTGGTCCGCGAGCGGCTCCAGATTCGACAGATTCCCGGCATACGTGAGCGCGTCGAGCCCGATGATCGTGTCCCCGGGATGATGCTCGGCCCAGAAATGCACGAAGTTGGTGCCGATGAAGCCGGCAGCCCCTGTGACGAGCATCCTACGCATTGTCGACCCTGCCTTCGTTCATCGTGCCTCTGAATCGGTTGGATGGTGACCAACAAACAGCGAACGATACCCCGCGTGTGTTCATCCGCCAATGCCTCGCTTTCTTGAGCGACAGAGATCCTTGATCGCGCGCGCAATGTCGCGTACAGCCGCAACCCGATCTGCCCCGGCCGCTTCCATGGCGGCCTGCGGCATTCCATAAATGATCGAGCTGTCGCGGTCCTGGATTATGGCCTTTCCGCCCGCCGCGCGAATGCGTCGCAAGCCTTCGGCACCATCACGACCCATTCCGGTCAGGATCACTCCAATCGCGTCCGCGCCAAACGCTTCCGCAGCCGAGACAAAAAGTGGATCGGCGGCGGGTCTCACGCCCCATACAGTGGACGAAGTATTCAGACTTATCGTTGCGGCGCCCGAATCACCGGTAACCGTCATGTGGAACCCGCCGGGAGCCAGGTAAACGTGATTCTCGAGCACTGGTTCTCCCTCGACAGCTTCGGCGACGGGCAGCGGGCTCATCAAATCAAGCCTGTGAGAGAGGCTGCGCGTAAACTCTCGAGGCATGTGTTGAACGATGAGCACCGCCGCCCCGAGCTTGTCGGGAAGATGCGGTACGATCTCTCCGAGAGCGCGAGGGCCCCCGGTCGATGCTGCAATCACGACGACGCGGCTCGCGGCACCAGAGATGTTTTTTGGAACCGTCTCCGCGCCTACCGGAACACCGGCCTGCGGAGGCGTTCGCACCCCGGCCATGTTGACAGCGCGCGCCGCGGTGAGCGCAGCGAGCAGCTCCTGCCTGACGGTCAACAAATCAATGCTGATGGGTCCCGACGGTTTTCTCACGAATTCGACCGCACCGCGCTCCAACGCCCGAAGTGTCATCTCGTTTCCGCGCTCGGATCCAGCGGCGCTCAGCATCACGACCGGTCGCGGCAACTCCCGCATGATCGTGTCGAGTGTCTGCAGTCCGTCGAGCCGAGGCATTTCGATGTCGAGCGTCACGATGTCGGGGTTCAGAGAACGGATCGACTCTATGGCTTCGATTCCGTCCGCCGCCGTTCCAACCACCTGAAACTCGCGCGTGGATTCCACCATCTCGGCGATGAGAGTGCGCATGAATGAACTGTCGTCGACTACCAGCACAGTGGAAAGCGCCTCCCTCATCCCGGCACAGCCGCGTTATATCTTGCGGAAAATGCGCTCGCGCGCATTCACCGGGGAAAACAGTCCCCTCGCTTCGCCGAGAAGGGTCTCGACTTTGCCGAGCACGAGAAAACCCCCGGCCGCGAGCGTTTTGTGGAAATGAGCGAACAGCGCGTCCTGCGCGGCCCTCTCGAGATAGATGATGACGTTGCGGCACACGATCAGATGCGCATCCTCGACAGGCGGCTGGAAGTGCAGCAGGTCGCGAACCTCGAACTTCACCAGCCGTCGTACCTCGGGCAGCATTGTGCGGAATCCGGCAATCTGCGGGAAATACCGCTCCCGCAAATCGGGCGGCGTATCACCGAGCGCAGGTTCGGTATAGACCGCGCGCTCGGCTTCGCCCAAACAGTCGGTGTCGATGTCCGTGCCCACGATCGAAACGGATTCGAGGCTCCCTCCGCCGTTACCGACCGAGTTTTTGTGCATGAGGATGCCGATGGAGTACGGTTCCTCGCCGGAGGAGCAGCCCGCGCTCCAGATGCGGATGTCACGCTCGTCCCTCTCCCGGAGCGCGGGAACGACTTTCTGATCGATCGCCGAGTAGGTCTCCCAATTGCGAAAAAACTTGGTGACGTTGACGGTGAGCGAGCGCATTAGTCGCTCGTATTCGCGCGGATCCTTATCGAGCATCCCCGAGTATTCGGCGCAGCCTGATGCACCTCGCGCGCGAATTCGAACCGCAATCCGCCGTCGGAGGCATTTGTCCTTGTAGCTCGAGCACTGAAAACCGCTGTCGCGCGTGATCTTGTCCATCAGCGCGCGGAATTCGGCGTCGTCGCCCTGAATCAATTCGCTGGTGGCTGTCAGGAGCGATTCGTCGGTTGTGCCGCGATTTTTTCCTCGCGCGCGATTGCTTCGAGCGCCGCGGAGAGATTGCGCCGCAGCTGCGGCAGCTCCGGAGCGAGGGTTATTCCCTTTTCCGCAGCGTCGCGCGCGTGCGCGAACTCGCCCCGCTTGAGGTATCCGGCAGCAAGATTGTTGAGCAGCACCGGCGATTCAGGGTGCGTCTCCGCGGCAGCCGCCAGCAGCAGGATCTCGCGATCGGGGTCGTCGGTCATCGCCGCTACCTGTGCCGCGTAGTGAAACCAGACCGGCGGCGGCTGACTGGAGCTCCACAGACTCCGCGCTTCGCTCAGTGCCACCTTGGCGGCTTGAAGATCCCCTATACGAGCGGAGATGATCGCCGATTGGAGCTGAGTCAGAGGCTCGGCATTCCCGCCAGCCATGATCGCGCGGTCGATCACGAGCTTGGCTTTCTCCAGCTGGCCGAGCTGCTCGTACGCGAGCGCGAGATTGTGCAGCAGCGCGGTCTTGCTTGGAGCGTTCGGGGCCGAAGTCATGAACGCGTTCACGGCACTCGCCCATTCCTTTCTGCGAAGCGAGATCAATCCCAGATGAAACGACGCGACCGGGTCCGCGGCCTCCTCGACCAATGCGCGGAACTCGCGCTGCGCTTCGTCGTGCATTCCCGCTCTGTACAGAGCGCTGGCAAGCTCGCGCCGTTCCAGCGGGCTCGCGTTGCGGGGAAGCGTCGGCGTCGTTCTCTTGCGGCCAACCGGGAGCAGGAACGATGCGTTGAGCAGTCCGTAAAGCGCCTTCCCCACGTCAAACTCGCCGAGGCCGGAGTCGCGGATCAGGCCGTTGATGTCGCGATGTCCGTCGAGGAGCGGGAGCAGCGCTTCCTGTTCGGGGGAGAGGGCGTCCCGGTTCCTGGTGAGGCGCGGACGGTCAATGCTGTAGACGACATCGAAGCTCGGTATTTTCTTCTCGATGAGCGACCATTCGTCGACCCGCCGCGCGCCTTCGAGCAGCAACGACTGTGGGTCGACGGAAACACGTTCGGCACCTTCTTCCGGCTCGACGCCCGGCTCGAAGTTGAACGTGCCGCTCGTCCAAGTGAAGAGCGTATAGACGGCGTTCTCGGTGTCGAGGGGACGGTTTACGATCGCGGCGTGACAAATACGGCCGCTGTCGAAATAGATCGAGCCGAAGCTGTCGTGGAACGAGAGGCCGAGGCAGCCGCTCTTCTTCCCCATCGAGAGCAGCTGCAGGACGTCGGGGAGGCTCGCCTCCTTCAGGCTACCTTTGATAGCCATCAGCCCATCTCCTCGATCATTCTGTCGGCGACGTTATCCCACTCGGCTATCACCCCGGCGTCCGGAACGGGCGTGGCTTGCTTCCTCTGCGCGGGCCTGCTCTTTGGCGTGGGGTCGAGCGACTCGACGCGCTTCGCGATCTCATGGCTGATGTCGGCCATGAACTCGGCGAACTCGCCGCTGTCGTCTTCGGATCCCTTCTTCACGCCTGTGGCCACGCTCAGGATCCTTTCGGGGCGGGAGCGCTGAGCCGGCCAAGCACCGTCGACGCGATGCTGCGCAGAGTCTCGAACACTCCGCCGCCGTTTATCGCGTTCGCCGGGAAATACGGCACCGCGCGGAAGTTGAGAGTCTCGTCCAGCTCCTCGATGCCGCTTATCTCGCCCGGCGGCAGGTCACGCTTGTTGTACTGCATGACGAGCGGCAGAGTGCGCGGATCGAGCCCCTCGTCCGCAAGATTTGCGTGCAGGTCCTGCAAGCTCTCGATGTTCTCGGCGAGCTGTCGCGACTGGCTGTCGGCGACGAACACGACCCCGTCTACTCCCTGCAGCACGAGCTTTCGCGTGGCCGCGTAGTAGACCTGTCCCGGAACCGTGTACAGCTGAAAGCGCGTCGCGAATCCGGAAATCGTTCCGAGATCCAGCGGCAGAAAGTCGAAGAAGAGGGTCCGATCGGTTTCAGTCGCCAGCGAGACCATCTTACCCTTTCGTTCCTCGGGCAGCTGCGAGTAGACGTGCTGAAGATTGGTCGTCTTGCCCGACCGGCCCGGACCGTAGTACACGATCTTGCACGTGATTTCGCGAGTGCCGTAGTTGACGACTGACATTATCTGCCAAGTGGGCCAAAGAGTTTGTCGAGGCTGCGATTGAGCTCGCCCTCGAAGTCTCCCGATGGACCTACTCCCCGGACTTCTGTGTCGGGGCGAAGCTTCTCGATCGCCTTCTGGAATTCCTCGAAGTAGATCTCGACGACTCCGAACGAGCTTTCGCGGTCGAACACGCCGACGAAAAGAAATTCGTGCGAACCCGCTGCGCAGCGCGCCATGAAGACCTGACGATCCGCGCCAGCGTGGTGCATCTCCAGGAACGGCTTGCCATCGAGCTGCCTTCCCAGCTCGCGGGCAGACGCATTTATCGCGGACGTGAGCGCGCAGACTGACATGACGTCGGCCGCATTGGAGAAGCCGAACTGGCCCACGGCCTTCCCGGTGGGATAGAGCAACACGCCTGATATGAGGCGTGCGTCGTCCATCAGCCGCCTGAGCGGCCCTGCCACCCACGGTTCCGCTACTGTTGGCTGCGTCATGATTTCTCTCGTGCTGCCTTCTTCATATCCAGTCTCACTCGTCCCAGGTTGGCGTCAGACGTGACGATCGTGACGAGTACGACGTCGCGGGCGCCCACGACGCAGATTTGTCCCCGCTCGGCCTCGAGGCGCATGAACGCCGGAGTGCCAAGGCGGGCAGCAT
>DASYVU010000108.1:0-8885 GCA_035936715.1 Gemmatimonadaceae bacterium
ACTCAACCGTCAACAGCCACGTTTCATGCCACAGGCGGGGAGGGCGGATCTTTGGGCTTCGTTCGGGTAGTGGCCATTAAAATGGCGATTCCGATCAGAATGATGCACCCTACGAGGACCCAGGTCTGCGACACGCCAAGAAGAATCGCGGCGATGGCGAGGCCGATGATGAGTACGATGAATCCGATCAGGTAGGTGCTGAACGAGGACATATGGGCTCTCGGGTAGGGTTTTTCGCGGCCGAATCGAGCAATTGTAAGGCCAGATAGAGCCTCGGAAATTCCGCCGGCTAGCGCTTCGCTAGTCCGTCCCAGCGTGAAGGCGCGAGCGAATCGTTGGGAATCTGCTCGACCTCACGGGCAACGAGTGTCGCGCTTCCCCAGTGTCGTCCAAAGCGCGCGGCTTCCTTGCAGTCCGGATTCCAGATGTCGAGGGTTGCACCGAGCACATTGCCGCCGGTGTCGTCGACCAGATAGCGGCCGAGGTACTCATCGCCGAGGAAAACTTCGACGTACCGGGCCAGTGGGAAGATGCGTGGATCCGAGGCGACGATTCCGTGACGCGTTTGCCGTCCGCGACGAGTCTCGCCCTGCACGCAGTACTGCGTGAGCGATACCGGAATGGTTACGCCATCCTCGGCTCGAGCAAACTTGGATGGGATGAGCGGAATGATCCCCTTTTTCATCTTGATCGCTTCGTGTGCGGTGGCGCGCATCATTCGGGCTGCATCGGGGATGACCTCGATTCCCTCCGCGATCGGCGTGGTCAACGCGGTCGTGGCCCGTGCAACGTTTGCGGCCGTCGACGGCAGCGCTTTCGTCATATTCACGACCGTTTCCTTCACGGGACCGGCGAGGTTACCGGCATTCGCGTTGACACCTTCGATGGCTGAGAGAAGGTCGGGCTCGAGCTGTGGGCCTTTTTGGCGCGGGAAATCAACGCTCGCTTGCATCGGTGCGAGCGACGGGAGCGCGATGGCGCCAGTGCCGATCAGAGCTATCGCGAGCGTAACCGCGACGACCGTGCGGACAACTTCCGACCGTTTTTTCATGCGAGTACCTCCCGAAGCTGATCGTCACTGACCGAAACAGTCCATCCAGTATCTGCGCCCGCCATCGCTCCAATTCGGAGCGGGAGAGCGAACCTCGTCCTGCCCGACCGTCCCTTCTTATCCGACCGCATCGCCTCGATCACGGCATCACCGTTTGATCCGGAGGGGAGAGCGGTTGGGAGTCCGGCTGAGTGCAGCGCGCTGCTGACCGTCGCTGCGGTTCCGGTCTGAGCTAAGCCAGTGTGCTCGGCCAGCTTACTCTCAAGTGCCATCCCGATTGCGACCGCCTCTCCATGGAGGAGTGAGTAGCCGCTAACCAGCTCGACGGCGTGGCCAATGGTGTGGCCAAAATTCAGGATTTGTCTAAGGCCTTCCTCCCGTTCGTCACGCGAAACGATGTCGGCCTTGATCTCTACACTACGGACGATGAGTGAGAACATGCTGTCACCCTTCGGGCCGTCAGCCGAGAGCAGCCCGGAAGCTCTGCTCGCGACGTCGTTAAGATAAGGCTCGTCGGCAATTACGCCATGCTTGAGTACCTCTGCAAAACCCGCACGCAACTCCCTAAGTGGAAGTGTAGCAAGGACTTGAGGGTCAATGAGCACAGCGGCTGGCGAATGGAAAGCTCCGACCAGATTCTTGCCTGCGGGGGTGTCGACGGCCGTTTTCCCGCCGATCGAGGCATCGATCATGGCCAGCAAGGTGGTCGGCACCTGAATGATCGGAACTCCACGCATGAAAGTGGCGGCAACGAAGCCGGCGAGATCACCCACGACTCCGCCGCCGAGCGCGATGACCGCCGAGTCCCGGCCGTACCCCCTGGCGAGCATTTCGTCGGTCATCCTGGCCCATACTTCCCTGGTTTTATTGGACTCCCCGGCGGGGATGGTGAGGATGTCCATTGCGTCCGAATCCACCTGCCCCGCGACCTTTTTGGCGTAGAGCGGGCCGACGTTCGAGTCAGTGATGAGGGCGTACCGATATGCTGGAGCGAGCGCCCGCGCGACGACCCCAAAGTCGGATAACAGTCCCGGGGCGACGCGAATCGTCGATTCGCCAAGCCGGATCTCTCTCGCGTCACCGCGCGCGCCGCGAGCTACCAGGTTACTTCACCAGCTCCGGCATGGACGTTCGCCACGCGCGCGAGCATGAAAAGAAGATCTGAGAGGCGATTGAGGTAAATGACCACCAACGCCGGAATCTCGACCTCTCGCTGAAGGCTGACCACTCTTCGCTCGGCGCGGCGGCAAACTGTCCGCGCCACGTGAAGGACGGCGCCCTTCCGGCTCCCGCCAGGGATAATGAAGGCCTTGAGCGGCTCCAGCTCCTTCTCGCACTCATCGATTGCGTGCTCGAGGTCCCGAATCCTCCGCTCATCGATGCTCGCCTTGGCGAGGTGGCCGTGCATCTTCTCGAGGTCGGGCGTGGCGAGCAGAGCACCAATGCTGAAGAGATCCCGCTGCATCGGAACCAGAACTTCATCGATGCGCGGCATCGGCTCGACGGCGCGAGCCATTCCGAGGACGGCGTTGAGCTCGTCGACGTCGCCGTATGCCTCAACGCGCGGGTCGTCTTTCTGAACCCTGCCACCACCGAACAGGCCGGTGTCGCCGGCGTCGCCGGTCTTCGTATAAATCTTCATCG
This sequence comes from Gemmatimonadaceae bacterium, assembly GCA_035936715.1. Lineage (GTDB taxonomy): Bacteria > Gemmatimonadota > Gemmatimonadetes > Gemmatimonadales > Gemmatimonadaceae > UBA4720. Next base: position 2,696 of record DASYVU010000108.1, read on the forward strand.
GCTGGAAATGTATGCTCGCGGTTAAGTTCCAGACATGACGCGGAGCTTTGCAGCATGATCGACAGCCCTGACGGCGCACACGACGGCGGCGACTGGCGGGACGAATTTCCACTCGGCGACGGGACGGCGGAGACTGCCGCGATGGTCTATTGCCCGTATTGCAACGAATCGGTGGAAATCACCATAGACCCGGGTGGCGGATCGGCCCAGGAATACGTCGAGGACTGCGAGGTGTGCTGTCAGCCGTGGACGGTAAATGTGGAGTACCGGCAAGACGGGAGTGCGAGCGTAAGCGTCAGTCCGCTCGACGAGTAATCGTTCTACCGACGCGCTCTCCACTCCGGCTCGAGAATCGAATACACCGCCAAAGTCTCGAAGCGGTCCCATTTGATCGCCCAGTCGCGCTCTACGCCCTCCTTCTGCATCCCGAGTTTCTGAATGACTTGCCCGGAGGCAGGATTCCGTACGAAATGTCGGGCTTCGATCCGGTGCATGCCGAGGAACTCGAATCCGAAGTCGAGGAGTCTCTGGCTTGCCTCGGTGGCGTATCCATTGTTCCAGCGGTCGCGAGCGATCCAATAGCCAAGCTCTGCGCGCCGGTGCTCGCGCTTGATCATGAGACTGATCGCGCCGACCAGCTTGCCTGTTTTTGTCTCGACGATCGCGAAGGTCGCGTTGGTGCCATCGGCCCACGCGGGCGGGTGGCTTTCGATCCACGCCGTCGCCGCGCCGACCGGATAAGGATGCGGGATGTTGAGCGTGGTGTCCGCGATCTCGCGCATGCCCGCGAGCCGCTCGACGTCCCAAGCATCGTCCAGCTGGAATGGTCGGAGAGTGAGACGGTCGGTAGTGAGTGTGGGTTGGTCTTGCACGGCGATGAGTCTAATACAGTCCTTGGGGAACTGCCGCGAGCGGCTACTATATATTTCGGATGACAGATGACTCAACCGATCCCCGACATCACGATCATCGGCGGAGGTCCAACCGGACTGTTCGCCTCTTTTTATGCCGGCATGCGTGGCGCCACGGCGCAGATCGTCGACGCGCTGCCCGAGCTCGGTGGGCAGCTCACCGCGCTCTATCCCGAGAAGTACATCTTCGATGTGGGCGGGTTCACCAAGATCCTGGCCAAGGATCTCGTGAAGGCATTGCGCGAGCAGGCGGATCAGTTCCACTTCAAGTCCCATCTCAATCAGAACGTCATCGCACTCGAGCAGGAGGACGATCACTTCGTGCTGGTTACGGAGACCGATCGCTTCCCGACCCGGGCGATCGTCATCGCCGGCGGAATCGGAGCCTTTTCGCCTCGCCGTCTGCCACAGGCGTGCGCCGAGCCGTGGTACGGCCGCGGCATTTTTGATCGGGTGTCCAATCCGGACGACTTCAAGGGTCAGCGCATCGTCATCATAGGCGGCGGCGACTCGGCGTTCGACTGGGCGCAGCAGCTCCGCGACCGGGCGAAGGCGGTGACGCTCGTGCACCGGAGTGACAAGTATCGGGCGCATGGCGCGACCATCGCCGACGTCGTGGCTGCCGCAACGGCTGGGCGCACGACGCTGCTCCCCTTCCACGAGCTCCACGATGTGCGCTCGGAAGGAGAGCGACTGACGGGCGTCACGGTGCGCGACGTCAAGGCGAAGACGACCCGCGACATCGACGCCGATGCCATCCTTCCGATGCTCGGCTTTCACAGCGACATCGGCGCGATCGCAGAGTGGGGACTGAACTGCGAGAAGGACGAGATCGTGGTCAACAGCCTGATGGAAACGGGTCGGCCGGGGATCTACGCGGCCGGTGACATCACGAGCTATCCCGGCAAGCTAAAGCTGATCGCGACAGGGTTCGGCGAAGCAGCGACCGCGGTGAATCAGGCGGTTCACTGGATATATCCCGAGAAAAAGGTGAATCCGGGACACAGCTCCAACATGGCGATCTTCGGGCAGAAGGACGACTAGTTCGGCTCGTCCAGCGCGCCGGTCGGCTGGATCGCGTGAGGCCTGCGCTCGTCGGTCGTCGCGCGCATGCAAAGGATCCAGGTCAGCGTCACAGTGCCGATCGTCACGGCCATGTCAGCGATGTTGAAGGTCCAGAACCGGTGGGCGCCTATTCCAATGTCTATGAAGTCAACCACGCCGCGCGGCGAGCGGATTCTGTCGATAAGATTTCCGACGGCGCCGCCGCAGATCAGCGCGAGCGAGGCGAGCTGAATCCTGTCGCCGGGCAAGCTCTGCTTGTACATGTAGGCGAGGACAACGAGCGTCGCGAGCGAGAGGAGCGTGAACCACCAGCGGGACGAAGGCCCGAGGGAGAGACTCATCGCGCCTCCGGAATTGAAGGCGAGAGTGAATCGAAGAACGTCGTCGATGACGTTGCGCGGGACGTAGGGCGTTAGCGCGGTGACGGCGAATCGCTTGGTCGCGACATCCACCAGCACGATCGAGAGAAAGATCGTCCAGAATCTATTGGCTCTTTGCGGCATGAATCTCGTTGGAGTGTCTCATCCCTACGGCGGAAAGCAGGATAGCGTTTCGCCGTGAAGGGCGTCTAGAGCATTATAGATTCCAGTACGCGAAACACCAATCGACGAGGCGGAATGGCGAGACAGACCCGGGGGCAGAAGCGGACCAAAAGTCCTCTTCATTATCACCTGATCGGAATCGGCGGGACAGCGATGGCATCGCTCGCCGGTCTGCTGAAAGCGGCGGGTCACAAGGTGACCGGCTCGGATCAAAACGTATATCCGCCGATGTCCACTGGCCTGGAGGAGATGGGGATAGCGTACAGTCAGGGATACCGGCCGGAGAATCTCTCGTCGAACCCCGACATTGTAGTAGTGGGCAACGCGATCTCGCGAGGGAATCCGGAGCTCGAGGAGGTCTTGATCCGGAAGCTCCGATATACGTCAGCGGCCGCTACCATAAAGGAGGAGTTCATCTGGGGTCACCACTCGCTGGCGGTGGCGGGCACGCACGGGAAGACGACCACCACGTCGCTGCTGGCGTGGGCGCTGGAATCGGCGGGACTCAAGCCCAGTTTTCTGATCGGAGGTGTCGCTGAGAATTTCGGAACGTCGTACCGGCTCACCGACTCGAAGTATTTCGTGATCGAGGCCGATGAGTACGACACCGCCTACTTCGATAAGGGTCCGAAGATGTGGCACTACCTTCCGGACACGGCGATCGTCAACAACATCGAGTTCGATCACGCCGACATCTACAGGGACGAAGAGGCGTACAAGTTCGCGTTCGCGCGCTTCATCAATCTCATTCCGAAGAACGGAGTACTCGTCGCGGGCTGGGATTCGCCGATCATGCGCGAGCTGGCGCCAAAGTCCTTTGCGCCCGTCGAGTCGTTCGCCTACGGAGACGCGGCACCCCCGCCAGCTGGTCAGCCGCATTGGCACGCGCGAGACGTCGAGTTCAGCGAGAGCGGAACCACCTTCCGCGCTTTTCGCTCGAACGAGGAATGGGGAACGATCGAGACGCCGCTCGCCGGCGCCTTCAACGTGCGAAATGTGCTCGCTGTCGTCGCCGCCGCTGAAGCGATCAAGGCGGACCGCGATGGTGTGCGCGTGGGGCTCAAGACGTTCGCCAGCGTGAAAAGGCGCATGGAGGTCCGCGGCGAGATTCGTGGCGTCGCCGTGATCGACGATTTCGCGCACCATCCGACGGCGATCCGTGAGACGATAGACGCGATCCGGCAGAAGTACAAAGGACGGCGCATCGTCGCCGTGTTCGAGCCGCGCAGCTACACCGCGCAACGGCGCGAATTCCAGAACGATTACGTGAAGGCTTTTAGAGGCGCGGACGAGATAGTATTCGCGTCGCTGTTCCGCCCGGATCGGTACACGAAGGAAACCGCTCTCGACCTCGAGCAGCTCGTACGCGATCTCGGTTCGACTGGAAAGGGGGCGAAGCAGCTAAAGGACGCGGACGCGATCGTCGCTGACCTTACGCCGCGATTGAAGGAGCGCGATGTAGTGCTGGTGATGTCGAACGGGGGCTTCGACGGGATCCACCAGAAGCTCCTAGATTCGCTTGCGCGGGGAGACGGGGGTTAGCTTCGCTGATCCCGCTTTCGCGAGCAAAGCGAGCTTCAGCACCGTGTTCCAGTTGCGGCCGGTGCAGCGACCGAGCTTTCGCTCGATCACAGCGTTCGTCAGGCGCGATCGGCCCTGTCCATCCGGGTAGAACGTGTAAAGGTGCCGGCCTTTCGCTCGCACGATTTCCGAGCCGGAGATCCCCTCCTGGAGCGCGGCGACATCCTCCGGGCGCGGCGGACTCTTGAGCAGCATGACCACGAGGTGCGCCGGATCCAGCTCCGCTTCCTTCCGAAACGGGTTTTGCCTGATCATGCTCTTCCACTCTTCAGGCGCGCGGACGAAGAAATCGATCTCGATCCCGAAGTGCTTCACCGATTCGGCTTCCAGGAAACGCTCGAGCTCCGCGCCCGTCCGCGCTCTGCTTCCGAACACCACGTTGCCACTCTGAAGCAGCGATCGGACGTCATCGAATCCGAGCTTCGTGAGAAAGTCTCGCAGGTCGGTCATGCCGACGCTGCGGTGGCCGCCGACGTTAATGCCGCGGAGCAGGGCGATGTGAGTTGTCAGATTGACCAGCGACCGGTGAGCGACACGCCAACAACCTAAACCAGTCGGTGCGCTCCCGCGAGTTCAGGCTCGCGCAGAATGCTCGCGCTCGCGGCGGCCATTTGCGCGCCGCGGGGTTCTGTAGGGCCGCTCCCACTCGCGCAGGTGATCCAGCAGATAATCGAGCGAGAAGATGTGGCGCGAGTTGTCGGCTTTCCGCCTGAACACGACCCGCGACCAGCCGCGCATCCCGGTCGGCGTGTACCAATCGCCGTCCATGTGCAGCTTGTCCCCGGAGATCGCGCGGATCAGGACGCGCTCGTACTGGGACCGAGGCAGGACGCGCTCGGGGAACAGGTTGTCCCAGGTGCAGAGCCTGCCGACATCATCGTAGCCAGGCGGACGATCGTCGAGATCGAGCAGGGAAGGAGCGCGACCTTTCATCACAGAGCCGATCAAGCGCAGCGTGAACGGGTCAGAGTAGCGTCTGATGTAGGGCCAGAAGTGTTTTGTGACGAGTCCAGCAATCTCCCGCAGCGAGAGCGAGCGTCCGTCGGTGGTCGGCCACTTGTCGCGGTCGATGTCGCAGACGAACGGGTTCTCGGGGAAGCAGTCGAACCGCGCCAGCCATCCTTTACGAGTGGTGTGCGGCATTGGGCGGAAACCCCTGATGATCGGGATATCGGTCTCGTCGAGCACGCCGATCTGATAGCTGGGCCAACGCATCACTTCGCGGACGATGCCCACGATCAATGTGGCCGTCGCGATCATGAGCGGCGCGTCCGGCGTGAAATCGGCGGTGATCTCGATGCGATCCCCGCGGGGTCTGACGCCGATTCCGGTCGAGCGGCGGTTTGCCGCGAGCAGCATCACGGGGACCGGAAGGATGTGCGCCAACAGATAGGACAGCTGCTCGACGGTCCTTGTCGAGCCCTGCTCCCATGCAGGTATCTCGAAGGAGATGTTGTAGTGGGCGCTGAAGCCGGCCAGCTGGACATCCTTATCGTGCGCCTGCTCCCAGACGTCCAGCTCCTGCCGCACGAACAGGATCGCTTCCCAGAGCGAGCGCCCGGCGCGCGCGGCGCAACCGCGCTCGATCTCAATTACCGGTGTCGCGACCTCGATCACACCGGTGTCGAAGTAGACCGCGCCGCCGGTGGGGAGATGATACGATCTGCCCTTCCGGTGCATCATCTTCTCGCGAATGAACCGGCGAGGGCTTCCGAATGTCGCTTCGGGTTTGACCTGCACGCCATCCATGATCACGGCGAATTCGGCTTCCATGCCGATCGCCGCGAGCTGGATCCGCTCGCGAGTCGTTGACTTGTTCTCTGGTCCCTTCTTTTTCTTCAGCTGCGCCATTCTCACCTTCTACCCAAAATCCTTTTTCTTTTTCAAAGTGGTTCCGCAACGAGTTCGTCAACTTTTCACATCCCGCGGCACTGACAGCACGTAACCCAGATCCAGGTGCAGGTGGTCCTCCGCGTACCCGGTTGGAGCGCCATACGGACGTGTCCAGATGCCCGGCAGCGTCTCCCTTGCGATCAGGCTGAAGCGCTCGATCGCACTCCGGGTGTCCAGGTAAGTATCGCCAATACGATA
>DASYVU010000109.1:0-4924 GCA_035936715.1 Gemmatimonadaceae bacterium
CAGGGCGGTGGGAACGCTGCCGGCGGCGAGCCGCTGGATGGACTGCAGTTGACGTGCAATCAGTACCTCGCGTACTGGGATGGGAAGAAATCCCAAACTGGAGAGGACGTTGCCTCAGGCATCTACCTCTACAGGCTGGAAATGGATGGCAAGGTCCTCGTCAAGAAACTGATCATACGGAAGTAGGCGGAGGAGCAGACAGTCGCGTCTGACTGGAGCTACGGCCTGACTTTTCGAGGCGCGCATTGGCAGAGCCGGTGCGCGCCTTCCTTTTTTCATAGCCGAAGTGTGCCAGGTTGGCGGGTTTTATGCGGCACCGCCGTTGCACCCGTGAGCCCATTCTGCGTTCTCACCTAGGCCAGCCCGAATGATCAATCCGGACCGTCTGACTGTAAAGGCAAGCGAAGCGCTCAACGAAGCGGTTGACCTCGCCCGACGCGCAGGGAATCCGCTCGTCTACGATCTGCACCTTCTCATGGCGCTGCTCGCACAGGACGAGGGGATTGTCGTTCCCATCCTGCAAAAGCTCGGCGTCAGTGTGACGCAGCTTCGCGAAGCCGTCGGGCGTGAGATGGCGCGGTATCCCAAGCAGTCGAACGCCCAGCCCACGCTTTCGCGAGAGCTCAACCAGGTATTCGACAAAGCCGAAGCAGACGCGAAAAAGCTTGGCGACGAGTTCGTCTCGACCGAGCACTTTCTTCTGGCGCTCTCGGATGTGAAGGGCACGGAGAGCCGCAACCTGCTCACGGGCGTCGGCGCGACACACGACGCGCTCCTCGAAGCCCTGGAGTCGGTGCGCGGATCCCACCGCGTTACTGATCAGAGCCCGGAGAACCAGTACCAGGCCCTCCAGCGTTATACCCGCGATCTCACCGAGGCCGCGCGCAAGGGCAAGCTCGACCCCGTGATCGGTCGCGATGAGGAAATTCGGCGCGTGATCCAGATTCTCTCGCGGCGCACGAAGAACAACCCAGTTCTCATCGGCGAGCCCGGCGTGGGAAAGACCGCGATCGCCGAAGGGTTGGCGCAGCGAGTCGCCAACGGCGACGTGCCGGAGGGACTCAAGAACAAGCGCCTCGTCGCGCTCGACCTTGGCGCGTTGATCGCGGGCACAAAGTTCCGCGGTGAATTCGAGGAGCGCCTCAAGGCGGTGCTCAAGGAAGTGACCGAAGGAGAAGGCCAGTTCATCATGTTCATCGACGAGATGCACACGCTCGTCGGTGCCGGCAAAGCGGAAGGCTCGATGGACGCCGGCAACATGCTCAAGCCGGCGCTCGCCCGCGGTGAGCTCCGCGTCGTGGGCGCCACCACGCTAGACGAGTACCGGAAGCACATTGAAAAGGACGCCGCTCTCGAGCGGCGCTTCCAGCCCGTGTACGTCGGAGAGCCAAGCGTCGAGAGCACGATCGCGATTCTGCGCGGCCTCAAGGAGAGGTACGAAACCCACCACGGCGTCCGCATCACCGACGGCGCAATCGTCGCCGCCGCCACACTGTCGAACCGTTATATCGGTGATCGCTTTCTACCGGACAAAGCGATCGATCTCATCGACGAGGCTGCATCGCGACTCCGCATCGAGATTGACTCGGTGCCGCAGGAGATCGACGAGGTAGAGCGCCGGATCACTCAACTCGAGATCGAGCGGCAGGCACTCCAGAAAGAGAAAGACAAAGCTTCGCGCGAGAGGCTGAAGAACCTCGAGCGCGAGCTGGCAGAGCTGAAAGAGAAAGCCGCGACGATGAGAGCCCAGTGGCAGCAGGAGAAAGAAGTCCTCGGCAGCGTCGCCAAGATCAAGCAGCAGATCGAGCAGGCGCGCGCCGAAGCCGAGCTGGCGACGCGGCGCGGCGATCTGCAAAGAGCCGCCGAGATTTCTTACGGCCAGATACCCCAGCTAGAGAAACAGCTTCAGGAGTCGGAGCAGAAGCTGGCGAGCAGGCAGGAGGGCGGAGCGCGATTCCTGAAGGAGGAGGTTGCGGCGGAAGACGTCGCCGAGATTGTCGCACGCTGGACGGGAATTCCGGTTTCGAGAATGATGGAAGCAGAGCGTGAGCGGCTTACACGCTTGGAGCAGGTGCTCGCGACTCGCGTCATTGGGCAGGACGAAGCGGTCGGCGCAGTAGCGAACGCTGTGCGCCGCTCGCGCGCCGGCCTGCAGGATCCCAACCGGCCGATCGGGTCGTTCATCTTTCTCGGTCCGACCGGCGTAGGAAAAACCGAGACCGCGCGAGCGCTCGCCGAGTTCCTGTTCGACAACGAGCAGGCAATGGTGCGCATCGACATGTCGGAATACATGGAGAAGCACGCTGTTGCGCGCATGATCGGCGCGCCTCCGGGCTACGTCGGATTCGAGGAGGGAGGCCAGCTCACCGAAGCGGTGCGTCGCCGGCCGTACTCGGTGGTGCTCTTCGACGAGATCGAGAAAGCGCATCCCGATGTATTCAACATCCTGCTCCAGATTCTCGACGACGGACGGCTCACAGACTCGCAGGGGCGGACGGTCGATTTTCGGAACACAGTCATCATCATGACCTCGAACATCGGAAGCACCTACATTCTCGAGCACACTGGAGACGACAGGGCCGTAGTCGAGGCGCAAGTAACGAACGCGCTCAGACAGCACTTCCGCCCCGAGTTCCTCAACCGCGTTGATGACATCATCATCTTCCGCCCACTCGGCAAGGCCGAGATCGAGCACATCATCGATCTACAGCTCAAGAAACTGGAGCGGCTGCTTGCGGACAGGAAGCTGACGCTGGAGCTGACGCCGGAAGCGCGCGAGGTCTTGGCCACAGAAGGCTACGATCCCGCGTTCGGCGCGCGACCGCTCAAGAGGGCAATCCAGCGGCTGTTGCAGAATCCCCTCGCGCTTGCAGTACTCGAGGGCAGGTTCAGCGAGGGAGATCACATCATCGTTGAGCGCGACCCCAAGGGCGAGCTGACCTTCAAGAAAGCGAAAGAGCCAGCACTTGCCGGCAGATAGCATGGCGGCAAGCGAACAACTCGGTGTTGCCGCATCGCTCCTCGCGATTGACGAGCAATACATGCGGAACGCGCTCGACCTCGCACGGGAGGCGGTGAAGCGAAACGAGGTGCCGATCGGCGCGGTTGTCGTGCGTGATGGATCCATCCTCGCCGCCGCAACCAACCGGACGATTCGTGATCAGGATCCTACTGCGCACGCGGAGCTCCTCGCCATCCGCGAGGCATCGTCCAAGCTCGATCGCTGGCGACTCGACGACTGCACTCTCTACGTCACGCTGGAGCCGTGCGCGATGTGCGCTGGCGCAATAGTCCTGTCCCGGATGAAGCGTGTCGTGTTCGGGGCGTGGGATGAGAAGGCGGGGATGGCCGGCTCGATCGGCGATCTACTACGTCACCCGCGGCTAAATCATCGGTCCGAGGTCCGCGCAGGTGTGTTGGCGGAAGAGTGTGCGCGCCTTATCGAGGAATTCTTTCGAAGGCAGCGTGCGGTCGGTTGAAGAAGGGGCTTTTGCCCGATAACTTGCGAGGCTGTTGGACAGGTGGCCGAGTGGTTGAAGGCACCGGTCTCGAAAACCGGCATACCGGTGAACCCGGTATCGAGAGTTCGAATCTCTCCCTGTCCGTTGGTTTGCTTCGCGCCCGCTCTTGCGCGTTAGCAGTTCTTCGCGCCGCAAAACGATGTTGGGACGGGTGGCCGAGTGGTTTAAGGCGCACGCCTGGAAAGTGTGTGTACGTTCATAGCGTACCGTGGGTTCGAATCCCACCCCGTCCGTGTGAAAGCTGCGGAAGTGAAATAAGATTGACGCTTTTCATGCGGGTGGTACCTTGGACGTGAGACTCACGGCCCTCCGCATGGATGCCACGGTTCCGCTTCAGCTCGGTCAACTCCTAAGCGCCCCTGATTCCGCTGTCCGCGCGGCGGCTTGGGACGAGTTGATCGCTGACCACACGAGATTACTCCTCGCCGTTGCGCGCTCATTCGGTGGTGCCCATGACGAGGCGATGGATCGCTATTCCTACATACTGGGCGAGCTTCGCGCAGCCGACTTTCGGCGGCTGCGTACGTTCGAGCCGAACCGTGGGGCAAGCTTCTCGACCTGGCTCACCCTCACTGCGCGCAAGATGTGCCTCGACTATCACCGCCGGCGATACGGACGTCAGCGTCCCACGGACTATGCCGACGGCGGCGCGTCACAACGCGCCATTCGTCGTACGCTGGCAGACTGTGTCGCGTCGGAGCTTAGTGCTGAATTCTTGCCAGACTTAGAAGCATTATTAGCAGACGATCTTGTGGTCCGCCGAGAGCGCGATGCGGGACTCCGAATGGCCCTCGCCAGGCTTTCCCCTCGAGATAGGCTACTCCTCTCGCTCCGATTCCGGCACGAACTCTCTGCTGCGCGTATCTCCGAGGTAATGGGGGTGAAAACTCCCTTCCACGTTTATCGCAGGTTAAAGACCGTGCTCGCACTTCTTCGCAGCGCGCTCGAGTCCCGCGGCTTCGACAGCAGCGACGGTTGAACGGCGCAAATACTCACTCACCATTCCGCATAACTCTCATGGATAAATGATGCCGCTTTCGATAAAATGAGTACGCTAGACAACGCAGGTGACCGGCATGTAGGCGACTTGGAGGTCGCCGCATACCTCGATCGTGGGCTTTCAGCCGCGGAACGCGATCGGTTCGAAGATCACGTTGCCGAATGCGCGGAATGCGGGCAATATCTTATCGAAGCCCGCGCGCTCTTGAAGCGCGTGCACAAGCCCCGACGCCGTCTGGTCGCAGGTGCAATTGCCGCTGCGGCCGCTGCATTGATTATTGTTGCGGCGCCATTGATCCGCCGTACCGATAGTGGCACTGAGGTTCGTCCTTACTCTGACGAACGCGGGAGCTCGCCGCTCAGCGTTTACGGCCCAATGGGTGAGGGTCGGCTCGAGTCCGTTC
>DASYVU010000110.1:0-15517 GCA_035936715.1 Gemmatimonadaceae bacterium
ACGATGGAGTCGAGCGCATTCGGCGTGCTTGAAAAGGTCAAGTCGCGCAGGAGCGCCAGCAGCGCATCTTTTCCCTCGACTTCGCCGGCGTGGATGTTCCCCTGCACATACACAATCGGGCGGCCGAGTCTTTTCGCCGCCGACGGCGTGGAGACGAGCGGACGCGAAGCGATGACGTAAGGAATCTCCCGTCCTTCGTTCGTCTTGCCAATTGATCCAAAGACGAGGGGCGCGCGCAGTTTGCGGAGCGAGTCGAGGAAGCCACGCACATCGCTATAGTGTGATGTTTCCCTATAGTTGGTCAGCTCTGGACGGGTGCGAGGGTAAGAAGCCGGACTGGGCGGTCCCGGTACGGCGCCAGTGCAGGCCAAGAGTCCGGTCAAAGAAGCTGCGGCAGTGAAAGAGCGCTTCATTGGAGCTGCTTTACCGCTCACCCGCGCTCGTCTGCGTAGAATGACTGGTTGCGGCGCGCCATGTCGAGTAGCAGCTCCGCCGGCTCGAACCTTCCTGGAAAACGGGCGTTGAGGTCCTCGAGCCGCTGCACGACGATCTTTATGCCGAGAGCGTCCATGTAGCGGAATGGGCCGCCACGGAACGGAGGAAAGCCGATTCCGAATACCGCGCCTACGTCGCCATCGCGGGCCGAGCGGATGATTCCATCGCTCAGGCAGCGAGCCGCTTCGTTCAACATGGCGAGAACCGTGCGTTGTTGAATCTGCACGGCAGGCATGTCTGAGTGTGCGGGTGGCTCCGCCGATGCTGGGGTGATCGACGGCGTCACGGGAATGCTTCCGGGTGCGAGGAAGATACTGTAGACCGATGGATCGACGTCGCCCTTCTTACCTTCCTTGTCGTAAGTGTAGAAGCCCTTCTTTGATTTGCGCCCGTACCGCCCGGCGGCGACGACCGCCTGAATCGATTTTGCGGGCTGCAGTCTCTCCGGATAAGCCTCGGCCATGATCTTACCCGCCTTCGTCGCGACATCGAGCCCGACTTCATCTATGAGGGTGATAGGCCCCACCGGAAATCCGAAATCGACGAGCGCTTTGTCGATGATGTCTATCGCGACGCCCTGGTCGAGGAGAATCCCCGCCTCGTTGATGTACGGCGAGAGAATCCGGTTGGCGTAGAATCCGGGCCCGTCGTTCACCACGATAACGGTCTTCCCAAGCTTCTTTCCGTAGGCGACGACCGTAGCCGTCACCTGTGGGTAAGTGTCGGGCGTCGTGATCACTTCGAGCAGCGGCATCTTGTGCACTGGAGAGAAGAAGTGCATGCCGATCACGCGCTCTGACCGGCTCGACGCCTGTGCGATCTGCCCAATTGGAATCGTAGATGTATTGGTGGCGAAGATTGCGCTCGGATGGATCGATGCCTCCGCCTCGCGCAGCACCTGATGCTTAACCGCGAGATCCTCGAAGACTGCCTCGATCACCAGATCGACGTTGCCGAATCCCGAGTAGTCGACCGTCCCTCCCAGGAGCGCCATGTAATCGCTGTACTGGACCTTGGTGATCTGTTTTTTCGTCAGCCGCTCTTTCAGGATATCCCGAACAGCAGCGTAGCCTTTGGCGACGCGGCCGTGATCGGCGTCCTTGAGTCGCACAAGACTCCCGTGCGTTACAGCAATCGACGCGATGCCAGCTCCCATGAATCCCGCGCCGATGATCGCGATCTTCTCCACCGGAAGCGGCTCGAACGCCGATACGGGAAGATCGGGATACTGCGACGGTTCCACCCCCGGATCCTTCTTGAGCTCGTTGGTGGCAAAGAAGAGGAAGATCAGCTGCCGCGAGACATCGGTCATGGCGAGCTCGCCGAAGCGGCGCGATTCCTCGCGATATCCGTGCGCTACTCCCTTCTCATATCCAGCCGCAATGACATCGATCGCCGCGATCAGCGCCGGATAGTGTCCACGGGATTTGGCCAGCGTTTGCTCGCGCGCTTTCCGGAGCACGATAGCCCGCCCGGCAGCGTTTCCGTCGAGCAACAATCCCTTCACGCCGCCGCGGTGTCGCTCGCTCTTGCGTCTGCCTTCGCCCACTTCATGCGCACGCTGTATCGCAACTGTGCGAAGTATCGAAGGGTGTACCAGCTCATCGATCAACCCGAGCCTGAGCGCCTTGCTCCCGCGAACGGTCTTTCCGGTGAGGATCAGGTCCAGCGCGTTCGTCAGTCCGATCCTGCGCGGAAGTCTCTGCGTCCCGCCCGCACCGGGAATCAATCCGAGTTGGACCTCGGGCAGTCCGAGAATGGTCTTGGGATGATCTGTAGCAATCCGATAACGGCAGGCCAGCGCGGTCTCGAGGCCGCCGCCAAGGCACGCGCCATGGATCGCTGCGATAATCGGAATGCGCAACCGCTCGACGGAATCGAGGAGCATCTGACCATCGCGACTCAACCGCTCCGCATCCGTCGCGGTCTTCAGCTCCTGAAACTCTTCGATATCGGCGCCGGCAATCCAGACATCCGGCTTCCCGCTGATGAACACCGCCGCGTGTACTGTGGTGTCGCGCTCGAGCCTCGTCACGAGTGCCACGAATTCATCCTTCACGGTGCGATTCAGCTTGTTCACCGATTCGTTCGGCAGGTCGAAGGTGATGATCGCGATACCGTCGCTGACTTCGACCGACAGCGCCGGCTTGTATCTCGTTCCCACGAGTCCGCCGATGGTGGCCTCGGTCGAGCTCATCGCGTTCTCTCCACCACCATCGCGAAGCCCATCCCTCCGGCTGAGCAAACGGTCATGAGCCCGAACTGTCCGCCGCGCCGCCGCAATTCGTTCAGCAATGTCGTCGTGATGCGGGCGCCGGTCGCGCCGAATGGATGTCCAACGGCGATCGAGCCGCCCATCACGTTGAGCTTCGCTCTGTCGACTTCGCCCACCGGCTGCGAGAATCCCGCACGCTCCGCCCACCACTTCGATTCGAACCCTTTGAGGTTCGAGAGCGCCTGTGCCGCAAAAGCTTCGTGCATCTCGACCAGGTCGATGTCCTTCAGTGAAAGTCCCGCGCGCTTGAGCGCGACCGGCGTGGCAAGCACAGGCGCCTGGAGCAGCTGCTCCCCCGGGTCGAGAGCCGCGTACGCATACGAGCGGATGATTCCGAGCGGAGGATAGCCGAGTGCGCGCGCCTTTTCTTCATTCATCAAGAGCACGCAGGCGCCGCCATCTGTAAGCGGTGAGGAATTCCCGGCGGTCACCGAGCCGTATTTCCTGTCGAACACGGGCTTGAGTGCGGCGAGCTGCTCGTAGCTCGTTTCCTCGCGAATGCCATTGTCGGAGGTGAGCACGCTTTCGAATCTGGGCGGCACATATACCGGCATGACCTCAGCCGTCAGTCTGCCGTCAGCAGTCCCGGCGGCCGCCAGGCGATGTGATCTGAGCGCGAAGTGGTCCTGCTCCTCACGCGCGATGGCGTTGAGCTTTGCCATTTTCTCCGCCGACTGACCCATTGTCTCGCCGGTCGACGGCTCGGCGATCGCCGGCGTGACGGGAACGAGATCTTTCGGACGGATTCGCGATAGAGCTTTGAGACGGGCCGGAAAAGATTTTGCCTTCGACGCGAGAACGAGCGCATCGGCAAACCCCTGCGCATGAAGAATCGGAATGTTCGAAAGAGATTCCGATCCGCCGGCAATCGCGACGTCTAGGTGGCCGAGCGCGATCTGGTCCGCCGCGTCGGTTATCGCCTGATTGGCGGACGCGCACGCGCGACTGACACTGTATGCCTGGACGCCTTTGGGCAGAAGCGGAAGCAGCGATACCTCACGGGCGATATTTGGCGCGAGCACCGATGGAACGACGGTGCCGAACACCAGCGCCTGAACCTCCTTACCGTCGAGGTTGGTGCGTTGAAGCAGCTCCGCAACGCAGAGCTTGCCCAGATCTATCGCCGAGATCGACTTGAATGCAGTTCCCGCTTTTGCAAACGGCGTCCTAACGCCAGCGACAATAGCGACGCGGCGCCCGTTCCCGAATGTAGCCATACAGGGAACATAGACGCGCGTCGTTTATCTTTCTAGGACGTACCGCGCTCTCGTGCGCTCTGTTCTTTTTCGACCAGACGCCTCTTGCGCTCGACCCCCCATCGATAACCGCCGAGCTCGCCGCCTCGCCTGACGACGCGATGACACGGGATCACCACAGCGACAGGATTGGTGGCGCATGCACCGGCGACTGCGCGCGCAGCTCTCGGAGATCCGATCGCCCTGGCGATCTCACTGTAGGAGCGCGTCTCGCCGAACGGAATTTTCTGAAGCTCGCGCCAGACCTTCCAGCGAAAGGTTGATCCCTGCACATCGAGGGGAATTTCGGGTCGCGCTCGCTCGCCATCTACCGCGCTCACTATCTCTGCGACCCAGGCGCCGAGCGCGCTGGATGGAGCGGTGACGCGCGTGCGAGTCGCGGCCGGATACTCGCGCTCGAGCGCCGCCTCCAGACTCATGGCATCATCACCAAGCGTCACCGCGCAGACGCCGCGGTCGGTTGCGGCGACCAGCAGAGTGCCGAGGGATGTTTTCGCGATTATGTAGTCCATGTGCGCTCCCGCGCCGCCTTGGCGATAGGTCGCAGGTGTCATGCCGAGCCTTGCGTCGGCATCTCCGTAAACCCTGCTACTGGAACTGTAGCCCGCACCGAATGTGGCGCGACTCACTGTTTCGCCCCGTTTCAGCTCGTCTTTCAGGCGCTCGCTTTTCCGCGCACGAATGTATTCGGCTGGCGTCAATCCAATGAGCTCTTTGAACGTCCGCTGCAGGTGATACGGACTCATTCCCGACTTTTCACCGAGTAGCTCCAAAGTGATGCGCTTTTCGCTGAGGTCGGTGATGTGACTATCGATGTAGTCGCGTGCCCGCTGGACGCCGGGGTTTGATGACTTCGTGCGATTCGGACGGCAGCGCTGGCAGGCGCGGAATCCAGCATGCTCCGCGGCTTCCGCTGAAGAGAAAAACGCGACATTGTGACGCTTCGGCCTACGCGACGGACACGATGGACGGCAATAGATTCCCGTCGTCGTTACGCCATAGAGAAAGCGGTCATCGGCGGAAGCGTCTCTGTGGAGCACCGACTCCCAGGCAACGGCTTCGTTCATCGGAGTCTTCTCCGTTGGGTCAACTCCTTTCATCGGGGCTTTGTTCCTCTCCAGTTCCTTCGATACAAGATCATAATAGCCGGCGGCAAGCATCGTATTCTCCTGATCTGACGGTCGGTTCCCTGTTCGTGCTGAATGATGCCGGTGTCTCAGGAAGGGCGATATCCGAATCTTGCGGTCAAATTCCTTATACTTGGGCTGGCTCCGCGACCCTCCCGACATCAGAAGAGAATGACTGCACTCTCCGGAGAACAATTCGACCTTCTCGTGATCGGCGGCGGAATCACGGGTTGTGGCGTCGCTCGTGACGCCGCGATGCGAGGCCTGAGAGTGGCGCTGTTCGAGGGCGATGATTTTGCAAGTGGAACCTCCGGTCGGTCGTCCAGACTGATCCACGGCGGCATCAGATATCTGGAACGCGCCCAGCTCCATCTCGTTCACGAGTCCATTCGCGAGAGGCAAACGCTGCTTCGCATCGCGCCGCATATCGTGAAGCCCCTCGCCTTCACCTGGCCGATCTATCGCGGCGCCCGCGTGGGTAGAGTGAAGCTGAGCGCGGGACTCCTCGTATACCAGCTCATGACGGCGGGACGGTCGCGCCGACACTTCACGCTAAACGCCGCGGAGACGATCGCGCGCGAGCCTGCCCTCGAGGGCGCAGGTCTGACCGGCGGCGCGGTGTACTATGACGCATGCACCGACGATGCGCGTCTGACGGTAGTGAATGCTCTCTCAGCGCGAGAGAATGGGGCGACGGTCGCGAGCCACACTCGCGTGACCGAGCTTCTCAGGGAAAACGGAAAGTCGATAGGCGCGATCGTGAAGCCCCGGCTCGCCGGCGAAGCGTACGGAGTGCGAGCCCACGTCATCGTGAACGCGACAGGGGTGTGGGAGAACGCCTTCATCACGGACGAGCGCACGCATCGTCGTCGCGGAAGCAAGGGAGTCCATATCTCGTTGGCCAGGGAGCGAGTTGGCAATCACGATGCGCTTACCCTCATTTCCCCCATCGATGGGCGGGTGATATTCTGCCTGCCCGCGGGCCCGCAGACAATCATCGGCACCACGGACACCTGGACGAACGAATCTCCCGAGACGGTCCACGCGTCGCTCGACGATGTCGATTACCTGCTACGATCGGCGAACTCCTATTTTCCGCGCGCGCAGTTGACGCGCGATGATGTAGTGAGCGCGTGGGCCGGCATTCGTCCGCTGGCGAGCGGGTCGGCGACCAATCCCAGCGCCGTATCTCGTGAGCACAGCATCGTTACCGGCAGCTCGGGCGTCATACGCGTCAGCGGCGGAAAGCTCACGACGTACAGATCGATGGCGGCGGAGATAGTCGATCTCGTCCAGAGATCACTGGGTCAGGAACGCCAACGCGCTCCTACCGACTCGACCGAGCTTCCAGGGGCAGATCGCGCGAATGACATCGCTCGGCTCCAGCGCGAAGACGAGACCCTTTCCACGCCGTTGGTGGAGGGGCTTGCCTACACTGCCGCCCATCTGGTCTACGGCGTGAAGGCGGAGATGGCGCAAACGCTGTCCGACTTGCTGATCCGGCGCACCCACCTCGCCTTCGAGACGCGGGATCACGGATTGAGCGTCGCACCGCGCGTGGCTCGGATCGTCGCGCCGCTACTGGGCTGGACCGAGGAGACAAAAAGCGCTCGAGTCCGGGAGTATGAGCGGGACGTCGAGCGCATGTTCGCAATTTCCTAAGGAATCGAGTCGGCTAATATTGTTGTGTCGCCACGCGATCAGCCCTCTGCCGCTTGAATTGTCACGGGCGGTGGCGGCTTCAACAGCAACTCATTCTCCATCGCCACCTCGTTTTCCAGGTTCTGGTGGTCGCGGTTGATTGTGGCCATGGCTCGCCGCTGCCCTCCGACCATGTACGAGACGGCACAATCCATCTTCATCACATCGCCATCGATTTTCGTTTCATCCCAACGTTCGACATGACCCGTGTAGTGAATGGACACTTTGTCGTAGTGAGCGCTCCAGAAGAAGGGGATGTCATCGAATCGGTCGCGATAGCCGAGCATGTTACGCGCGACCACCTGTCCCTGACGCTCAGCGACCACCCAGTGCTCGACGCGAAGGCGCGCATCGGAGTACGCATCGGGCCAGCGCGCTACGTCGCCGGCGGCGAATATCCCACTTATACTGGTCTCGAGAAACTCGTTCACAGCGATGCCATTATCGACTAGGATTCCAGCAGACTCTGCCAGATCCAGATTCGGGCGCACACCGATGCCCGCTATGACCAGATCCGCCTCGATGCGGGTTCCATCATCGAGAACGACTGCCTTTGCGTCGACGGCTTTGGCTGTACGGCCAAGGTGAAACGCCACGCCCTGCCGCTGGTGCAGGTCTCGGATCAGAGTGCCAAGCTCGGTGCCGAGTACTCGCTCGAGTGGAAGTTTTTCTGGCGCAACGACGTGGACCTGCAGGCCGCGTGCTACGAGCGAGGCTGCTACTTCGAGTCCGATGAAACTGCCGCCGATGACCACAACGCTTTTTGCGTTACCCGCCTTATCGATGATGCTGCGGCAGTCTCCCAGAGTGCGCAGATAGGAAACCCGGTCCCCACCAGGCACGTCGAGATGGATCGGCGTCGCGCCCGTCGCAATCAGAAGCGCTTCGTACGAGCGACTACTTCCATCACTCAGCCGAACAGTCCTGGCTTTGGCATCGATGTTCTGCGCGGTCACTCCCGAAAGGATTTCCAGCCCCTGCGTCTCGAAGAATTCTTTCGGGTGGAGAGGGAGCCAATCCTCCGGAGCGGTGCCAGCAAGGAAGTCCTTGGAGAGGTTGGGCCTGTCGTAAGGAGCATCCCGATCGCCGTCAACGAGCGTAACTGGGCCCCGGTAACCTTCGCGCCGCAACATTTCGGCGCAGGCATTTCCCGCTGCACCTGCGCCAATGATCAAGACGCAGCTCGGTCCGGTTATCGGGTTGGGCTCGACCATTACCTTCTCGGGGGCCCTCGACCCGCGAGGCCGGCGACCACTCCCGTGCAAGTGACCACCCGTACGTTTTCGTGTAACGCGCACGATGTCGTTCTCGAGCAAGACGTCGTAACAAGGGAGGTCGTTCAAAGCCGGTGCGTGGGAAGCTGCCCCGTTCCGCAACTCGAAACAGGCGTGATGCCAGGGACAGCGAATGGTCTCCCCAACAAGAACACCCTCGGCGAGGGGAGCACCGTAGTGCGTACATTTCGCGCCGATCGCGAACCAGTTCGGCTCGACGTGAGCGAGAAGCACCGTCTCTCCGAACGCGTGACCGGCGATCATTTTACCTGCGCCAACGCTGCTGGCCTCGACCCCTTTTTCGAGGTCGGGACCAGTCAACTCGTCGGAGTGTCCGCTCACTTCATCCCGTCGAGAAGGCTTTGGGCGCGGTCACGGTGGGCGACGAATGCCGGCGCGACCTTCGTCTCGAGGTCCTTGACCTGGGCATTCTGGGTGGCGGGCAGGAGGGTCTTCGTAACCGCGTCGATGACAGCGTTATGGTAGTCGACCTCGTGCTGGAGGAACGCGCGATCGAATTTCTTGCCCTTCGCGGCCCGAAGTGATCTCATTGCTGAAAAGTGCGCCTTTGCCAACGCGAAATCCTTGGGCGGCGTGGGAGTCACATGCAATGACTTCGCCAGCGCCCGACCCTGCGCTCTGACGTCCCGATGATCGCGCACGAGCATTCCGCCAAAATCGCGGACTGCCCTGGAGTGACCCTTCCTGACTGCGAGAGAGCCGGTTTCCATGTCATAGGTGTTGGCAGCATCGAAGATCGCCACGATGGTAGGATCGTCCAGCTTCGACGCAGCTGCCTGTGCGAGCGCGCTCTTTGGGTGCATAAACGCAACAATGAGAGCCGTCATGGATGCAACGCTGAGAATCCGGGTGTGCAGGTGCATTACGAAAACCTCCAGTTGGACACGATGATGAGAGAGCCGTTGTGCTTCGGAGGATATCGGGCCCTGGATATTAAGTCAATGTTTTCTTTGACTTATTCCGGGGACGGCGCTAAACTGGGGGCAGATGACTGACACCACCCGACGGGACTCGTCACCGCAGGAAGCCACGCGGGGGCGCTTGTTGACGCTCCTGCGCGAGGGAAAGTGGACCGTCGACGATCTGGCCGCGCGTCTCGCACTCACTGACAACGCCGTCCGCTTTCACATCTCGAGCCTCGAGGCTTCAGGCACTGTCAGGAAAGAGGGAGTCCTGAGAAAACAGGGCGCGGGAAAGCCGGCAGACCTCTACACGCTCACTCCCGACGCGGAAGAGTCGTTCTCTCGCGCCTACGCGCCGGTGCTCGCCGCCTGTGTAGCTGAGCTCCGCGAGACCATGTCGACCATTCAGCTGGTCGCGTTCCTCAAGCGCGTCGGAAGGCGACTCGCTAAAGGGGTCCCCATTTCCTCGCGCTCCCTTCCGCATCGAGTTACCGGCGCCTCCGAGCTCCTGAACGCGCTCGGCGGCGTAACCACAGTCGAAAAAACAGGGAGCACCTTCCACATCATCGGCCGCGCCTGTCCCCTCTCGCGCGCTGTGGAGGTCGACCACTGCATTTGTGCGGCGGTCACGGCGCTGGTGGCGGAAGTGGTCGACGCGGACGTCGCAGAGCGATGTGATCGCTCCGGACGCCCGCGGTGCCATTTCGAGATATCAACCGGAAAAGCGTCGGGGAGCCGGACGGGTGTGCGGCGATAGCCCCCGGACCTGACCTACTGAACGGTGATACTTCCCGACATCACCGTGGGGTGAATGGCGCAGTGATAGGGGTACGGCCCGGCAACTGTGAACGTCCGGCTGTATGTCCCCTGATCCTGAAGACCCGACGTGACGCCGTCATCGAAGACTATGTTGTGGGATACGCACGTCTGCCCGGTGTATATGTCTCCGCTGCAGCTGTTCCACGCCCACACTACCGCTGTCCCGGCCGGCACGGTTTTGGAGGCGGGGGTGAACGCGTTATTGATGACTGAAACTCCATTGGAGGGTGTAGGAGTATTCACGCCAGAAGGCGGGGGATTCGTGCTGTATCCGCCACTTCCGCCACATCCAAATAGGCACGCGACTGCGACCGTTGTACAAACCTGCTTCAACATTCTCGTCTCCGTCCAGTGATATCCGCATTAACGATGCTACTACATGGACAATATTGGAGCGCACAGCCCGTCTCAAGCATTTTCCGGACGTTTGCGGCAGACTACTACCAGGCGTCGGCGAGAGCATCGCCAGACAGCGTGAATCGCTAACAGATAGTGTGGGACTGCGTTACGCCGCGTCGTGGATGGTCTTGAGCTCGATGATCTTGAGACGACGCGTCATCGCGGGAAGCTTGAGCACCACGGTCTCTCCAACGCTTCTTCCGACGAGCGTTTTGCCAATGGGCGATGACATGCTGACGTGGCCCTCCTCGAATTCTACCGAGTCTCCAAACACCAGACTGTAGCTCTCGCGCTCGCCCGTTTTCTCGTCCTGTACCA
This sequence comes from Gemmatimonadaceae bacterium, assembly GCA_035936715.1. Classification (GTDB taxonomy): domain Bacteria; phylum Gemmatimonadota; class Gemmatimonadetes; order Gemmatimonadales; family Gemmatimonadaceae; genus UBA4720. The sequence continues at coordinate 10,588 of DASYVU010000110.1, forward strand.
CGACCTGCGAGCCAAGACCGACCTTGTCGGCGGGGATCTGCGAGACATCGATCTGCGAGAGCTTGCTCAGGCGCTGGCGCAGCTGGCCGAGTCTCGCCTGCACAAACTGCTGACGCTCGAGCGCGGCTTTGTACTCGCTGTTCTCGCGCAGATCGCCCATCTCGACTGCGCGGCGAATCTCCTGCGGCAGCGTGATGCTCAGCTCGTGCTGAAGACGCTCGGCCTCTTCCCCCAGCTTTTTTTTGAGTATTTCGATCATGCGACCTGAGCCTTTACGGAGACGCGCTGGCGTGGGCAAAAAACCGAACGCCCGACCGAATGACCGGCCGGGCGCCGCACCTCCAAGCTAGGCAGTCATGCCCGGAGAGGCAATCGCTACCGATGCTGCGGGAGCTTGGAGTCCGTGTGGTCGATCGTCGCCGGCGCTGCGGAGGATTTCTCGTACTCATCCCGCAATCGTTTCATCATCGCTTCGCGGCGATCGAACAATCGCTTGAGCGGCCGCGCTTCGTGGCGCGCGAATGCGTACGAAGTCAGCAGCGGCAAGGCAACAGTCGAATCGAGATAGCACACCACCGCATCGGGCAGACGATCCGGATCGATCTTGCCCCAGCTTACCGCCTCCGCTGGTGTCGCGCCAGAAAGCCCTCCGGTGTCAGGGCGCGCATCGGTAATCTGGAGGAAGTAATCGTGCCCTTTCTCGTCGATGCCGAGGACTTCCTGAATCTGCGGTTCGGTCTGAAGCATGAAGTTCTTCGGACTGCCGCCGCCGAGTATCATGACGCCGCTCTTTCCTCCACCGCGCTTCGCGTCCAGCACAATGGACGCCGTCTCGTTCACATCCTGGTTGGGATCTAGAACAAGCTTGTTCCCGTCAAGTGCGAGCGCGGCGATGTTCATTCCGATCGAGCTGTCGCCGGGGGAAGATGTATAGATCGGGACGCCGGAGGCATACGCCGCAGAAAGCAACGACTTCTGGCCGATGCCGAGCCCCTTTTCGCGCTCGCGAACGTATTTGCCGCACAGATTGTGGAACTCGGCGCTCGACATCGCCCGCTGGAATTCCTTGCCGGTGATGATCTTCCGGAAGAAAGCATCGGTCGACAGAAGAACGTCGTAGTCGAAGAAGATGTCGTAGATGCGGACGACCCCTTCCTCCCTGAGGATGACATCCGACTCCTGCGGGTTGCCGCGATGCATCGCGAGCCCCAGACCGAAGTGCGTGTCGTGATAGAGATTCGCGCCGGTGGAGATGATCCAGTCCACGAACCCCGCCTCGATGAGCGGAATGAGCGCCGACATGCCGAGCCCAGCCGGCGTGAGCGCGCCCGTGATCGACAGGCCGACTGTGACATCCGGGCTGAGCATTTTCCCGGTGAAGAGCTGGCAGGCTTCACGAAGACGCGCTGCGTTGTAGGCGAGGTAGGTGCCTTCGATGAGATCCGCTACAGTCTCCTTTCCATCGATTCGGCGTGGATCGATGCGCTGTCCCTTGAGGAACCGGCTCGACTCGTGTGCCGTGTGCTGCGCACCGCGCTTCTCACGATCTTCCGCGGCGAGCTTCTGCTGCGCCTTCGGTCCGGCAGCCGATGATTTTCCATGGCGTGATGACTTGAAGCCACCACGGTCGCGGCCCGCCGCGTCGCCGTTGCCCTTAGTGTTTTTTGGCATCTCGTTGGCTGGTGACCATATCCTCGATCTGTTCTCCAGCAGTCTTGCCGAGTGATCTGTAGGCGCTGACTATTGCCTGCACCGCCTCGGCGGGATCATCCGTCACGAGCATGAGATCGAGATCGCCCTCCGAGATTTTTCCTTCGCTGAGCACCCGCGCCTGTAGCCAGCGCAACAAACCAGCCCAGTAGTAGCGCCCAAAGAGGATGACTGGAAATCGATAGATCTTCCCCGTTTGAATGAGTGTGAGGGCCTCGAACAACTCGTCGAGCGTGCCAAATCCGCCGGGAAAGATGATGAACGCAACGGAGTACTTGATGAACATCGTCTTCCGGACGAAGAAATACTTGAAGTTCACCAGCGTATCGACGTACGGATTGGCACCCTGCTCGAACGGAAGCTCGATGTTGCAGCCGATCGACCGGCCGCCACCTGCCTGCGCGCCCTTGTTTGCCGCTTCCATGATGCCGGGACCCGCGCCGGTAATGATCGCAAAGCCGGCTTCGGCAAGAAGGCGCGCCGTTTCCTCTGCTGCATCGTAGTGTGGATCATCCGGTCCGATGCGAGCCGAGCCGAATATCGTGACGGCTTTTTCGATCGGAGCGAGAGTATCGAATCCCTCGATGAACTCTCCCATGATGCGGAGCACTCGCCACGGGTCGGTTCGAGTGAAGTCGATTCGCGGCCCCGTCTGCTGCAGCAGCTTTTCGTCTTCGGTGACCGGACTCACGTCGCGGATCGCGTCGTCCACCGTGCGGGTGGCACCCGACCTTCTGCCTTCACCCTGCGAAGGCGGCGTTCTGCCCGCCTTGAGATGCCCTTCTTCGGTGCGCTCCTTCAGTCCCTGGAGAGCTTGCTGCTCCGCCGAAGCCATCACTTCAGGATTGAGCTTCTTTCCGCCGGCGGTGCGCGCACGCGTGAGCTTCCTTCCTAAAGGATTCACCGGCAAAGCTTTCGATTTATCTTCTTTCTTCTTCATTGTTGGCCGCTGTCGCGGGCTTCGGCGAACGGTAATTCGGACGCCGACAGAAAACGATCCTGCCGGCTCTCTTCATTCGAAAACTAAAGTTGCGTGCGTCTGCAGGAAGCCCGCCAGGTGATGCTGCGCAGGTCGTGATGATCATAGCGGATGGAGTGCGATCCGATGTGCTCGCTCGCTCCATCGACAACGGTCAGCTGCCGGCACTCGCAGCTCTGAGAGACGAAGGGTCGCTCTCCACGATTACTTCGGCGTTCCCCTCCGTGACCGGGCCGGCGTACGCGCCATTCATCATGGGAAGATATCCGGGTAGCGTTGGGTTGCCCGGACTTCGCTGGTACGACCGCTCTCGGCGTGTCGCGCGACTCTCCGGACATTCACGCAGCTATGTCGGCGCGGAGATGCGATTCGTGGACCGGGACATCGACAAAGCGTCTCCGACCATCTTCGAGCTCGCCAAGCCGAGCATGGGTGCCCTGAGTGTGATCGCGCGCGGATTGCGGCGCCGCGAGAGAATCGGACGAAGCGCTGCCTTCATCGCACGCGCGGCCGCCACGCATTTTCGCGGAGACGTAGCGGGCTGGCTCGCTATCGATCGCAGCGTCGGGGAGGAAGTCGCCCGGCGCTTGCGCACCCGGCGAATGAAGTTCGCGTTCGTAGCATTCACCGGAATAGACAAGACGTCACACGCAGCCGGCCAGGACGCGCCGATCGTGGCGGAGGCGATGCGGATTGTCGACGACACCGTCGCGCAGATCCGCTCCGACGCCGAGCGGGACGGCAGGTGGAAAAAAATGCAACTCTGGGTGGGGAGCGATCACGGTCATTCGCCGGTGCGCGACCACGAGGATCTTACAGGTCTTCTTGCGGGCTGGGGATATACGACGCTGGCGCATCCGTGGGCTTTCAACGCCTCTGCCGACATCGCGGTGATGGTCAGCGGGAACGCGATGGCGCATTTGTATCTGAATCTCGAGCAGAAAGTGCGACCGTGGTGGCCCGCCCTCGGAGAGAAGTGGCACGAGCTCGCGGCGAGTGTGCTCTCTCGCGAGTCCGTCGACCTGATGATCCTCCCGACGAGCTCATCATCGTGCGAGGTGCACTCGCGGAGCCGCGGGATGGCACGCCTGGTCTGGAGAGAGTCCGTCTATTCCTACACGCCCGAGAGCGGAGATCCGCTCGACATCGGAAAGCAGGAATCTCTGGACGATCGCGGCGCATACGACGCGACAATCGAGAGTGACTATCCCGATGCGCTGGTGCAGATCGCGCACCTGGCCGCCTCGCCTCGCAGCGGAGACATCATTCTTTCAGCCGCGAGAGACTGGGACTATCGCGCGAAGTACGAGCCGATTCCCCACGTGTCGTCGCATGGAGCGCTGCACCGCGAGCACATGCTGGTGCCGCTCCTCCTCAACCGCCCGCCATCACTCACGCCGCGGCGCACAGTGGATGTGATGCCGAGCGCCTTGGCGGCGCTCGGCATCACAGCGCCGAAAACTCTGGACGGGGTTTCTTTCTACTAGCTCGGGATAGTGTCTATTGGACAACGACGACGCCACGCATACCCGTCATGGTCGTTCCGTGGATCGAGCAGTGGAAAGGATGGTTACCGGTGGTCGCGAACTGACGTTGGTTGGAACCGCTTGTATGAAGCGGAATATCGCCCGAACCACCGGTTCCAACCGCGAGAGCTGAGGACGGATCGTCGAAGATCACGTTGTGCTGGATCCCGGAATCATTGGTCCAGGTCACGGCGGTGCTGACCGCGACCGTCAGGCTAACGGGCTGCACAGTCGCAGCGGCGGTTACAAAAGATGCCGATCCCATGCAGAACGTGTTGGTAGCACACACGGGCGGTGGTGGCGGCGGTGGCGGCGGAGGGGGCGGGGTGACCGTGCTGTCACCGCCCCCGCCGCACGACGTTAGGCCGATCGACAGAATCAGAACACCAAACAAACAAGAAATCTTTCGCATTCTACCTCCTCAAACTGGAACCGCCGACGCTGAGCGGCCGGCGTAGGGCGACGCGGGCAGGAATCGGTAAATAAGGGGCCGGTACACGGCGAACGCAAATCTGCACGCGGCAAAAGCAGGCGGATCTCGGCGGGTGCCACCGGCCTCAGGGTGAGCGTCTTCAGCTTTTCGGCTAATGTTTCACCGCACAGGTGTACAGCCGCCAATCAGAGTCAGAAGCAGCGACGGCGGCGATGTACCCGGGACGCGGTGAAAACAGCTTGTGGGTGAGGTTGCCGGGGTTACCCGCGCTTTCCTGTCCGG
>DASYVU010000111.1:0-7052 GCA_035936715.1 Gemmatimonadaceae bacterium
AGCGAGATGCTCGTGTTCATGCTGATTCTTCTCGTTGGCTTCATCTACGTCTGGAAGAAGGGAGCACTACAATGGGATTGACCGCGCCCGCCGACCACCGCACGGTCTCCTACAGCCCGGAGTCGCAGGAAGGCTGGGCCATGACCCGCCTGGACTTCCTCGTGAACTGGGCGCGCGCCAACTCACTGTGGCCCATGCCCTTCGGCACGGCCTGCTGCGCGATCGAGTTCATGGCCACCGCCGCGAGCGATTTCGACCTCGCGCGTTTTGGCATGGAGCGGATGAGCTTCTCGCCGCGGCAAGCCGACGTGCTCATCTGCGCCGGCCGCGTTCCGTTCAAGCTTGCGCCGATCATTCGCCGTATCTGGCAGCAGATGCCGCAGCCCAAGTGGTGCATCTCCATGGGTGCGTGCGCTTCCACCGGCGGAATGTTCGACAACTACGCAGTAGTGCAGGGAATCGACACGATCATTCCAGTCGACGTTTACGTTCCGGGCTGTCCGCCTCGCCCGGAAGGGCTCATCTACGGCATTCGCATGCTCCAGGAGAAAGTCAAGAACGAGCGCGCCGCCGATAAGGGGACTCGCGACGAAATGGAGCCCGATCCTTCGAGTCAGCTCTACATTCCGCCTTCGGTGATCGACGAGCTCGGCGAGCCGTTCGGCAACTCAGTGAACCAGACCAGGTCGGCCCAGTGACCCGATTCGAGGTCGTTCGCACCGGGGCGCTCGCGTCGGACAGCCATCCCGCTACGCAGAAGAACGTCTCGCATCGGAAGGAGCCGGCGAATCGGTCGGCGGCGGCGCTCCAGCAACAATTCTCCTCCGCCATCAAGCGCGTGGAAGTGATCTGGGGGGAGACGGTCGTCTATGTGGATCCGGCGTCGGTCAAGCAGGTGATTCGTTGGCTGCACGACGATCAATCGCAGCAGTACGATTTTCTGAGCGACGTCACCGCGGTGGAATATCGTGACGCCGACGTCCCGATAGAGGTAGTCTGGCACCTCCGGTCGCTTCCATTCCGCCGTTTTCTCCGCATCAAGGCGCAGCTGCCCAAGGGGACGTCGCTCGAGATCGACAGCGTGTACGACATCTACCGTGCAGCGGATTGGCTGGAGCGCGAGTGCTACGACATGTTCGGAATTCGCTTTAGAGGGCATCCCGACCTGCGTCGACTCCTGATGTGGGAATCCTACAAGGAAGGATATCCTCTTCGTAAGGATTTTCCTTTGCGCGGACGCTTCAGCCGGTCAGAGCAGCTGCGTCAGGCGCTCGCCCAAAATCCTGAGGCGCGTTACTCGATGGAGGAGCTCACCATTGCCGACGCGTTCGCCGAGCTGCCAGAGGATATGCGCCAGAGGCTGAACAAGGGCGAGAGGACGGGCGAGTAGATGTCCAAGCGCACGATCGAAGTTGAGCTCTCGACCTCCGGCCTCGACCCACAGGGCCGGCCGCAGCGCGTTCCGCTCGTGACCAACGACGGCGGAACCGCGGTCGCCGTCGAGGCGCCGCCGAGCGTCGAGCCAGATCTCGAAGGCGAGCACATGCTCATCAACCTCGGCCCGCAACACCCGGCGACGCACGGAGTTCTCCGCCTCGTGCTCGAGCTGGATGGGGAGACTGTAGTCCGCTGCATCCCGCACATCGGCTACCTGCACTGTGGTTTCGAGAAGATGGGTGAGTACCGTCAGTACAACCAGATAATCTGCTGGACCGATCGCGAGGACTACCTCAACTCGATCGGCAACAACGTCGCTTTTGCGCTGGGCGCGGAGCGGCTTTTCGGAATCGAGATCACGGAGCGGTGCAAGGTTCTACGCGTAATCGCTTCCGAGCTGTCGCGAATCATGTCGCACCTCGTGTGGCTCGGCACGTTCTGCATCGACATCGGCGCGTTCACGCCGTTCCTCTGGGCGTTCCAGCGCCGTGAAGAGATTTACCGGCTCATCGAGAAATGGGTTGGCGCGCGCCTCACCACCTCGGCGACCAGAGTCGGCGGAATGGCAGCCGACATTCCAAGCGGATGGATGGACGGTCTTCGCCAATTCACCCGCACCTTCCCGCAGACGCTCGACGAGATCGATCGCGTGTTAACGAGGAATGCGATCTGGGTGGGGCGTACCGTCGGGCTCGGCGTGATGACGCCCGACGAGGCGATAAACTGGGGTCTCTCAGGACCGATGCTTCGCGCGTCCGGTGTCGACTACGACGTGCGGAAGGACTTTCCTTACCTGGATTACGAGACGTACGACTTCGAAGTGCCGGTCGGGACGAATGGGGATGTGTACGATCGATACCTGGTGAGATTCGAGGAGCTTCGTCAGTCGGTGCGCATTCTGCAACAGGCAGCGGACCGGTTACCCGATGGTCCAGTGAACATTGACGATCCGCGCATCATCCTGCCGCCCAAGTCGAAAGCGACGAGTGAGATGGAGTCGATGATCCACCACTTCAAGGTCGTTATGGAAGGCCCTCGTCCGCCGATTGGCGAGTCCTATGTCGCCGTCGAGAGCCCGAAGGGAGAGAAGGGCTACTATATGGTATCCGATGGCACCGCCAAGCCCGTTCGCTGGCGGATTCGCCCACCATCGTTCGTGAACCTCGCCGCGATCCCGAAGATGGTAGAGGGACATCTGCTTTCAGACGTTATTGCCATCAACGCCAGCATAGACATCGTCATGGGGGAGATCGATCGTTGACACCTGATCTCGTAGGCGGGTTGGAATCGCCGGATTACGCGTCACACGATCGCGCCGCGCACGATCCTTATGTGCCGGTGTTCACCGGCGATGTGAAGCGTCAGCTCGACGAGCTGCTCGCCCGCTATCCGACCAAGATGGCAACACTCCTTCCTGCCCTTTGGATTGTCCAGCGCGAGCGCGGCTGGGTGAGCGAAGAGGGAATGGTGGAGGTGGCGGATCTTCTCGAGCTCACGCCGGCATACGTCAAAGGCGTGGTGACGTTCTACACCATGTACCACCAGCATCCGGTCGGAAAATATTTCATTCAGGTGTGCACCACGTCGCCGTGCGGAATCTGCGGCGCGGAAGATGTCGTGAAGGCGTTTCTCCGTCACACGAATACTGGAGAGCTTGGGGTCACTTCGCCCGACGGCCGCTTCACAGTCATCGAGGTCGAGTGTCTCGGAGCCTGCGGATTTGCCACTCCGGTGATGGTGAATGAGGAGTTCATCGAATCAGTAACGCCGGAGAAGGTTCCGGACCTACTCGCACGACTGGCATAATGGGCTATCCGAACCAGCCGCATCAGAGAGAAACACCGGTTCTATCTCGCTACTTCGGCGACGCAGAAGCACGGTCGCTCGAGGGATGGAGAAAGCGCGGCGGCTACAAGGCGCTCGAGAAGGCGCTGGGAATGGCGCCGGCCGACATCGTAAACGTGGTGAAGGAATCCGGCTTGCGCGGCCGCGGCGGCGCTGGTTTCCCCACCGGCATAAAGTGGTCGTTCATGAAGCCCGGCGATGGAAAGCCACACTACCTCTGTTGCAACGCGGACGAATCCGAGCCGGGCACCTTCAAGGATCGTGAGCTGATGCGGTGGACGCCGCACGCTCTCGTCGAAGGCTGCGCGATCGGCGCCTATGCAATCGGTGCGGAGACGGCGTACGTCTACATCCGGGGCGAGTTCACCGAGCCGCTCTATTGGATGGAGCAGGCGGTCAAGGAAGCGTACGCGGCGGGGATACTCGGCAAGAACGCGATGGGGACCGGCAAACGGATCGACGTGCACGTGCACAAAGGAGCCGGCGCGTACATCTGCGGCGAAGAGACCGCGCTGATGAACTCGCTCGAAGGCCGCCGCGGAAATCCGCGGATCAAGCCTCCGTTCCCGGCAGTGTCCGGCGTGTTCGGCATGCCGACCACCATCAATAATGTCGAGACGCTGATCGCGGCCGCGCCCATTCTCATGAATGGCGCTGATTGGTACAAGAAGATGTCGCTGTCGAATCCCAAGAGCACCGGAACCAAACTGTTCTCGGTATGCGGAAACGTGCAGCGTCCGGGGACCTACGAGGTCGTGATGGGATTTCCGTTCAAGGAATTCCTTTACGACTTGTGTGGTGGTCCGCCGCACGGGAGAAAGTTCAAGGCTGTGATTCCGGGCGGGGCTTCGGTTCCCATTCAGACGCTCGAAGAAGCTGAAGCCACCTTGATGGACTACGAAGGGTTCGTAGCGCAGGGCTCGATGCTCGGCTCCGGCGGAGTGATCGTAATCGACGACGGACAGTCGATGGTGTCAGTGATTGCGCGAATCGCCCGCTTCTTTGCCCACGAGAGCTGCGCGCAGTGCACTCAATGTCGCGAAGGCACAGCCTGGACAACCAAGATCATGGAGCGCATTCGCGACGGGCAGGGAACTATTGAGGATCTCGACACCCTGCTTGACATCGCTGAGCAGATGACTGGGAAAACGATCTGCGTTCTAAGCGACTCGTGCGCGGTTCCCGTCGTCTCCGGAATCCAGAAGTTCCGCAATGAGTTTGAGGCGCTGATCCAGGGCAGGCGGTTTCACCCTGTGATTGCGGCGGTTGCCTGATGGCTGAGACCAAGATGGTAAACCTGACGATCGAAGGACGCGCGGTAAGCGTTCCCGACGGAACGACGATTCTCGAGGCAGCGAAGACTGTGGGAGTGCTGATTCCGCACTACTGCTATCACCCCGGACTGCCGGTCGCCGGTGTATGTCGCATGTGCCTCGTCGAAGTCGAGAAGGCGCCCAAGCTGGCTCCCTCGTGCGCGACGACCGTCGTGGAAGGGCAGGTGGTCCACGTCTATTCCGACAAATCGCTCGACGCGCGCAAGGGCGTGCTCGAGATGCTGCTCATCAATCACCCACTGGACTGCCCCATTTGCGATCAGTCCGGCGAGTGCGAGCTTCAGGACTACACGTATCAGGAAGGCCGCGAGGATTCACGCTATCGCGAGCCCAAGCGCTTCAATCCGGCCGAGGACTTTGGCGGTGACGTGATCTACGTCCCGAATCGCTGCATTTTGTGCACGCGTTGCGTGCGCTTCATGGACGATGTCGCGCACGATTCCATGCTCAACGTCAGTGAGCGCGGTGACCGCGCCCTGATCGGAAAGTTCGAAGGAAAGGATCTCACGCACCCATGGGCCTCCAACGTCGTCGATCTATGCCCGGTTGGTGCGTTGTTGTCCAAGGATTTCCTCAACAAGGCACGCGCGTGGGAGCTGGATCGCACCGCTTCGATATGCCCGAATTGCACTCAGGGCTGCAATGTGATCATGGAAACGCGCGAGAATCAGTTGGTGCGCATGCGCCCCCGTCCCAATGAGAATGTGAATGCGTTCTTCATGTGCGACTGGGGTAGGCTCAACTACCGCTGGATGAATGAAAAGAATCGGGTGGAACAGCCGATGGTTGGTCGCGCCAGAGCTCTCGCGGCCACGACGTGGGAGATCGCCATCACCGCCGCTGCGCGCGCGCTGAATGGAAAGAAAGTATTCGTCGCTGCGTCTCCAATGTTGTCCAACGAGGCGCTTTTTCTACTGACCCAGATCATGGAGGGCGGGAGCGGAGCGTTTCGCGTCACTGAGGGCGATGAGGCCCCGCTTCCTGGCGTTAAGGATCTCGCACTGCGCCGCGAGCGCGCTGCCAACGTGTACGGCGCAGAGGCGCTCGGCTTCAACAAGACGAGAGACCTCCTCGCGGGGCTCAAGCAAGGAGATGTGCTATTGGTCGCGGGCGAGGATCTCGAAGGGATCGACGCTGCGGTGATTGCGCGCGCGAGCGAAGTAATCGTGATCAGCTCGGTTCTTCCTGAAGTCGCGAGCAAGGCGTCGGTGGTGCTCCCGATCGCTAATTTCTCCGAGGAAGAGGGGACTGTCACGAACCTTCGTGGTCGGGTGCAACGGTTCACCCAGGCGAAACAAGCTCCAGGCGACACGCGCCCAAGCTGGCTGGTGCTGGGCGACTTGCTCGGCGCAATGGGGAAGCAGAGCAACTTCTTCCTTCCGTCCGAAGTCTTTGCCAGTCTCGCTTCTTCGAACAAAGCGTTCGCGGGACTCAGCTACGATTCCATCGGCTTCAAAGGATTGCCACTGGCCAACGCTCCGGCGACCGGTACCAACGCTCCGATTGCGGTGGGTGCGGCGTGAGCATGTTTCGGTTTATTCCTGCGCTGCTGCAGATCGCGGATCCCAACCTCCCGCCGGTAAGCGGGGGGGTGTTCTTCATCGCCACGATTCTCAAGATGGTAATCATCTTCACGATCTATATGATCGGCATTGCGATGCTAACGCTCGCGGAGAGGAAGATCTCGGCCTGGATTCAGGATCGCCACGGTCCCAACAGAGTTGGGAAGGGATGGCTTCAGCCGGCGGCGGATGGGCTAAAGAATTTCATGAAGGAAGAGACGATGCCCGAGGGCGTGAACAGACCGCTCTTTGTGCTGGCGCCGATTCTTTCGTTCATCCCCGCTCTCACCGCGTGGTGCGTCATTCCGTTCGGCGCTCCGCTGCCGACACGATGGGGAAGGATCGACATGGTCGTCGCGGACCTTCCGGTCGGCTTCCTCTTCATCCTCGCGCTCACGTCGCTCGGTGTGTACGGCATCGTGCTCGCCGGGTGGTCGTCGAACAACAAGTACGCATTGCTCGGCGGTTTGCGCGCGAGCGCCCAGATGATCTCCTACGAGATCTCGATGGGCATGTCCACGATTCCGGTTCTCCTTCTGGCCGGTAACGTCAGCCTCAACAGCATCATCAACCAGCAAGCGTGGGGTGGATGGAACGTGGTGAATCTGACGGTGGCGTTTTTCATATTCATGGTATCCGCTTTCGCCGAAACCAACCGGCTTCCCTTCGACCTCCCCGAAGCGGAATCGGAGCTCATCGCGGGATATCACACCGAATACAGCGCAATGAAGTTCTCGCTCTTTTTCATCGCCGAGTACGGCGGAATGGTCACGGCGAGCGCTTTGATGGCGACGCTGTTCTTCGGCGGGTGGGACGTTCCGTTCACGGCGCGCGACAACATCGGGCCTTATAGCGGCTGGCTCACGCTTCTCTC
>DASYVU010000112.1:0-16421 GCA_035936715.1 Gemmatimonadaceae bacterium
TCGACACGAATCGAAAGCGGTGATGCGCTCAGCATGGCGCCGCACGACGTGCCGCTGCTGCCGGTGGGAAGGAACCGATTGTCGCCGTTCTCGATGCGGTCCCAATCTTGGCGCGTGATCGTCGCCTGGATCGCGGCATCCGACGAGTTCGAGAGCGTGAAGCTGCCCGAAACCCGGTTGTTGCCAGCGGTGGCCATGGTTAGTTCGAGCGGATCCACGACCAGCTGCGCGGAGGTGCGATGCGAAACCACCAGAACCCCTACAGCGCAAAAGGCGAGCACGGTTGCCCGAGCTCGCCCTCTACGCTCTGCGCCCGCCCTTTCGGGCGAGCGAGAGCATGAGATTTTCACAGTTACGGAGCCGTCAGGGTGAAGACGATCGGCAGGGTGTACGTACCCGGAGCGTTGCTTGCTGCTGAGAATCCACCAGCCCAGCTGGTGCGAAAGAACGCAGCCGCGGCGGTGCTATTGGAACTCGCGCCTGAAGCGAAAGTCACATCGCTCGCGGTAATTGGCGAATAGGTGCCGCCCGAGGAAGTCGCCCACGACAGCTCGCTAATGGGCTTAACACCGGCGTCTGAACCAGAGTAGGTGAAGGTTGCTGCGTTCTGCGACTTGACCTTGAGGGTCCAGCTGCGGTTAGCCTTGATCGTGAACGTCGGGCCTACGTCGTCCAGGGAAAGTGCGGACTCAATGTCAGTTACCGACGGAGGAGTCAACGTGGTCGCCGCCGAGCTCATAGCGAGCTTGACCAGCGCGCCAACGGTAACCGATGCGGTATTGGTCGTGTTGCAGCTACCTGTGTTGCTGCTGCACTGCGCACTGGCCTGGCTTGCGCCGATCGCAGTTCCAAGCACCATCGCGGCCAGAAGTGAACGGGTCGCTTTCATTTTTGTTTCTCTCCAGGAAGTCTTGATGGTGCCGGTGACAGTAGGCGAGACCGGCCCTTTCAAAAGCGGTTGGGTACTACTCCCTTATAAGACGAGAAAAGACCTCATCTGCAACGGCTTTTTGGAGAGAGTTTCGACATTTTGGGCCATTGCCAAAATGCGTCGGCGTTTGTTCGGGTGCACTGGTTAACGCATTATGCCGAAAGGGGATGAAGCGGGTGGGCCAGGCCCTGCTGGCATGATAGGGAATCAACCTTCCTTGTCTTCGTACTCGTCCCTCAGACTCGCGACCACATTGGGATCTGCGAGCGTCGTCGTGTCACCGAGCGCGCGCCCTTCGGCGATGTCGCGCAGCAGTCGGCGCATGATTTTTCCGGAGCGCGTTTTTGGAAGATCCGCCGAGAATAGAATATCGTCCGGACGGGCGAGCGCGCCGATCTTTTTTGCCACGAATTCGCGCAGCTCATCACGCAGCGCAGGGCTCTGTTTGGTCTTGTCACGCAGAGTCACAAACGCCGCAATCGCCTGTCCTTTGAGCTCGTGCGACTTGCCCACCACTGCGGCTTCAGCCACGGCTGGGTGCTCGACTAGAGCCGATTCAACTTCCATCGTCCCGATGCGATGCCCGGCGACATTCAGAACATCATCGACGCGCCCCAGAATCCAGAAATAACCATCACTGTCGCGCTTCGCGCCGTCGCCGGGGAAATACAAATCGGGCCGGCCCGGCCATTTGGTGAAATAAGTTTGAACGTAGCGCTCGTCGTCGCCCCAGATGGTGCGCAGCATCGCCGGCCACGGCTTGGTGAGCGCCAACAATCCTCCGCCCACCTCAATTCGCTTTCCCTCCGAATCGAGGAGATCCGCACTGTAACCAGGTAGCACTTTGGTAGCGCTACCAGGCTTCGTCGGCGTGATTCCCGGCAGTGGGGAGATCACGATCGCGCCCGTCTCCGTCTGCCACCACGTGTCGACGATCGGACAGCGATTGCCCCCTATGTGCTCGCGATACCACATCCACGCTTCGGGATTTATAGGCTCGCCGACAGACCCGAGGAGGCGGAGCCGCGAAAGATCGTGCTTCGCCGGGTATTCGTCGCCCCACTTCATGAACGCGCGGATCGCAGTAGGAGCCGTGTAAAGGATGGTGACGCCGTGTCGCTCGCAAATGTCCCAGAAGCGATCGCGCTCGGGCCAGTCCGGCGCGCCTTCGTACATCACGCAGGTCGCGCCATTGGCGAGGGGACCATAGACCAGATAGGAATGCCCGGTCACCCAGCCGATGTCGGCGGTGCACCAGAAGACGTCTTCGTCCTTCAAATCGAAAACTATCCTCGTGGTCGCGGCGACTCCCGTCAGGTAGCCGCCTGTCGTGTGCACGATGCCCTTCGGTTTTCCAGTAGTGCCCGAAGTGTACAGGATGTAGAGCACGTCCTCTGCGTCCATCGGCTCGGGATCACACCTTGTCTCGGCCGTTTTCATCAGCCTGTGCCACCAATGATCGCGGCCCTCCACCATCTCGGCGAATGCTTCGTCGCCCGAGGCGCCGGGGCGCCTCTGTACAACGACAACGTGCTGTATCGAAGGCGTGCCCTCCAATGCTTTGTCGGAGTTTCGCTTGAGGGGTACGATCTGCCCTCGACGATATCCGGCGTCGGCCGTTATCAGGACTCTTGCTTCCGCATCGTTGATGCGGTCGCGCAGCGAATCGGGGGAGAAGCCGCCAAAAACAACCGAGTGAATCGCACCAATCCGCGCGCACGCCAACATGGATATTGCCGCTTCCGGAATTAGCGGCAGATAGATCGCGACTCGATCTCCCTTTTTTACGCCGAGGCCTTTCAGAACATTCGCGAAGCGCGAGACCTCGACGTAGAGATCCCAATAGGTGAGGGTCCGCCGATCACCGGGCTCGCCTTCCCAGATCAGCGCCGCTTTGTTTCTGTTCGCTCCACGTATGTGCCGGTCTATGCAGTTGGCGGCGATGTTGAGCTTTCCGCCGACGAACCACTTCGCGTAGGGAGGATTCCACTCCAGAACCTTGGTCCACGGCTTTATCCATTCCAGCTGCTGCGCCTGTTCGGCCCAGTATTTCTCGGCTTCGCGCGCAGCTTGTTCGTAGATCTCGGGCGACGAAATGTTGGCTTGCCGCCTGAACTCGGGCGGCGGGTCGAATTTCCGGTTTTCCGTCAGTAGAACATCGATGTCAGTCATCGTAGCGGAGTCGGTGGACGCGCTGAGTCGGAACGAGTCGCAAGGATACTCTGTTTTGCGCTGCTCTCGCCAGAGTGGCAAGTTCTAGGCGAATGTCCTCTAAAATCTCCACCGGTGCACCGCCCCTCGTCGAGGTCGCGGAGCTCACGCGCGAGTTCGGCGCCACACAAGCCGTGGCCGGCGTCACGTTCTCGCTCGCACCCGGTGAGTGCCTGGCGCTCTTCGGGCCGAACGGGGCAGGGAAAACGACGCTTCTTCGCGTGCTCGCCGGCCTCCTCAAGCCGACGTCCGGGAGCGCGCGAATATCCGGTATCCCCCTTCCCGGCGGACCGTTGGCTCGGTCTCGGGTCGGCCTAATCTCCCATCACACCATGCTGTACGAGGCGCTCTCGGCGCGGGAAAACGTTTCATTCTCAGCACGGCTGTACGGCATCCGCGATGCGAGGGCGCGCGTCGAAGACTCGCTGAAACGCATGTCGATGCTGGAACGAGCTGACGCGTCGATCCGTTCCCTGAGCCGAGGAATGCAGCAACGCGTATCGATAGCCCGGGCCATGGTGCATTCCCCCCAGCTCGTGCTGGCCGACGAGCCGTACAGCGGGCTCGACGAGAGCGGTGCCCGCGCTCTTACTGCCCTCCTCCAGGAGCTGCGCTCCGCCGGCACCGCGATCATCGTCGTCACGCACAATCTCGTCGAAGGACTCTTGCTCGCGACACACGCTGCGATCATGCAGCGCGGGAAATTCGTGCGCTACGATGCCGCCGGCCGCATCGACGCCAAGTCTTATGCAGCCATTTACCGCGAGGCGCTGGCAGCCGGTGGCTGAGATACTCTTCGGAGCGTGGCTCATCGCCCGCAAGGATCTCGCGATCGAGTTCCGGACGCGCTCCGCGTTCCTCTCGGCTCTCGTGTTCGCGCTCCTGGGGCTTGTGATTTTTTACTACGCGTGGGATCCAACGGCCGTCGCCGCCACCGATCTCGCACCCGGAGTGCTATGGGTCATCTTCACCTTTTCCGGCCTGCTTGGACTGCATCGCTCGTTCGGGGTCGAGACCGCGGACCATGCCATAGACGGACTGCTGGCGTCTCCGGTGAGCAGGGAAGCGATCTTCCTCGGAAAGGCGATCGCGAATCTCATTTTCGTCGGCGCGGTGCAGGCGATCGCCATTCCCGCGCTGGCGCTTTTCTACAATCTTCCGCTTGGCGACGTGGCTGCTCCACTCATCGCGATCGCTATCCTCGCCGCAATTGGCCTGGTTGCCGTAGGAACGTTGTTCAGCGCGATGGCCGTCAACACCCGGCTCGCCGAGCTTCTGCTGCCGATGCTGGCGCTTCCGTTTTTCGTGCCGATCGTGATCGCGGCTTCGCAGGCAACGTCGAAGCTATTGAGCGGCCGTCCGGTCATCGAAGCGGGAGCGTGGCTCAAGCTGCTGCTTGCCTTCGACATCGTGTTCGTGGCCGCGTGCACCTTGGCATATCCGTTTACCGTAGAGGATTAAAAGCAACTGAACGGGTGCGAGTTGTCAGCAGCATAGATACCAGTTCGATAGTTCACTACGCCCCGACTTTTCTACCCCTGGATCAAGCACAAGCAACTGCCTTGGCCCTGAATGCACCTGGGCAAGTCCGGGCGTCGTGAACTAATAGCTGGCAACTATGCTACTGACGCCTCGCACCTGTTCAGTTGCAGTTGCCCTCCGGTAAGCACACTTCGCGGTTAAATTGGATGCACGTAAATGCACCGCACACCCTCATGAAGATCTCCTGGCTTCCAGCCGTCGCTGCCCTGGCGGTGGTTGGGACTGTCATACGCGCTGCGTTTTTCACGCCTCTGGAAGCCAAACAGGGAGCCGCGCAAAAGATTTTCTATATTCACGTTCCCGCCGCGTGGGTGGCGTTCCTCGCGTTCGGTCTCGTCGCGATCGCGAGCGGCGTCTTCCTCTGGCTTCGTGATCCGCGGCTCGACCGCTTCGCCGAGAGCTCGGCGGAAGTCGGTGTAGTCTTTACGACGGTGGTGTTGATCACAGGCCCAATGTGGGCCAAGCCAGTTTGGGGAACGTACTGGGCCTGGTGGGACGTCCGCCTCGTGTCCACGCTTTTTCTGTGGTTCATCTACGTCTCATACATCGTCCTGCGCGGAGCGATAGACTCGCCCGAGCTGCGCGCACGGTACTCGGCGGTGCTCGGAATTCTTGGCGCGCTCCTGATCCCGTTCATCCATCTGAGCGTTTATCTCTTCGCGACCATGCATCCAATGCCGATCGTCGGAAAGCCAAGCGCGCCGTCGCTCCCGAGCGAGATGCTGCTCACGCTCTTTCTTTCCCTGATCTCGTTTACGCTGCTTTACTTCTCGTTCGTGCGATCACGGTATCACTACGCGGTTGAGCGCGATACTATCATGGAAGCCGCAAAGCAGCATGCCTGAGACATCTTCATACTACCACGTTGCCTACACCGTCGCGCTCTGCATTTACGCCCTGTACGCGATCAGCCTCTACGTTCGACGCAAGCGGCTGAGGGTCGGATAGTGGATGCGAATCTGACGTCTTCTCCGGGGACTCCCTCGTCAATCTCCGATCCGTTGAACGGTCGCATCCTGGCGGTCTCCGAGGATCGGATCTCCGGCTTCGTAAACGAGCCGTTCGCCGAGATCGCTTTCTCCGCGGAGCTTACAGAAGAAGTGGTGATCGAGCGCCTGCGCGCGATGCTGTCGGCCGGTGTCATCCGCCGGATCAGGCAAACGTTGATGGCAACCAATCTCGCGCCCGGTGCGTTGGTGGCGTGGCGTGTGCCAGCGGATAGGCTCGATTCGGCCTTCAGCTATATGGCGAACGACGATCCATTCTCGGGACACGTGGTGATCCGCTCGACCGACGCGGAGACGACAGGCTCGGTGTACAGATTGTGGACGACCCTCAAGGTGCCGCAGGGATTTTCCATGACGCGACACTGTGATTTTCTGGCGTCAGAGGCAGGCGCTGACTCGTACCGGATAATGCCGGCGAAGAGGCTATTCACGCTTGGCGTCGGCCACGTGCGCCGGCGTGGAACCGAGGTGGGCTCGCGAAGTGAAGAGCCTGGCCGCGTTCTCGATACCAACATAGTCGAGCTGTCTCCACTCGAGTGGCGGGTCCTGACGGCCCTCAAGCGCGAGTTCGCCACCGATGAGATCACGCCCAATCCGTGGCGCAGCCGCGCCGAGGAATCCGGACTCCCGCTCGAGGAATTCATTCGCATCGCCCGGTCTCTCAGCGCGAGAGGAGTGATCGGAAGGTTCTCCACGTTCCTGGAGCACGTCAAGCCGTCCGCGACTGGTGAGCGCGTCACGAGATACAATGCGCTCTTTCACTGGCGTGTCCCTGCCAGCCGAGAGATCGAAGCGGGACGGGAAGTTGGCCGCCACCACATTCTCACTCACGCATACTGGCGCGAGGGCGGACCAGAGTTCGGAAACGTGAACATCATGGCCGTCGCGCACGGCACGGACAAAGATCTGGTGCTCGCGCACAAGGCGGCCATCGACAATCACCTCGAGGAAGCCGGTATTCCCGTCCTCTACACGAACGTCTTCTGGGGCGGGCGTAGCGAGATAAAGCCATCCGAGATCTCGCCGGTTGAGTACGCGCGGTGGGCTCAGCAAGTGGGGCTCGTACCTCCGGAACCGACGCCGCGCTCCGCGAATCGAGCCTCGTCGAGCGGGCCAACCGAAGGACTGCGTCTTGAGTGAAGGAAAGGTTTTTCTGGTAGGTGCAGGTCCCGGTGATCCGGGTCTCATCACGGTAAGAGGGAAGCAGCTCATCGACTCAGCCGACGCAGTCGTTTACGATGCGCTTGCCAATACAGCACTTCTTCCCCCCGGAGCGCGGGAAACGGGCCTCCCCGAGCTGTATTACGTCGGAAAACGCGGCGGAGCCAAGGACTCGGTGAGCCAAACAGAGATCAACGCGCTCCTCATCAAGCTCGCGCGTGAAGGCAAGCGCGTCGTTCGTCTCAAGGGCGGCGATCCGTTCGTGTTCGGTCGTGGCAGCGAAGAAGCGCAGGACCTGAACGACGCCTCAATCGCCTTTGAGGTCGTTGCGGGGGTCACGGCCGGCATCGCCGCTCCGGCGTACGCGGGGATTCCGGTCACTCATCGGGGAATCGCGACCTCCGTAACTTTTGTTACTGGTCATGAAGATCCCGCCAAGCCCGGCACGCAGACGAACTGGGCCGCTCTCGCCAAATCGGGCGGGACAATCGTTTTGTACATGGGAGTGAAGACTCTCCGCAATATCGCCGACGCGTTGATAGAGGGCGGGATGCCAGCCGAGATACCGGCGGCGGCAATCCAGTGGGGAACCCT
Organism: Gemmatimonadaceae bacterium; assembly: GCA_035936715.1. GTDB lineage: Bacteria > Gemmatimonadota > Gemmatimonadetes > Gemmatimonadales > Gemmatimonadaceae > UBA4720. The sequence continues at coordinate 7,447 of DASYVU010000112.1, forward strand.
TCCCAGACAACGGACGGTGGTGGCGACGCTCGACACCCTCGCGTCCAAAGCCGAAGAACAGCATTTGACCTCGCCGGTGATAACGGTGATCGGGTGGTCGGTGGTTCTCCGCGACGAGCTGAACTGGTTCGAGCAACGACCGCTCTTCGGAAAGCGAATCGTCGTTACCCGCGCGACACAACAAGCTCCACTCCTGAGCGATAAGCTGCGCGACCTCGGCGCCGATGTCATCGAGATGCCGGCAACTCAGATCGCGCGCCTCGATCTTTCTCCACTGCGCTCGGCCATCGCCGATATCGCGGATTATAGCTGGCTGATTTTCACCAGTCAGAATGCCGTTGCCATTTTCTGGGAGCAGTTTCTGGGTGCGGGTCGCGATGCGCGCGCGCTGGCGGGAATGACAATCGCCGCGGTTGGGCCCGCTACCGCCGGAGCACTTCTCGAGCACGGGATCACGGTCGATCTGATTCCAAAGCGCTTCGTCGCCGAGGGTTTGCTGGATTTGATGCGTGAGCGGGGCGACGTGGCGGGGGCGAGCGTGCTTTACGTGACAGCCGAAGGGGCACGCGATGTACTGCAGGACGGACTGAAGGAAATGGGGGCGGAAGTCACCATCATAGAAGCCTACCGATCGATTCCTGACGGGCAGGGCGCGAAACGCCTTTCGCGCGCGATCGAGGCTGGCAAAGTCGATCTCGTCACGTTCACATCGGCTTCGGCCGTAAAGGCGTACGTCGCCGCAATCGGTGACGAGCTCGCGCTCCGGGTTCCGGCTGCTTCCATTGGCCCGCAGACATCCGAGGCATTGCGTGAGGCGGGAATCGAGCTGAAGCACGAGGCGGAGGAGTCGACAATCGAGGGCCTCGTCGCAGCGGTAGTTCGTGGCGCCTAAATCGAAGCGGGACCCGGAAGTCATCCGCATCGGAACACGCGCTTCCGAGCTCGCTCTTCGGCAGGCGCGCCTCGTGGAAGCCGCACTTCTCGCTCGTGGAATCAGATCCGAGCTCGTCACGTTCAAGACGACCGGTGACAAGAACCTGAACCAGCCGTTGACGGAGATCGGCGCCAAGGGCTTGTTCACCCGCGAGCTGGAGGTCGCTCTCTCGAAGAAAAAGATCGACTGCGCGGTTCACTCGCTGAAGGATCTGCCGACCGAGTCTCCTGACGGCCTCGAGATAGCGGCCCACCTCGAGCGGGAAGACCCGCGTGACGTGCTGGTAGTGAATCGGCTAACCGGCGCGGAGAATCTCGAAGACCTGCCCGCGGGATCGAGAGTCGGTACATCAAGCTTGCGCCGCCGGGCCCAGCTGATGGCGAAGAGACCTGATCTCGAGGTCGTTGAGCTGCGCGGAAATGTCCCTACTCGTCTGAGCAAGGTCGAGACGGGGAAGGTCCACGCCGCCATCCTCGCCGCGGCGGGGCTGATTCGGCTCGAGGTGCAGCAGCGAATAACGATGTTCTTCGAGCCGCCGGATTGGCTTCCCGCGCCGGGACAGGGAGCAATCGCAATACAGGTGAGAAGCGACGACGATCGGATGAGAGAGCTGCTGTCACCCCTCGATCACGAGCCCACCTCCATTGCGACGCGCGCGGAGCGCGCCTTTCTCGCCGCACTGGAGGGTGGATGTCAGGTCCCTATCGGCGCGCTCGTGAGTGAGGCGGGGGGACGGCCTACATTATACGGTATGCTGGCTGACTTGAGCGGGAGACACATAGTGCGCGGATCGCGCGTCCTGGATTCTCATGCCCCCGAGTCAACCGGCGAGGCGCTTGCCGCCGAAATTCGATCCCGAGGCGGATCGAGTCTCCTGGTGGAGCTCCGCCAATTGTCCAAACTTCCCGCACCGCAACCGGAATAAGAGTGTCGAGCTTTCCGCAATATCGTCCGCGTCGACTGCGGCGCACCGCCGCACTTCGAAACCTCGTGCGCGAGACGCATCTGGCGCCCGCGCAGCTCGTGCTGCCAGTTTTCGTTCGCGACGGCAAGAACCTGCGCCGCGCCGTAGGGTCCATGCCGGGCGTCAACCAAACCTCTGTAGACGAGATGCTGCGCGATGCCGAAGCGGCCGCGAAGGCAGGCGTTGGCGGGATCATCCTGTTCGGCGTTCCCGAGAAAAAAGACGCGACCGGCTCGTCGGCCTGGGACGACAAGGGAGCGGTTCAGAACGCGGTGCGCGCGCTGAAGAAAGAGATCCCCGATCTGGTCGTGATCACCGACGTGTGCATGTGCGAGTACACAGACCACGGCCACTGCGGGATCCTCAAGGACGGAGAAGTAGATAACGACGCGACGCTCGAGCTATTGTCGCGCGCCGCGCTCTCGCACGCGCGTTCCGGCGCGGACGTCGTGGCGCCAAGCGACATGATGGACGGGAGAGTGCAGGCAATCAGATCCGCGCTGGACGACAAAGGCCATTCGGGCGTTTCGATTCTGAGCTACGCGGCGAAATATGCGTCGGCCTACTATGGGCCATTCCGTGAAGCGGCCGAATCCGCGCCGCAATCGGGCGACCGTCGCGGCTACCAGATGGATCCGGGGAACGCGGAGGAAGCGCTGCGCGAAGTGTTGTCCGACATCGAGGAGGGAGCGGACGCGGTGATGGTGAAGCCGGCCGGCCCCTATCTCGACATTGTTTCACGGGTCAAGGCGGCGACGGGCTACCCAGTCGCGGCGTACCAGGTGAGCGGCGAATACGCGATGATCTGCGCGGCAGCGGACCGCGGGTGGATCGAAAAGGACCGTGTGATGATGGAATCACTCCTCGGCATCCGCCGGGCCGGAGCCGACTTCATCGTCACGTATTTCGCGACGGAAGCCGCTCGACAGCTCTGATCTGCGGGCCCCGAAAATCCCAGTTGACGAAATTCCGCAACCGTGGTATAATTAGACGCTTGGCTAATTAACTAACTATTATGAATAACGATGTCTTCCGCGCCCTCTCCGATCCAACCAGGCGGGAGATCCTGGAGCTTCTACGCTCCGGACCTCGCACCTCGGGTGAGATCGCCGAAAAGTTCAGCACCAGCTGGGCGACCATCTCGCGGCACCTCAGCGTGCTGAAGGACGCAGAGCTGATTCTGGCCGAGCGGAATGGCCAGCACGTCGTGTACGAGCTGAATACGACCGTGTTTCAGGACGTCGTCGAACACCTTATCAAGTGGCTTCGCCCGCGGAGATCAAATGCGTAAATGGATTCCATTGGTCATCGTCGCCGCCGCGTTCATTGCATCGGCGGTGGTGTACCCGAGACTTCCGGAGAGAATTCCCACCCACTGGGAGCTCTCGGCGCATCCGTCCGGGTACCTGCCGACGCCCAACGGATGGAGCGATCGCATGTGGGGCGCGTGGGCCCTGCCCATCTTCCTTCTCGGAATGTGGGCGCTCGTGAAAATCCTTCCTAAAATCGATCCGCGCGGCAGCAACTACGCCAAGTTCGGAGGGGCGTTTGAGGGCATCATAGTCTCGATAATGCTCTTCATGTTGGGAATGCACATCATCATACTGCGGGCCGCGCTCGGCTATCCGGTCGCAATGCAGCGAGTCGTTCCTGTCGGGGTCGGTGTTCTCCTCATCGTGATTGGAAATCTTTTGCCGCGTGCGCGGCCGAACTGGTTTGTCGGGATCCGGACGCCATGGACGCTCTCGAGTGACCGCGTCTGGGAAAAGACTCACCGTGTCGGCGGGCAGGTATTCGTCGCCGGGGGGATACTAATCGTGCTCGCTGCTCTCGCAATGCAACAGTGGGCACACGTCGTCCTCATTACGGTGGTCCTGGTTTGTACCGCAACGGTCCTGATCTACTCGTACGTCGAATGGAAGCGCGAGCAAAACCCGGCCAGCGTCCCTCGATAATCACCTCACACCCGGCTTTCTCATGAACTCCTTCCGTCGCATCGGCGTATCGCTTCTTTCGATCACATCGCTGGCCTTCTCAGTCGCAGCGCAGACTGCCACCGTTGCTGGGCGTATCGACACCGTCCCGCCGCGCTCGGTGATCGAATTGCCGTTCGCGTTTCAGAGCGGAACGTTGACTCTGCCGGGAACGCTCACCATGCCGGCGAGCTACAGCTCGCGGTTGCCCGTAGCGCTGATCGTAGCGGGCTCGGGGCCCACGGACAGGAATGGAAACTCCGCCGGTCCGCTGCGCGCCCAGAACAACTCCAACCTCTACGCAATTCTCGCCTGGCAGCTGGCGGATGCCGGGATCGCGTCCGTTCGCTACGACAAGCGAGCCCTTGGCGAGAATCTTCAGAAGATCAACCTCGCCCAGACTTCGATCGACGACTTCATCGCCGACGTGATCGCGGGAGCGCGAAAGCTCGCCGCCGACCAGCGGTTCTCCAAGCTGGTGCTCATTGGCCATAGCGAGGGCGCCGAGCTGGTATTGCAGGCAGCCAACCGCGGTGCGCCCGCCGCCGGGATTGTGATGCTCTCCGGGGCCGGTCGCCCGATCATGGCGGTGCTGCGCGAACAGCTGTCGAAGCAGCTGCCGCCCGAAGAGCTGGTCAAATGGGACTCAGCATCCGCGCGGTATCTTCGCGGAGAAGATGCCGGTGATGTGCACCCCGGATTGAAGCCTCTTCTTCTTCCGGTGAACCGAAGATTCATGCAGACGTGGGCCAAGTACGATCCGGCGACTGAGATCGCCCGCGCCAAAGTTCCCGTGCTGATCGTTCAAGGCGCGCACGACCTACAGATTGGCGAAGCAGATGCGCGCGCGCTGCAAGCGGCTCAGCCGGCGGCGAAGCTCGTCGTCATTCCGGCCGCCAATCACGTCTTCAGGGCGGCGAGCGACGACCGCATGGCGCAGGCGCGATTGTACACCGATCCCACGATTCCCGTAGTTCCGGAACTGACTCCGGCGATCGCCGACTGGATCAAGCGCCTCAAATAAGCGCGGCGCTTAGCGCTTCTCCTGAGCGCTTCTCTTGAGCGCGGGCGGCGCGGTCCCAAACGGGCGGTTAACTTGTACGTCCGACAATTACACACCAGAAAATGCGCTATAGGCTGTTTCCCGGAACCGGCATCAAAGTCAGCGAAATCGGATTCGGAACCTGGACGCTCTCCACCGGCTGGTGGGGGGAAAAGACAGACGACGAAGCCGTTGAGCTTCTGCGCGCTGCGCACGATAGGTATGGCGTCAGCTTCTTCGACACCGCCGACACCTACGGCAATGGCCGGGGCGAGAGGCAGCTCGCGGCAGCTTTCCGCGGTAAACGCGACGAGGTCGTCTACTCGACGAAGATCGGCTACGACATCTACGATCCCGCCGCCCAGACAGCGCGGCGCGGGCAGAACGAGCTGCCCCAGAAGTTCGATCGCGACTACATGCGGTTCGCTCTCGACAAGTGCCTGGAGCGCCTCGAGACTGACCACATCGATGTCCTGCAGCTCCACAACATCAAAATGGAGCACGTGCGCGACGCGTCGATCTGGGAATCCCTCCGCGAAATGCAGGGGGAAGGTCTTATCGGAGTTTGGGGCGCTGCTTTCGGCCCGGCAATCGGCTGGCTCTATGAAGCCGTGGAGCTTTGCGAGCGGGAGAGCGACATCGGGACAATCCAGATGATCTGGAATATCCTCGAGCAGCACCCGGGAACCGCGATGATCGATGCGGCAAGAGAGCTCGCGCCCAATTGCGCGTTCAACATTCGTGTCACCCACGCGTCGGGCATGCTCGAGGGGAAGTACACCGAGAATACGGTGTTCCCTCCAACCGACCACCGGCGGCACCGCCCGCGGTCGTGGCTCACAAACGGGCTAAAAAAGATACGGACTCTCGATTTCCTCACCACGCGGATGACGCTGGGACAGGCGGCGCTCAAATGGCTGCTGGCCGAGCCGCGCGTCGTGACGGCGCTGCCCAACATCTACGACTTGGAGCAGCTGAAGGAATTCGCCGAAGCATCGGACAAACCCGATCTCTCCGCTGGAGAAATGGAAAGGATCGCGGAGCTTGCAGGTCGTAACTTTGGGGTCGATGAGGAGCCGATGTCCTACAAGGGCACGATGGAGCGAGTCACTACGTGATCAACCCGTGGCACGACCTGCCGGCGGGAATTCATCCTCCCGAGCTGGTGACCGCGCTCATCGAGATACCCAGTGGCAGCCGCAACAAGTACGAGTTGGACAAGCAATCCGGGCTCATTCGACTCGATCGGGTTCTGTATTCCTCCGTGCACTATCCCGGGGACTACGGATTCATTCCGCGCACCCTGCACGAGGACGGCGATCCGCTGGACATTCTCGTTCGCATCAATGAGCCTACCTTTCCGGGTTGCCAGATCGACTGCCGGCCGCTCGGCGTGCTCAAGATGCTCGACCGAGGGGAGCCGGACGACAAGATTATCGCCGTCCCCAGTAACGACCCGTATTACCACGAGTACTTCGACATTGCCGATCTTTCGCAGCATTATTTGAAGGAAGTGGAGCATTTCTTCCATATCTATAAGGATCTCGAGGGACGGCGAGTCGAGATCGTCGGGTGGGAGAAGAGTGAGGTTGCGGCTCGCGTGATCAGCGAATCGATCGTGCGCTATCAGGGGCGGTTTCATCAGGTGGGTACCTAATACTCGGCGCCCTGTGGTCGATGCAGGGCGGAGGACGATAATGAATAGTCAACGATCGCTGCGAAGCTTCTGCGTTCTCGTCACGCTTTTCACCGTGTTGGCGGCAGGCGCCTGCAACAGGGAGGACGATAAAGCGGTCAAGGGACGGAGTGGCCCGAATGGCGCGGGGCACGACAGCGTCAGCGAGGTCCCGCTCAACGAGGACGGGCTCGGACCGATCCAGGTGGGAATGACGCTCGCAGAGGCCATCAACATGGGCATCCTGAACGAAAACCCGAACATGAAAAAACAGTGTGACTTTGTGTTCCCGGCCGTTGGCGCGGGCGTGCCCGACAACGTCGGCGTGATGGTAGTGCGAGGGAAAATCGCGCGCATCGATGTCGACACGGGATCAGTCACGACCGAGGACGGCGCGAAGATCGGAGACACCGAAGAGAAGATCAAGAGCATCTACGACGGCGACGTGCAGATCGAGCCGCACAAGTACATCCCGGGCGGTCATTACATGATCGTGATGGGCGACAGCGCCAGCGCTGGGAAGGCGATCGTGTTCGAGACCAATGGAAAGGTAGTGACGAATTTCCGCGCGGGACGCCTACCTGAAGTGAAGTGGGTTGAAGGCTGTAGCTAGTGCTGGACGGTCTCTGACGTGCATCTCGGGCTGATCGCTGCGCGACGATGAGCGAAATGCATGACGGCTAGGTTCCTGACCGCAGACTGGCGTTACCTGGCGATGCTCAACTTCGAGGTCGATCGGTCCGTTCTCACTCCGTATCTGCCCAGGGGAACCGAGCTCGACGATCGCAACGGCCGCCAGTACCTGAGCCTCGTTGCGTTCCTCTTCCTGGATACACACGTGCTCGGGCTGCCCGCACCTTTCCACCAGAATTTCGAGGAAGTGAATCTCCGCTTCTACGTGCGACGGAGAGTCGGGGGCGAATGGCGCTCTGGTGTGGTATTCATCCGGGAGATGGTTCCCCTGTTTCTCGTGGCAGAAACGGCCCGGCTCACCTACAACGAGCCGTACCGCACAGTTCCGATGCAGCACACCATCGTCAAGGCGAACGGCGAGATGCAGAGCGTGGAGTATCTGTTTGGCGGCGGGCGCGATCAGTGCAGATTGGCACTACACGTAGACGGACCTCTGTACGAGATGGACCGCGGCTCCGATGAGGAATTTCTCTGCGAGCGCGGTTGGGGCTACACCAGGCAGCGTGATGGGGGAACGATTGAATACAGGGTCGAGCACGCTCGCTGGCGCGTCTGGCCCAGCGCTCGCCACGAGCTTGCCGGCCCCCTCGAGACTTTCTACGACCAGCCCCTCCCCACTATACTCTCAGGAGCTCCCAAGTCCGCGTTCATTGCGGATGGCTCCGCCGTGGCGGTGCATATGCCCGAGCGGGTTGCGTAACTCTATCTGCAGGTAGTCCGAAAATGACTGCAACAGCACAAGTGGCGGACCTCCGATACCCGGTTGGGAAATTCGATTGGAACACGCCGATTGGCGAGGCCGATTATCCACGGTTTATCGCGGAGATCGCCGAAACACCGGGCGCGCTTCGGTCCGCGGTGGCGGGTTTGTCGCGCGATCAGGTGGAGACGCGTTACCGTCCCGGCGGCTGGACGGTAAAGCAGCTGGTGCATCACGTTCCCGACAGCCACATCAACGCCTACTGCCGGTTCAAGCTCGCGCTGACGGAAAACGAGCCAACGATCAAACCCTACGAGGAGGCGAAGTGGGCCGAGCTCCCTGATTCACAGCGAGTGCCGATCGAGGTATCGCTCGATCTGCTCGACTCACTTCATCAACGCTGGGTGGCGCTGCTCAGGTCAATGGACAACGCCGACTTCAACCGCGGATTCCGTCATCCGGAACGCGACGGCATGCTGACCTTGAGCCAGCTGCTGGCGCTGTACGCCTGGCACGGCAGGCACCACGCCGCACACATCACATCATTGAGAAAGCGGGAGGGGTGGTGACAGAGCTGGCGACATTTGGAGCCGGATGTTTCTGGGGGGTGGAAGTCACATTCAGAAACGTCCCTGGAGTGAAGGACGCGGTTGTGGGGTACCTGGGGGGCACCATGGCGAATCCGACCTACAGGGACGTGTGCACCGGAAGAACCGGACACGCTGAAGTCGTTCAGGTGACTTACGATCCATCCGAAATGACCTACGACAAGCTGCTGGACGTCTTTTGGGAGAATCACGATCCGACCACGCTCAACCGTCAGGGTCCTGATGTCGGCACTCAGTATCGCTCCGCAATCTTCTTTCACACGCCCGAGCAGAAGCGCATCGCGGAAGAGTCAAAAGCGAAGCTCGAGGCAAGCGGCCGTTTCCGTAAGCCGGTCGTGACGGAGATCACCCCGGCTTCGACATTCTATCTGGCCGAAGACTACCAC
>DASYVU010000113.1:0-12865 GCA_035936715.1 Gemmatimonadaceae bacterium
AAATCCACTGTCTGAACGAGGGCGAGATCGTCGGACATGCGAAAGACTCCCGCGTCGTCGAAGGTCTCTCGACCGACGAGCAAACGCGGATCAGACTTGATTGGAAGCGCGGCCAGCGCGCGGGATAGGTCACCCGGACCCATTTTGGACGCTCAACCAGCGCAGCTCGCGAATTCCGTAAGTCGAAAGAGCTCTTCGCGTGTTCTGGACGTGCTCATTCTCTCGGGGGAGCTATTTCGAATGGACTACTGCGATCGCGTCGATCTCGACGAGCGCACCACGCGGTAATCCGGGAACCTGGACTGTCGACCTCGCTGGTCGCGCCTTTCCAAGCCACTTGCCGTAGATCTCGTTTACGGTCGGAAAGTGAGCAAGATCGTGCAGGTAGACAGTAGTCTTCACGACATCGCCCCACGAGGCGCCTGCTGCTCGCAGCACTTCCTGCAGATTCTTCATCACCTGTTCTGTCTCTTCCACTATTCCGCCCTCGACGATCTTCCCCGCCACCGGGTCGAGGGCTATCTGACCCGCAGTGAAAAGAAAACCGTTCGTCACGATTCCCTGCGAGTAGGGACCAATCGCCGCTGGTGCCTTGTCGGTGCTTATCTGCTTCAATGCCATTAAAGAGCTCCGGTGCGTGCCCGCGAGAAAGCGGGAGGAGTTCGCGTGAAGCGCGAATGTTACTTGCTAGGCGCCTGGAAAGGCCAGCCCGAAAAGACGTTGGGCATTGGCCGCGGTCGCCCGGCCAAGCTCTTGTGCAGCATCGCCGCGAACAGCCGCGACTTTCGCGAGCGTGTGCGCGACCCACGCCGGCTCGTTCCGCTTCCCGCGGTATGGCACTGGCGCGAGGTACGGAGAATCGGACTCAACCATGAGGCGATCACGTGGCACCATTCGAATGAGATCGTCGTCTGTCCACTTCTTGAATGTCACGATGCCGCTGAATGAGACGTACCAACCGGCGGCGATCGCGAATTCCGCCAGGGATCGCGTGCCCGTGTAGCAATGCAAGACTCCGATGACTCCGCCGCTGCGTGCTTCGCCGATTACGGCTCTCGTATCGTCCTCGGCGTCGCGAGTGTGGACGACTACCGGGCGTTTCATCTCGTGCGCGAGCGCAACCTGCGCTGAAAAAGCGGCACGCTGCGCATCGCGAGGAGAGTTTTCGTAGTGGTAGTCGAGGCCGCACTCACCAACCGCGACCGCACCGCTCTGAAGAAAGCCGCGCAGCTTTGATATGTCGCGCTGAGCGTCGAACCCCGCGGCATCGTGAGGGTGAACGCCCGCGGTCGCGAAAACGAAGCCCGCGTGTTCCGTTGCGCAGTCAGCGGCGATCGCGGCGGCATCGATGGACTCGCCGATGCAGACGATCGCGGCCGCGCCCGCCTCGCGGGCGCGGGCGATTACCGCGTCGCGGTCGCCGGCGAACGCTGCGTCCGCGAGGTGGGCGTGGCTGTCGATGAAGCTTGTCGCGCGCCCGTCTGGCGAGGCCATTTGCGTTCGATCCAAAGGAGAACCGGAGCTGCTACGTAAATCGAGCTGAACGTGCCGGTCACGATTCCGAAGGCCATCACCCACGCGAAGGGGCGGATCACTTCGCCCGCGAAGATGAGCAGCGCCAGCGTCGCCGCGAACGCCGTGGCGTGGGTCAGGATCGACCGCGGCAGCGTCTCGTTGATCGATCTGTTGAGTGTCTCGTACAGTGTCTCCTTCCTTCCCTTCCGCAGATTCTCTCTCACGCGATCGAAGATGATAATAGTGTCATTCAGAGAATAACCGAGAACAGTAAGCAACCCGGCGACCACTGTGAGCGAGATCTCGAGGTGCATCAGCTTGAGGAACGCGATCGTCGTGAAGACGTCGTGGCTCGTCGCGATCACGGCCGCGGTGGCGAAGCGCCACTCGAACCGGATCGAAAGGTAGATCAGCGTGATGAGGAACGAGAGGAGAATGGCGATGATCGCGCCGCGGCGGAGCTCGCTGCCTACGCGCGGACCTACGGCTTCCGTTCGCACGACCTTGAGGGTGTTCTCGCCGAACTTCTGCTTCAGCACCTGCTCGATTCGCACCGCGATGCTCTCCGCGCCATTCGCCTGCGCGGCGACTTCTCCAGCATTCTGCGCGCGGACTGTGAACTCCCGATTCGTGCCGAACTGCTGGATCTCGGCGCCGTGAATTCCGGCCTGGTCGAGCGTCGAGCGAATCTCAGCGACGTCGGGCGGCTTGACGAACTCGAGCTGCATCAGCGTGCCGCCCGTGAACTCGATGCTGTAGTTGGGCGCCTTAACCGCAAGCGAGCCTAGGCCGAGAAGGATGAAGGCGATGGTGATGCCCGCCATAACCTTCCACCAGCGAATGAAATCGTAGTTTGTGTCGTGAAGAATTCGAAGCATTAAATGCTCAGTGAGGTCTGGGCTTCGCCGGAGCGATTGAGCCACAGCATGTAGAACGTGCGTACCACGAAGATCGAGGTAATCATCGAAGCGGCGATACCAGCGAGAAGCGTCACAGCGAAGCCACGGACCGGACCGGTCCCGTATTGATAGAGCACGGCAGCGGTCAGCGCCGTCGACACGTTGGAGTCGACAATCGCGCTCATCGCATGACGGAACCCCTCATCAATGGCGGTGCGGACCGTTTTCCCGTGAACCAGCTCTTCCCGGATTCTCTCGAAGATCAGCACGTTGGCATCGACAGCGATTCCGATGGAGAGAACGAATCCGGCCAGACCGGGAAGCGTGAGCACGGCACTGAAGCCGGCGAGTGCCGCGAGCGTATAGAGGAGGTAGAGCGCGAGACCGGCCACAGCGAGCGCGCCGGAGAATCGATAGTACCCGAGCATGATGATCACGACGAGAGCGATCGCGATCACGCCGGCGGTAATGCCCTTATGAATCGAATCCTGGCCCAGGCTCGCGCCGATCTGTCGCACTTCCACAACTTTGAGTGGGACCGGCAACGATCCGGCGCGGAGCACCAGCGCGAGATCCTGCGCGGCCTGAAGATCCTTGCCACCCATCGTGATCTGTCCGTTCGCGCCGATAGAGCTTTGAATAACCGGTGGCCGGCCCATCACACGCTGGTCCAGGACGATCGCCATGAAATCCTGGATGTGCCGCGACGTCTCCGTACGGAAGCGACGCGCACCCTCGTTGTTCATCGTGAACTGGACGAGGTTTCCCTCTGTGGGCGAGCTGTTGGGCTTGGCATCGGTGAGGAACTCGCCGGTGATGATCGGCTTGGCGTCGAGAACATAGAGAGCCCGATAAACGCGATTCCCGAGCGACACGGTGTCGCTGCTCCAGCGGAGCACCTTTCCTGGCGGCAGCGCTGCTGCGACCTCAGGCACTGCGATATACTGTGTCAGGGTGGCCACATCGGTCTGCGCCACGTAGTACTCACCGGGCATCTGTCCCTGTTGCACCAGCTTCGAAAATGCGCCCGGGCCGCCAACAGTTGCGGCGGCGGCTTTCGCGCTGTCGGTTTTCGAGCTGTCCGCTTTCCTGGAAGTGTCCGCCGTAAAGAGCGATTGCAAACCGGCACCGGCCGAGGTGTCCTTCTTCGCCCCAGGTCCTGCAACCACTGCGACTGCAAGCTTCTTGTCCTTCAGCAGCGCATCCAGGCGTGGCAATGATTTCTCGAGCGCCTGAGTCTTGTCGGCGATCTGGAACTCCAGAAACGCCGACTTCTGCACGACGTCCTGCGCGCGACGGGGATCGTCGATGCCAGGCAGCTCGACGATGATGCGGTCGTTACCCGCCTTCTGTACGACGGGCTCGGAGACGCCGAACTCGTCGATTCGATTGCGCACGACCTTGAGGGCGTTGTCGATCGCCTTGCTCTTGTCGGGAACCGGGCCCTTTGACTCATCTACTTCCAGGGCCAGATGCATCCCGCCCTGAAGATCGAGTCCGCGCTTGAGCGGAACGCGTCGGACAGTGTCGTAGACGAACTCGCCGTTGCGCTTTACGCGCTCGACGACAGTGCGAGGAAACAGCGCCCACACTGAACCGGCGATGAGAGCGAGAATTATGAGGAGACGATACTTCAGACTCATGCTGCGGAATGGGGAAAAAGTTGCACTTCGAGACTAGCCTTTAAGGTTACCGGAAAGCTGAAGCTGAGTCAACGCATTTCTGGCTTCGCGCTCGTCGTGTCGCAGCTGCGTCGTCAGCTGCTCCGCCGACGCAAATTTGCGCGTCTCACGAAGCCTGGCGACAAAATCGACGCGCACGTGGGCGCCGTAAAAATTGCCGGCAGTATCGAACAGATGCGCTTCAAGAGATGTCGCCGAATCCCCGAAAGTCGGGCGCGGGCCGAGGTTCATCATGCCTCCAACGGGACCAGCTGGAGTCTGGACCCGCACCGCATATACACCTTCAGGGGGCAGAAGCTTCCTCGGAGGCGGGGGCCCCAGATTCAAGGTCGGAAACCCAATTGTGCGTCCGCGTTGTGCCCCCTCGATCACGCGGCCGCCCACAGAGTACAACCGACCGAGGCTGGCGGCGGCACGATCCAGGTCCCCGCCCGCGATGGCGCGCCTGATGGAGGTCGACGACACCGAGTGCCCATCGGGGGTCGAGACCGGATCGACGACCTCCACCCGGAAGCCGTCGCGCTCACCAAGGCTGCGGAGAACGTTCACGTCCCCCGTCCGTTGACGCCCGAAGCCGTGATCGTAGCCGATCAGCAGCTCTCGCATCCTGAAGCAGCGGCGCAGAATGAGCTCGACGAAATCCTCGGCAGAAAATGACGCCAGCTGCGGCGTGAACGGGACGACGGCCATGTAGTCGATCCCAGTCTCCGCGATCACTTCGAGCTTTTCGTCATGGGTGGTGAGAACCAGCGGCGCTGCGGACGGATTCACGATCTCCATCGGATGCGGCTGGAAGGTGACGAGGACGCTCGGGATCTTGAGAGATCGCGCGCGAGCGACGACGCGCTCGATGACATCGCGGTGACCACGATGAACGCCGTCGAAAGTGCCTACGGTGATGACGGTGCTCTTGACGTAGGGCGGGAGTCCGGATTCCTCCGCAACGCTGGCTGACTTATGCATCGGCCACGACCCGCAGCGTCCTCACGCGCCGCGGAGCATCGGCGAGTGCATCGAGCGTCGCCGCGTCGGCGACATCGAAAGATCCCACGCGTGTTCGTCGCAGCGCGCCGAGGTGAGCGGCGGATGAGGTGAGGCGGCCGAGATCGCGGGCGAGCGCGCGGATATACGTTCCTCCGCTGCATGTCACGCTTGCGGAGAGAGAACCCGAATCGACCTCGCGGATCTCCCAGCTGTGCACCGTGACGTCTACCGGCTGAAGATCGAGCGGCTCTCCACGTCTGGCCGCGTCATAGGCGCGAGTGCCGTCGACGCTTTTGGCCGAGTACGCGGGAGGAACCTGGGATATCGTGCCGGTGAGTGACCGCACCGCTGATCGAATAGCGGCCTCCGCCGGCGGGGGCGCCTGGCGAATCACAGTTCCGGTGGAGTCGTCGGTGTCGGTCTCGGCCCCGAAGGTGATCGAGGCCTCGTAAACCTTGGGCTCCATGTCGAGGAAATTGGCGAGGCGTGTGGCGCGCCCCAGGAGGAGCACGAGCAACCCGGTAGCAAATGGGTCCAGCGTGCCTAGGTGCCCAATGCTGCGCTCGGAATAAATGCGTCGGACTTGCTGCACGACATCGTGGGAAGTCATGCCGGCGGGCTTGTCTACGAGCAGCAGCCCCTCGACCAGCGAGCCATCTGCGCGGGGGCGGTCAGTCGTCTTTTCTTCCCCGCGCTACAGCAGCGTCCTGCTTCTTGACGTCGGCGAGGAGCGACTCGATTCGCGCGGCGCGCGCGATCGTATCGTCTTCCTTGAATTGAATTTCCGGCGCGACACGCAGCTGGAGCTGGCGCGCCACGCGCGAGCGGAGATGCGACGCTACGCTGTCGAGGCCATCAAAGGTGGCCTGCTTTTCGGTATTGCTTCCCAGAACGCTCACGTACACGCGGGCGTGCCGAAGGTCAGGGCTGACCTCAGCCCCCGTTACCGTAACGAAGCCGACGATGCGGGGATCCTTTGCCGATTCAGTGAGGAAGGTGGCCACCTCGACGCGGACCGCTTCGGCGACGCGGTCCGCTCGACGCGTGTTACGCAGAAGCGCCCGCCGCCGAAGTCAGTGTCCGCGCCACTTGCTCCTTCCGGTAGCACTCGAGCACGTCACCGACTTTAACGTCGTTGAAGTTCTCGACGCCGATGCCGCACTCGAAGCCTTCGCGGACTTCCTTGACGTCGTCCTTGAATCGGCGCAGCGACGATATGTTGCCGTCGTAAATCTCGACGCTGTCGCGCATGACGCGAACGCGCCCTGTACGGTTGATGACGCCGCTTCGCACTGAGCAGCCGGCGATGACGCCCATCTTGGGGACCTTGAACAGCTCGCGTACCTCGGCCTCGCCGAGCACGACCTCGCGCTCTTCGGGACGGAGCATCCCTTCCAGAGCGGCACGCACGTCTTCAACGGCTTCGTAGATGATCTTGTACAGCTTGATCTCCACGCCTTCACGCTCGGCTGCCGAACGCGCGTTGTTGTCGGGACGGACGTGGAAGCCGACGATGATTGCGCCCGAAGCGCGCGCGAGGAGAATGTCACTCTCCGTAATCGCGCCGACACCACGGTGAATTACTTCGACCGAGACTTCCTCGTTCGACAGCTGCGCGAGCGCATCCGCCAGCGCTTCCGCCGGACCGCCCTGATCCGCCTTGATGACAATGCGGAGGGTGCGCGCCTGACCAGGTGCCGTCTGAGACATGAAATCTTCGAGCGAGACAACGCCCTTCGCGGTGCGGCGGCTCTTCGCCTCGCGGTCGAGACGCTGACGGCGCTGCGCAATCTCGCGCGACTCCATCGCATCTTCCACGACGACGAACTGGTCGCCCGCCATTGGAACTCCGCCGATGCCGAGGATCTGCACAGGAATAGCGGGACCGGCGTCCTTCACGGCGCGACCGCGCTCGTCGAGCAGGGCTCGCACGCGGCCGGAGTACATGCCGCAGATGAAGTCGTCGCCCACGTGGAGCGTGCCGTTGCTCACGAGCACCGTCGCAACGGGACCCTTGCCCGGATCGAGCTGGGCCTCGACAACCGCACCCTGCGCGCTTCTGTTCGGGTTGGCTCTCAGATCCAGGATTTCAGCCTGGAGCAGAATCTGATCGAGGAGCGAATCGATGTTGGTTCCCTTCTTCGCCGACACCTCGCTCGAAAGGACGGTTCCACCGAACTCCTCGAGCACGACGCCGTGCTGAAGAAGGTCCTGCTTCACCTTCATCGGGTTTGCGCCCGGCAAGTCGATCTTGTTGATCGCAACGATCATCGGCACGCCGGCATTCTTGGCGTGGGAGATGGCTTCGATCGTCTGGGGCATCACCTGATCGTCAGCGGCAACGACGAGAACGACGATGTCAGTCACCTGGGCACCGCGCGCGCGCATTGCCGTGAACGCCTCGTGTCCCGGCGTGTCGAGGAAAGTGATCGACTTTCCGCCGGGCAGATCGACGTGATACGCACCGATGTGCTGCGTAATTCCGCCCGACTCGCCGGCAACGACGTTCGCTTTGCGGATGTAGTCGAGCAGCGACGTCTTTCCATGGTCGACGTGACCCATGATCGTCACGACAGGGGGACGCGGCTCCAGCTGCTCCGCGGTGTCGTCTGCGGTCGGCGTGGTCTTGAGGTCGGCCGCATACTCTTGCTCCTTTACTGCCTGGAAGCCGAACTCGCCGGCAATCAGCTCGATCTGGTCGAAGTCCAATCTTTGGTTGATCGTCACCATTAGACCGAGATTCTTGAACGCGAATCCGACGATCTGAACCGCTGGCGTCTTCAGTATCTGCGCCAGCTCGCTGACGGTGATGAACTCATTGACGCGCACCGTCTTCTTCTCGCGCTCGACCTCGGCCTGACGCTGAGCGGCGAGCTCTTCGCGATAGGTTCCATCTTCCGCGCGGCGAGCACCGCCGCGGCGAATCGGACCACGCATCGACGCCATTGTCTTGCCGATGTTCGCTGACACCGCTTCCTGATCGACCCCTCTCTTCCCTTTCTTCCCCCGACGGGCGCCACGATCCTCACCGCGGCCTCCCCCTCCTCCCCCAGCACCACGGTCATCGCGGCGAGTCGGAGCAGTGTTGGCGCCCGGCGCGGCTGAAGCAACCGGACGTGGCGGAGTATACGGCGCACCGGTAGCGATCGGTCGCGGACGCGGCGCACCCGGGACCACGGGTTGCGGACGCTGGCGGTCCCGGTCGCGCCCATCGGCGCGCTCGGGAGTGCTGTGCGTAGTCTGTGGAGGAGCCTGAGTCGGAGGAGCAGCCTGCCTGGCCGGCGCCGGTGCCGTCCGGGGACGGTCAGCCACCGCTGCGTCGCTGGCGGACGCCGCGAAGGGAGCAGGTACAGGCGCCGGAACCGCAGAGGGCGCGGGCACTCTGACTTCCGGAACCTCTGGTGCTTCAGCTATGGCGACTTCCGCAGCCGGCTCCGTCGCAGCACGACGGCGGCGCCGCGCGGGACCCTCCGCCGCAGCGGCGGGCTCCGCTTTCACTTCCGGAGCTGGAGCCGCAGCACCAGTCCCACGACGCCGCCGAGTGGCGGCTGCAGGTGCGGCGACGCGCGCCCGCTTTTCGCGCTCCCACCGAGCGCGAATGCGAGCGACCTGGTCGTCGCTGAGGGGACTGAGATGGCTGCGAACGGGAACGTCCATCTGACGAAGGAGGTTTATCACCTCGTCGCTTGGAACCCCGAATTCGCCCGCCAGGTCATGTACTCGAAGCTTGCTCAACCCAACTCCTCCTTACGGCCTTCTGGCATTGGCGTCGGGCTGAGCGCCCGAATCCCCTTTGCCAGACCTCTGTCTACAATTCCTATCACCGCCGTCGACTCACGGCCAGCAGCCGAGCCGAGCTCGATTGCCGACGGTCCCTCCAGAACAAGAATTCCGCGGGCGCGCAACAGCGGCAACACTTTGTTCAAACTGTTAATCGAAGCGTCAGGCGCCGCAATAGCGAGTTGCAACTTGCCGCGCCGCGCCGCCTCCCGAACCTGCTGAACACCTACTATCGCCCCGCGTCCGCGAACCCCAAGGCCGATGAGGCCAAGGAGCTTGCGCGTCTGAGCGGGTTCCATCCTCTTACTCCGTCTTCGTACCTTCCGGGCCCGCCTCCGCAGCCGGGCTCCCGCCCTCGGACGCCATTTCGCTGCTCGCTGCAGCATCCGCCGCGGTGACCGCCACCGCTTCCTCACCTGTCTCAGGAGTTTCGTCGGTGGTCAGCTCGTTGATTATCGCCATCAGCCGGTCTGCTTCCTCCGGCGCGATCCCCGGAAGACGCAGGAAATCCTCACGCTCCAAATCGATGATGTCGTCGAGAGTGCGATAGCCGGCCTCCTCGAGAACCGCGACCGTTGCCGGCTGCATTCCCTCGATATCGGCCAGACGCGGATTCACTCCAGACACGGGCTCGTCCGTCGGTAGCGGGGCAAAAATCGGTTGATCGGTGCCACGCTCCATCCACTCGCGGCTCGAGTAGAGCTCGATCTTCCACTCGGTTAGCTCGGACGCGAGACGCACATTCTGGCCATTGCGGCCGATCGCCAGGGACAGCTGATCCTCGTCCACGATCGCCTGAATCGTTTTCGTGGCAGGATCGCTGAACACGCGAGCGACCCGTGCGGGCGCCAGCGCGAGCTTCGCGAACCTCTCGGGATCGGCAGACCACGGAACAATGTCGATCCGCTCTCCCCCGAGTTCGTTGACGACAGCCTGCACTCGCGAGCCCTTGAGGCCTACGCATGCGCCTACGGGATCGACCGAGTCGTCGCGCGAAAACACCGCGATTTTGGTGCGGCTTCCGACCTCTCGGGCGCTCGCCCGAATCTCGACCAGATTCTGCTGTATCTCCGGCACTTCGAGCTTGAACAGCGCCTTCACGAACAGAGCATCCGCGCGGCTCAGCACGAGACGCGGACCTTTCGGAGTCTCCTCGACGCGCTTCAGAACGGCGCGGATCGGATCCCCCTGATGGAAGTGCTCGCGATGGTTCTGCTCGCGGTAAGGAATGATCGCTTCCGCCTCGCGGAACTTGTTGAGCATGATCACCAGCTTGCCGCGCTCGATCTGCTGTACTTCGCCCGAGAGCAGGTCACCGACTCTGCTGGAGAATTCGTCGCGGATCTTGGTGCGCTCGCCTTCCCTAACCCGCTGGATGATGCGCTGCTTTGCGGCCTGCACCGCTGTTCTCCCGAACTCGGCGAAATCGACCGGAATTTCCATCTGGTCACCGACCTGGAACTCCGCGTCCTCGAAACGAGCCTCCTCCAGCGAGATCTGGCTCGCCGGGTCGGTCACCTCTTCGACCACCGTCTTCAAGAGGACAATGCGAATGGCGCCCTTGTTCTCGTCAATCTCGACTTCAGCCTGGACCGTGGGCCCGTGCTTCTTGGCGAGGGCAGCGTTGATGCCGTCCTCCAGAAGGCCGTGCAATTCGGCGCGATCAATCTGTTTCGAGTTGGTCAACTCGCGGATCGCCGTCAGAATCTCTACTGAAGCAGCCATGTCCTCTACCTCTACCTTTTCCAGTGAAACGCCAACCGTGCCTTCTCTACGGCGGCGAGCGGAAAGCGCCGCTCGTGGCCGCGCTCATCGTGCACGCTTATGATTTCTTCGCCGGCATCTCCTTCGACACCCGCGATCTCAACTTCGTCTGTCCTGCGTCCAGCGGGATCGCCGGGCACGTTGGTCGTTACCACAACACTGCTGCCTGCGAAACGACGCCAGTCCTTTGCACTTCTCAGAGGCCGTTCAACACCCGGAGACGACACCTCCAGGACGTATCGCTTACCGCCGAAATCTTCTTCATCGAGCTTTGCTTCGATCGCGCGCGATGCCGCCGCGCAATTTTCGACCGTCACCTTTTCGCCGTCCTCGCGCTCGACTCGAACATCGATCACAGGTCGGCCGTCACTTCCGCCAAGCCTGAGCTCGAAAAGCTCTAGCCCAAGTGGCTTAATTTCCGACGCCACAATGTTTTCCAGCGTTCCGTTCATCTACCTTCGAGGTCCATTCTGAGGACAAAAAAATGTGGGGGATCCCCACATCAGTGTTGGCCGCCGAGTTGAACGCCCTATACAATGTAGAAAGGTAGCTGACACGAGTCAACTGGCCTGGGGGTACGGACTCAGCCGCGATCTGTACGCCTAAGCCTGAGCCGCTATGACTGCGATCTGCCGCCCGGCATCTCCGGCGCGATGAGAGAAGAATCGGTCGTTGTCGCAGCGCGTGCAGAAGGAGCTGACCGAGATTTTCTGCACCCCCGTCTCGGTGGCGTGCTCAGCTATCAGGGATCTCAAGTCGACTTTGCCGGGCCTCGTCACGGGCTCGCCAGTCAGCTGCTCGCGCACCTCGATACTCACCTCGTAACACCTTCCGCAGATCGCGGGTCCCAGATGAATCGCAAGCTCGTCGGGTGGGAGACCGTGGCGGGCGAGCGCCGCGATCGCTTCGGTCGTGATGCGCGCGGCGGTCCCTCGCCATCCTGAGTGAAGGAGCGCCACAACGCCCGACGGGTGCGCAATAAAGACCGGGACGCAGTCGGCTATTCCCACACTGAGAGCGATTCCCTTCTCGGCCGCGATGTGTCCATCGGCCTCCGCTCCCGCGCGCAGCCAACCTTCCCAGCCACCCAGGTGGACGAGGACGCGCGTTCCGTGGACCTGCCTCAGCGACACGAGCCTGCGAGCCGTCTCCGACAGCTCGCGCTGCACGGAAGTCCAGCGGGCCATAACGTCGTTGACCGGCTCCGTGCTCGATAGGCTGAAAGTCCCCGCATCGCGGGTGGTAGTGAAGGCGCGAATCCCCCAACTCTCGAAGTCGGGGACTACCTCCTTCGGTACCTCGCTCACGCTTACTGGCGCCGATCGTCGACGCGCGTGATCGAAGCGCCGAGGACATTGAGGCGCTCATCTATCCGTTCGTATCCGCGCTCGATCTGTCCGACGTTGTTGATGAAACTGGTTCCTTCGGCACAGAGGGCAGCAAGGAGCAGCGCCATTCCCGCTCTGATGTCGGGAGATTCGAGGAACGCGCCACGAAGACGCGATGGGCCGTGAACCAACGCCCGGTGCGGGTCGCAGAGCACGATGCGGGCGCCCATGGTCGACAGCTTGTCGACGAAGAACATGCGCGACTCGAACATTTTTTCGTGCATGAGGATGAGGCCCTCGCACTGCGTTGCGGTCACGATCGCGATCGACATGGTATCGGCGGGGAACGCCGGCCACGGCTGGTCCTCCAGCTTTGGAACGTGACCGCCCATGTCGGCCTGGATCTGGCGCGACTGCTTGGCGGGCACGATCAGGTCGGGACCGTCCTCCACGCACTCGATACCAAGTCGCGAGAACCCCATGCGGGTCGAGCGCAGGTGCTCGATGCCGGCGTTCTCGATTCTCAGCTCAGACTTCGTGACGGCGGCGAGGCCGATGAAGGAGCCGACTTCGATGTGATCGGGACCGATCCGGTGCGTCACGGTCTTGCTGCCGAGATTGCGGCTGCCCTGGATGGTCATGGTGTTGGTTCCGACGCCCTCGATTTGGGCTCCCAATGCGATGAGAAAATGCGCCAGATCCTGGACGTGGGGCTCGCTCGCCGCGTTCCGCAGCACGGTAGTCCCCGTGGCAGTGGATGCAGCGACCAGAGCGTTCTCGGTTGCCGTCACGCTCGGCTCGTCGAGGAACACGTCGGCGCCGCGAAAGCCGTTCACGCGCATCTCGATCATTTTGCCGTGCGTGAACTGCGCGCCCAGCTGCTCGAGCGCGAGGAAGTGCGTGTCCAGTCGTC
>DASYVU010000114.1:0-2553 GCA_035936715.1 Gemmatimonadaceae bacterium
CGAGGTCGTTGGCAAGCAGACCTACGCGTACCCCGACTCTCTGGTCGGCACCGACTCGCACACCACGATGATAAACGGGCTCGGCGTGCTTGGCTGGGGCGTGGGCGGAATCGAAGCGGAAGCGGCGATGCTCGGCCAACCAGTTTCGATGCTCATTCCACCAGTGGTCGGGTTCAAGCTGCACGGCAAGCTTCCGCCCGGAGCGACCGCGACAGATCTCGTGCTCACGGTGACCGAGATGCTGCGCAAGAAGAAAGTCGTCGGAAAGTTCGTCGAGTTTTACGGCGTCGGCCTGTCGAACCTCTCGCTCGCGGATCGCGCGACCATCGGCAACATGGCGCCCGAGTACGGCGCAACGATGGGATTCTTCCCGACCGATGCGGAAACCATCAACTACCTGCGCTTTACCGGACGCGATGAGGCACAGGTTCAGCTCGTGGAAGCTTACACCAGGGCGCAGGGAATCTTCCGCACCGACGACACACCGGACCCGGCCTTCAGTGACACCCTCGAGCTCGATCTCCGAACGGTGGAGCCGAGCTTGGCGGGGCCGAAGCGCCCGCAGGATAGAGTTCCGCTCAAGCTGTCGAAGAAGATGTTCAAGGAGGCGCTCGCCGCGGACCTCGAGCGGACCGGCACCGTCTCCGCCATTGCAGCGGCAAAGCAGGCGATGAGTGTGGCGGCATCGCCGCAACTGTCTCCGACTGTGGTTGCAACTGATCCCGAGGAGCAGGCCGACCAGCACGAGGCCATTCCTGTCGAGATGAATGGAGAGAAGTTTTCGATTCGTCACGGATCCGTGGTGATCGCTGCGATCACGAGCTGCACGAATACATCTAATCCGAGCGTGATGCTCGCCGCTGGATTGCTCGCCCGCAACGCTGTCGAGAAGGGACTGATGTCCAAGCCGTGGGTGAAGACAAGTCTGGCTCCAGGATCGAAAGTGGTGACCGATTATTTCCGAGCCGCGAACGTAATGGACGCGCTCCAGAAGCTCCGATTCAACGTCGTCGGCTTTGGATGCACCACGTGCATTGGGAATTCAGGCCCCCTACCGCAGCCGATCGCCGAGGCCGTTGAGGCGAACAAGCTGGTGGTGGCCGCGGTGCTGTCGGGCAACCGCAACTTCGAGGGGCGCATCAATCCACTCACGCGGTTCAACTATCTGGCGTCTCCCCCGCTCGTCGTCGCGTACGCGCTTGCCGGCCGAATGGACATCGATTTCAACACCGAGCCGCTGGGGGTTGGAAAGGGCGGTCCGGTTTTCCTGCGCGACATCTGGCCCGCACCCAAGGAAGTGGAAGACGAGATCCTGCGCTCGGTGAAAGCAGAGATGTTCAAGGCGCAATACTCCAACGTCTTTCACGGAGACGACAACTGGCGGAGCCTGCCGGTTCCCGAGGGCGATTTGTACGCGTGGGATCCCCAGTCGACCTACGTGAAGAATCCGCCTTTCTTCGACGGGATGACGCTCACGCCACCCGGCATCCGAGCGATCAAGGGAGCGCGAGCTTTGGGCATGTTCGGAGATTCGATCACAACCGACCACATCTCCCCGGCGGGATCGATCCCCGCCGCGAGTCCGGCCGGCAAATGGCTGATCGAGCAGGGCGTCAAAACGGCCGACTTCAATTCATACGGCGCGCGCAGAGGAAATCACGAAGTGATGATGCGCGGCACCTTCGCGAACATCCGACTGCGTAACGAGCTCGCGCCGGGCACCGAGGGCGGCTGGACTACGCGAAAGCCGGGCGAGAAGCCAGTCGCGATTTACGACGCGTCGATGGAATACCAGAAGAACGGTCTCCCGCTCGTGATCATCGCCGGCAAGGAGTACGGCACCGGCTCGTCGCGCGACTGGGCGGCGAAAGGCACGCTGCTGCTCGGTGTGCGCGCCGTCATCGCGGAGTCATTCGAGAGGATTCACCGCTCGAATCTCGTCGGGATGGGAGTTGTTCCCCTCGAATTCGTCAACGGTGAGACGCGCGCTACGCACGGCCTTACCGGGTTCGAGACATTCGACATCGACGGATTGTCGGATGCGATGAAGCCTCGCCAAATCGTGACTGTTCGAGCGCATGGCGCCGGTGGCAAGGAGAAGAGTTTTCAGGCGGTCTCGAGAATCGACACACCCGAAGAGATGAGTTACTACCGGCATGGCGGTATCCTGCCTTATGTACTCCGGCAGCTCGTCGGGCGAAAGGAGAACTGAAGCAGGGAGCTACCAGCTTTGCAGCTGAGGCTTAGAACTTTTCCGTCGGCGTCACCGAAGCAGTATTGACCCCGTCCTTTCTCTTCCTTAGCTGAAACTGCGGCATCGAAGCGCTGATTTGCTCAGCAAGATCCTCCTCCATCCTCTTCGGGTCGAGCGGCTCCAGCATCGCTCTCAGCTCGGGATCGTCAGCGAGCGTGAGGTTCAGACGGGCGTACAGACCCGCCACGAGGTGCAGCGTCTTTGTAATCTCCTCTTCCATTCGGAGATTCACCTGCAGCGTCAGCTCCTCCCGCAGCTCGCCGATCCTCGACTCCCGGCTCTGCGTCATCAGCACGAAG
>DASYVU010000115.1:0-7451 GCA_035936715.1 Gemmatimonadaceae bacterium
ATCGATCATGAACGGCATGTCGCTTTTCGGTGGCATCATTCCGTACGGCGCGACGTTTCTCATCTTCTCGGACTACATGAGACCGCCCGTGAGATTGGCGTGCATCATGGGCCGCCACGTCATCTACGTTTACACCCACGATTCGATTGGTCTGGGCGAGGATGGCCCGACGCATCAACCCATCGAGCAACTGAGCGCGCTACGTGCAGTTCCCGGGATGACGCTTATCAGACCGGCTGACGCTTCGGAAACGGCGGAAGCCTGGCGAACCGCGCTCAAGCACAAGAAGGGTCCGGTTGCTTTGGTCCTCACTAGACAGAAGCTTTCGTTCATCGACCGTTCGAAATACGCTTCTGCCAGTGGATTGGCGCGCGGCGCCTACGTGCTCGCAGACGCCCCTGGTGGTGGCGCTCCGGATATCGTACTGATGTCGAGCGGCTCTGAAGTCGGGCTGATTCTCGATGCCCAGAAGACGCTCGAGGCAAGTGGAATCCGCGCCCGCGCCGTCAGCATGCCGAGTCATGAGCTATTCGCGAGACAGGATCAGACGTATCGCGATAGCGTGCTGCCGAAGGGAGTGAAGCGCATTGCCATCGAGGCGGCGCACCCGATGTCCTGGTACCGATGGGTGGGAGACGACGGCGTCATCATCGGAATCGATCGATTCGGCGCATCTGCCCCCGCTCCCACTATCTATGAGCACCTCGGTATCACGGCGGCTCGAATGGTCGAGACAGCAAAGAAGCTCGTGGGGAAGAAATAGTCACAACGCCGAGAATGAACGGCAACGAGCCCCTACTCCGAGATATCAGCGTCACGCTCAATCCCGATACGCCGGAATGGCCGGGCGATACTCCATTCACATGTGGATGGGCATCCTCGATGGCGGCGGGTGCGAGCGTAAACGTGTCGTCCTTCACTTCGAGCCCCCACGTGGGTACCCACGCCGACGCGCCGCTTCACGTACGCGAGGGATGGTCGGGCTCACACGAGTTGTCACTCGACGCCTTCTTCGGTCCCGCGATTGTCGTCGATGTCTCGAGCCTCAACAAAGAGATCGACATTGAGGATCTGGAGAGAATTCAATCGCTGCCGTTCGTCGAGCGGCTGCTCTTGCGGACGGGCCGAACTATCGCGAGCGGCGCGTTCCCCGAGGACTGGCCAACACTCTCCGAGTCGTGCGTCCGCACCTTGCTCGGACGCGGGCTACGCCTGCTTGGAGTCGACGCACCCTCGGTGGACCCAAGAGAGAGCAAGAACCTTCCCGTCCACAACATGCTCTTTTCCGGAAACGCCGCCATCCTGGAGAACCTCGACCTGAGGAGAATCACGCCGACCATGTACGAGCTGATGGCGTTTCCACTCAAACTCATGGCTCTCGACGCCGCTCCGGTGCGCGCGGTTCTCCGGCAGATAATCGCTTAGGTACGATCGGGCTGAAATCGTTGGCCCGCGCGTTAGCGATCGTTCTTCGCCTTTCTCGAAACTTGCTTCGCCGATCTGTCCGGCACTTTCCTCTTCGCATCGGAGTCCGTCTCGATCAGGAGCGCGGACTTTCCATCCCGCTTGTCGTGAGTGACCGACAACACATCTCCTTCCTTCACACCCTCCGGCAATATCCACGCTGGAATCGGTGTCACGGTACGGCCATCAACTTCGATCGAAGCTGACCCATCTTCGATCGCATCGACGACTCATGTGTGCTTTGAATGTTTGCTCATGACGGATTCTCTAGCATGGTTGCTGCGAAATGGCGCGCTATTCCTAGAGTAGAACGTGGCATGTCGTATGCGCCATTGCGCGACTCCCGAGCAGTAGGACCCCACCAATCACTGCGCGAGTTGATCTATGCACAGCGACTCAGGTCACACGACCTCCGTCTGGATGGATACCACCGAAGTGCCGCAATTTGAGCCGCTTACGCAGGATCTGCGCTCGAACGTCTGTGTAGTGGGTGCCGGGATCGCCGGATTGACGACGGCTTATCTGCTCGCACGCGCCGGCCGCGCCGTGGCCGTGATCGACGACGGACCGATCGGTGGTGGTGAGACGAGCCGCACGACGGCTCACCTCACCGCTGCGCTTGATGACCGTTACTTCAACATCGAGAAGATGCACGGCGAGGAAGGCGCCAAATTGGCGGCCGAGAGTCACATGTCGGCGATACATCGAATCGAAAACATCGCGTCGATGGAAGACATCGACTGCGATTTCGAGCGCGTCGAGGGTTATCTCTTTCTTGGCGGCGCTGATACGCGCAAGGTGCTTGAACGGGAGCTCGAAGCGACGCACCGCGCGGGAATAACGGATACGCAGCTGGTAGATCGTATCCCGTTCGGTTTCTGGGACACTGGACCTGCACTCCGCTTTCCTCGACAGGCCACCTTTCACCCGCTCAAGTATTTAAAAGGGCTTGCCCGGGCGATTCTTCGTGATGGGGGCAAGATCTACACTGGCGTGCACGCGGAAAAGATCGAGGATGGCGAGCCCGCGCGCGTGACAACGAGCGATGGTCACGTCATCAGCGCTGACAACGTCGTCGTTTGCACCAACACCCCGGTCAACGACTGGCTCATCATCCACAGCAAGCAGGCCGCGTATCGCACCTACGTCATCGGGGCGCGTGTTCCGAGGGGATCGGTCCCGCACGGGCTGTATTGGGATACTCCTGACCCCCACCACTACATCCGCCTTCAGACCGCAGAAGACAAATCCGGCAACGAGCTTGACTACGACATCCTCATGGTCGGTGGTGAAGATCACAAGACGGGCCAGGCTGTAGATACGGACGAGAGATTCGTGCGCCTCGAGCAATGGACGCGCGAACGCTTTCCGATGATCGAGCGTGTCGACTACCGCTGGTCTGGCCAGGTGATCGAGCCCGTCGATTACATGGCATACATCGGAAAGAATCCGGGCGGCGATGAGCACATCTGGATCGCCACCGGCGATTCAGGGAATGGAATGACCCATGGTACGATCGCCGGCATTATTCTCAACGAGCTGGTCCAGGGACGCAAGCATCAGTGGGCTCGACTTTATGATCCATCCCGCATCCGGCTCCGCGCGGCTCCAGAGTACCTGAAGGAAAACGTCAACGTCGCGGAGCAGTACAAGGATTGGTTCACGGGCGGTGACGCTCAAGACGTTGCCGCGATCCAGGCTGGCGAAGGAGCCGTCATCGGGCGTGGCAGAGGCAAGATCGCCGTCTATCGCGATGAAAGAGGAAACGTCCACCCGCTATCGGCGGTCTGTAGCCACCTTTACTGCATCGTTCACTGGAACCACACCGAGAAAACGTGGGACTGTCCGTGTCACGGATCACGCTTCGATCCGTACGGCAAAGTCGTCAACGGTCCTGCTATAGTCGGGCTTTCTCCTGCTTCTCGGGAACCGAAGACGGAGAAGAAGAGCGTAGCGAAGCAGTGACCCGGTGATGTTTGCCATCATCGATCAGGTTAATCGCTTTTTCGACCGATCGCCCATCCAGCTTCAGTTCAGCAGTGCCGCGTTGTAGCCCGTCCGGATTTTCAACGGTGATTTCGTATGTCGATGACCTGAAACGATACTCGACCGTGAATTCCTTCCAGCTTGCGGGAATGCACGGCTCGATGAACAGCTCCTCACCGCGCTGCCGGAAGCCGAGTATCGCTTCGAGAGCGGTCCGGTACATCCAGCTGGCCGAGCCGGTGTACCACGTCCACCCGCCGCGCCCTAGATGTCCTTTCGCGGTGTACACGTCTGCGGCGACGACATACGGCTCTACCTTATAGATATCGACCGCCTTGGCACTGTCAGAGTGCGTGATCGGATTCAACATCTGGAACAGCTCGAACGCCCGATCGCCGTCTCCCTGCAGTGCTGTCGCGAGCACGGCCCAGAGCGCAGCGTGCGTGTATTGAGCTCCGTTCTCGCGCACACCCGGCAGATAACCCTGAATGTAGCCGGGATCATGCGTCGTCTTGTCGAACGGCGGAGTGAGCAGCAGAATGAGACGTGCGTCCTCGCGCACGAGATACTTGTTCAGCGACTGCATCGCGATACGCGCACGGTCGGGTCTCCCCGCGCCGGAGATGACGCTCCAGCTCTGGGCGATTGAGTCGATCTTGCACTCGTCGCTCGTGCGCGATCCGAGCGGAGACCCGTCGTCGAAGTATGCCCGACGATACCACTCTCCGTCCCAGGCCGAGCGCTCTACCGCTTCGGCGTAGCCGTCGGCTTTCGCCAGCATCTCGTCCCGGACCTGGGCATCACCGCGTCGCTCCGCATGAATTGCGAACGAGCGCAGGGTCGTGATCAGAAACCATGCAAGCCAGACGCTCTCGCCCTTTCCTTCGATTCCGACTCGGTTCATTCCGTCGTTCCAGTCACCGCTGCCGATGAGCGGAAGACCGTGTACCCCCATCGTACACGCCTTTCTCAGCGCTCGAACACAGTGGTCGTAGATGTTTCCGACCTCGGGCGAGACTTTGGGTAGCTCGTAGATCTCGTGTTCGTCCGGGTTCAGCAGCCGCATCGTCAGGTACGGAACTTCGACGTCGAATATCGCGCGATCACACGAAACGTTGACATAGTGATCGATGACGTACGGAAGCCATACCAGATCATCCGAAAACTGGGTCCGCACTCCGCGACCAGTCTGGGGATGCCACCAGTGCTGGACGTCGCCTTCCACGAATTGGCGCGACGCCGCCCGAATGATGTGCTCTCTGGCGATTCCGGCATCGGAATAGACGAAAGCCATCACGTCCTGCAGCTGGTCACGGAATCCGAACGCGCCACTCGACTGATACAACGCCGAGCGCGCCCACATGCGGCACGACAGCGCCTGATACAGCGACCAGCGGTTCACCATAAGGTCAAAAGTCGGCTCCGGAGTCTTGACCTTGATCGCGCCGAGCCTCTTCTCCCAGCTGCTGATGTTCGAATCCACCGCTCGCTTGGCATCGCTGGATTTGCGGTGGCGCGCGATGATCTGCCTGACCGTGTCTTCGCTTTCGGCTGCCCCAAGGAGCATCACGATGTCGCGTGTCTCGCCTGGCTCGATCGTGACACTCACCTGAAGCGCGCAGCAGGGATCGATCGTCGCGCCGATGGCCCCGGACAATCCGGCCCGCTCCAGGCCCGCCGGACTCGATATCGTCCCGTTTCTGCCCAGAAACTCGCGGCGGTCGGCGGTATAATAGGCGACGCGCTCGCTGATCGACGCAAAAGCGACGATGTCGGCGAACTGCGCGTCGAAGTAGTTGCGCGCGAACATCGATTGGGTTGCTTCATCGAAGCTCGTACGAATCTGATACTGTGTCAGCTCACGAGTGGTCCCGAGCACCCACTCCAGATACCACGTGAGCGTGAGCTTCTTCCGCGTGGCACCCTCGTTGCGCAGAGTCAGAACACTGATCTTCACTGGATCAGTCTGATCGACGCCGAGGCGGAAGGAGCTCGACAACCCCTTGTGAGTGTGATCGAAGACGGTATACCCGGCGCCGTGCCGAACCTTATACGGAGTCGGCTCGCGGATCGGGCATGGTGTCGCCGTCCATAGATCGCCATTCGCATCGTCGCGGAGGAAGACGCAGTCGCTCGACGGATCCCGCACCGGATCGTTGTGCCACGGAGTGATACGGTAGAAGAAACTGTTGCCCGCCCAGCTCATGCCGCTTCCACCTTCGCTCACGATGAATCCGCCGACGGGGTTGCCGACGACGTTGATCCACGGTGCCGGCGGAAGGTCGCTGCCCGTCAGATGGATCTCGTACTCACCTTCCTTGTTGAAGCCGCCGAGTCCGTTGAAGGACTGGAGTCCGGTGCCCGGATCGGCGGTCTTTGCGTGAATCGCCACTGTGCCGAGAGGCACAATGTCTCGATTCATGATCTCGAGCTTGGGGGGGTACCTGTCCTCCACTCCGGGGAACTCAAGGAAGTTGCCAAGTCCCAATCCATCGCAGTTTACCTGCACTCGCGCCATCGCCTTGAGCAGGGTGATCTCTTCGGGCTTGAGAAGATCGGCGCGTCGGATGAACACACCACCCGGGCGATCAAGCAGCCCCGCCTCACTGGACGCCATCGCGGTTGCCAGCAGCTCGTCGCTCAGCTCCTGCATGTAGGTCGCCGGATGCACGTTTAGAATCACCAGATCGCAGGTGATTCCCTTGAGCCTCCAGTAGTGGTGGGTCCTCAACAGCTGTCTCACGCTCGGCATTCCGACCGAACTCTCTACCGTCGCGAGCAGTATCGGCCAGTCACCCGAGATGCCAAGGGTCCACAGCGCCTGTTGGCCCAGTCTGTTTTCTTCGACGGCGCTTTGCGCCGGCCGGAATCCCGGGTGAGGGAACATCAAGTGACCGGCCAGATCCTGGTATAGCGCCGCGTCAGCCGGCGCGATCCCGAGGTCGCGGAGTTCCGCCTGTGCTTGCGCCCACGACAGGTCCAGCGCGCGGCGCGCACTGTATGGATCGTGATACAGATCAGCCAGCTCGATCGCGCGCTCTTTCTGTTCAGTCACGAAGGTCGTGAACGCAACATGCGTCGATCCGCCGGGCGGAATCCGCACCTTGACGCGGAGCGAGAAGATTGGATCGAGCACCGCACCCACCGTTCCCGTCAGCTCCGCGCCTTCATCAAGGGCTTCCGCGTTCCTCACCGAGCGTCCGCGGCCGACGAATTTTGCGCGATCAGTCTCGCACGTGACCTTGCCGACCGCTTCCTGGCCGGTCGCTACGACGTGTGCGCACCAGATGGTTGCCTCGGTTGCTGAGCGCGGACGTCGCGTCGCCAGTAGCGCCGCCTTCGCCTCCAGGAATTCCGTTTGCACGAAAAGATTGCCGAACGCCGGATGCGTGCGGTCCGCATCTGGCGGCGCCAGCACTACCTCGGAGTAGCTCGTCAGCTCGATCTCCCGCGGCTGGAGCGACCTGTTCGTCAGCAGCACGCGTCGAACCTCGGCGGCATCGTCGGACGCAACAGCGATTTCCGTCACGGTGTCTATGTCGCCATCACGGCGGATGAACGTGATCCGGTCACTTGCAAACAGGACACGATACCACTGCGGCTCCGTCCCGGATGGCTGATGCGCCGTGGACCAAACGTGGCCGGTGCTGAGATCTTTCACGTAGCACCATTGCCCGTAGTTGTCGCGAGTGCTGTCGTGACGCCATCTGGTCACGGCGAGATTTCCGTAACGGCTGAATCCGCCGCCCGCGTTCGTGATCAGAGTCGTGTACGGCACATTTCCCAGAATGCCGACGACCGGCTGCGGCGTGTGCGGCGTCTCGATCTCGCGCACCGCGGGCTTCTCCATCTCGCTCGGGACTCGCGCCGCGTCATCGCCCTGGACGTCCTGCACCGTGAGTCGGCGCGGGATCCGCTCCTGGAGTACCAGCTCCGCCGAGCGCACGAGCGGATCCGTGTGGAAGCGACGCGGCCATATCTGCCGGTTGAGCGCGTTATTG
>DASYVU010000116.1:0-4452 GCA_035936715.1 Gemmatimonadaceae bacterium
AGACTTCCATAGAGCTCCGTGACGCGACGCAATGCATCGGCTGGATCGACATCTCCAGAAATGCTGAGAATCGTGTTCGACGGGCGATAGAAATTGCGGTAGAACGCGTTCATCTTGTCGCGCGTGAACGATCGGAGGCCAGGCTCCCGGCCGATTCTCCACCGCCTCATTCGGTGAGCATCGTGGAGCAGCTCGTACAGCGTCTCGGTGGCGACCGCGGAGGGACTGTCCGATTTTCGCTTCGCTTCCTGGATGATGACTTCCATTTCCTTCGCCAGCTCCGCGGAGTCGATCACCGAGTTCGCGTACGCATCGGCCTGTATGTCGAGACCCTTCGCAAAGCCCGACGACGGCAGAACAGTGTAATACGTGGTGTGGTCGTAGATGGTGTGCGCATTGAGGAAGCCGCCACTCGCCTTCGTCTCCTTGGCAAGATCGCCGACGCCGCGCTTCTCGGTTCCTTTAAAAAACATGTGCTCGAGGGCGTGCGAGAGACCTTGCTGATCGTCCGTCTCGTCGAAGTATCCGGCCTTCACGTACGTCACGATCGCGACGACGGGAGCCGACCTGTCCTGCTGAACAAGAACGGTCAGACCGTTCGGAAGCACTGTTCTATGAACGCTGTTCGGATCCATTACCGCGAGCGAGATGGTTTGGCGTGCAGTCTCGTTAGTCTGCGAGCGATCCCTGACGAAGGAGGACAAGGCCGAGGACGAAAAAGAGCGAGCCGTAGGCAAGGAGCCAGATCACATCGGTGGTGGGCGCGTTGCCGTTCGTGATCAGTCCGTTTGCGACAGCGTCGAGCTTGTGCACTGGCGGCAGCACCTGAACGAGCTTTCCCGGCAACCCCGGTTTCGCTCCGTACAAATCGCGCAGCGCACGCGACCCGAGCCAGACCGCCGCGAGGGTGACCCAGTCGAAACGGGTCGCCACCGAGATGAAAAAACCGATTCCACCCATCGCCACGAAAATGAGCGCGGTGTAGAGGAGATAATTCACTATGCTGAAATCCGGAACGATCGTGCGCAGAATACCGGAAAGAACGAGCATCGCGGCTACAACACCCACCATGTGCACGAAGTAGAGCTGCACGTAGTACGCGAGGACGCTCACGGGCTTGGAGAAGAGAAAGCGGTAGTAGCCCATTTTTTTGTCCGTCGAGACGATCCCGTTCACTGCAATGAGCACGGATAGCGACACAATCGAGGAGGCGACCGTAATGAGGAGTGGCCACATGGGCGATGAAGGATTCAGCTTGAGCTGCGGACCCCCCGCCGCGCGAAACGGCGCGATGAGCACATAACCCCACAGCAGACCAATTATCAGGATCGCAACGCCGCGCTCGACCACGAAATCGCGAAACTGCCAGAGAGAATACTTGCCCAGTCGCCCGCGGCTCATTGCGATTCCCCCACTGCTTCCCTGAATTGCTGCTCGAGCACCGAGCGCTCGGGGACTACGCTCACCACCAGCGCGCCTCTGCTGATGAGATCGGCTAGCGCAGTGTTCAGCTCCTGTATGCTTCTCACTGTCACGTCGTATTCGCCCCTACCCCCGCTCTCGGCGAGCGGGAACGATTCGCGGATTTGGTCGAATCCTCCCGCGAGGGTCAGGCGGAAGCGCGTCGCAGTCGGTGCGTTCTGTTCATAACCCGTGCTCACCACCCGCTGAAGTCGACCATGATCGATGATCGCGACACGATCGGCGAGACGCTGGAGCTCGTCGAGATTGTGTGAAGCGATAAGAATCGTTCGATCCGGACGCCGCAGCTCTTCGACAATGTCGCGGAACCGCTGGGTCCACACGGGGTCGAGCCCGTGCGTCGGCTCGTCGAGGACGAGGATCTGGTCGTCCCGGAGCAGCGCCTGCGCGAGACCCAGTCGCTGAAGATTTCCCTTCGACAGCGCCTTCACTTTCTTGTCGCGGTGCTCGGCGAGGCCGAGCTTCTCTATGACTTCGTTCACCCGGAGCGGGATCTCGGCATCGGAGATTCCGGCGAGCGTTGCGTACCGGACGAGCGCTGTTTCAGCCCGCCATTTCGGGTTAATGGCGATCAGCTCGGACAGATATCCGACTCCGTTGCGCTCGATGTAGGTGCGCGCGGGCAGTCCGTTGATCTCTACGGTTCCCTTGGTCGGGCGGAGATAGCCGAGCATCATCGCAATGATGGTGGTCTTCCCCGCCCCGTTCGGGCCCGCGATACCCAGGATCTCGCCTTCAACCACCTGCAACGAAAACTCCTCGACCGCTTTTACCGAGTTGCCGAGGAGTGATTTGTAAGTCTTCCCGACGTTCCTGAATTCGATCACAAGGGCGGAGGCGCGGTTGAGCTCAAAGGTTGGAGGCACGACTGCCAGGAACCGTTGCCGGCCTTGTTGATGAAGTTGGTCCCTTCCTGCGCGCGACCGAGTCGCATCAGTGCGCAGCCAAGGTAGCCCTGCGCCGAGCGATCCTGTGGGTTGGCTTGAACGGCGCGCACGAAGAACCTGCGCGCGAGGTCGTACTGTTTGCTCGCGAAGAGGACGAGCCCCATCTCGCGCAAAGCGATCTGGTTCTTCGGATCGAGACGCAGCGCCGTGTCGAGCTGGGCGCGGGCGGACGCGAGATCTCCCTCCTCGCGCGAGATTCGAGCGAGAAAGACGTGCGGGGTCGGGGCATTCGGATCGTCCTTTACCGCCTTCGCGAATTCACCGCGCGCCCTTTCGCGCTGTCCGTTCTTCATCGCGTCGATTCCGGCGGTCAGCCCGCCGCTACTGGACCCACCGCCTCTGAAGGCGAACCAGATCCCGACGATGAAAATGAGCACCACAGCAGCGCCGATCAGAATCGGAAGTGACAACTTCGGCATCCGGCTTCGAGACTGTGCTGCGGCGAGCGCATGCTCGACGTTACTGCGACCGAGACCGCCACCCATCGCCCCGCTTCCGCCAGCCGGCGTGAACGAGCCCGGTGGTGGCTGCTCGATTGTGGGAGGGCCGGACATCTTTCTTCCGGCGTAGGTTGGAGGCTGTCTGTAGCCCCCACCCGCGGATGGGGGCGCATAAGGCGACGGAGGGGGCTGCGGCGGCGGGGCAGACTGGCGCTGCTGTTGCGACCCGCGCGGTGTGTAGACGGCCTGGAGGGGGCTCGACGGCGTCGCGCGTTTTACCGGCGCCTTGCCCGTGAGCGCGGACTCCAGCGCCCTGAAACCTTCGAGCGCTGCGTCGCCGTCCGCCTGTGTCGGTTTATAGCTGGTGCGATTCGCCCGGTCGCGGGCGGCGAGAAACTCGAGGAGCGAATGCGCCTGGTCGAGCGTGATCAGCTCGGCCTGCCGCGCAGCGCGGACCAGTTGCTGGCCGGCAAGCGACGAGTTGCCGACGAGCGCCTGCAATGATGTTTCGGCGCCGGTCCAGAGATCGATGATGTCCGCGGCGAGATCTTCGGCGGCGCGTGAAGTCTCGAAGTGAGTGAGAACGGGGCGGACCCCGTTGAGAGCGGTGAGCGCCGCCTGGGAGTTCTGCGGGCTCACCTTAGGATGCGCAAAAGCCCGGCATTCGCACTACGACGAATGAAGCTCTCTGCATCCTGCTCCGGCTTTGGAGTCTCCTTGAGGCAATTTGCATCGCGCATCTTGTCCACGATCTCCTCCCAGGTCCCTTCAAAGGTGTTTCCATCGTCGAGCTTGATGCGGTGCGACTCGGGCGTCGCCTTGACATCGGCGAAGCTGGAAAGGAGCGCGCCGAACAGCTCGAGCTGCCCCTTTGTCTCGGTTTGCGCGGCATCCATGTGCTTCGCCTCGATCTCGGCGAGCATCTCATCGATGTCGTCGAGCTCGCCGGAGAGATCGCGAAGCCTGTCCTCCCACGGACGGATTTCGGGATCGTTGTCGCGCAAGCGATAGATCATCTTTTTCAGCTCGATCAGTCTCCAGATCCCGAGCTCGTCCCAGTGATCTTCGGGAGTCGAACGATCGAGGTGGTAGAGCGCTGCCTCGTAGTCGCCGCGATCGTAGAAGATGTTGCCGAGGTAGATGCGCGCCTCGGTGTGATCGGGATCCATCTGTAGCGCGCGTCTGAGAGTCGAGATCGCGCTTTCATCATTGCCCAGTCTGTGTTCGGCGTAGCCTATGCACGACACGGCTTCCGCGGCGTCAGGTGTCTGCTGCGCGGCAATCTCAAAGAACTGCTTGGATTCGTCGATCAGCCCTTCGCGGAAAAGCGCGCGCCCGATCTGGAGCATCAGCTCCACATCATCCTGGTATCCTAATTCCAAGGTATGGCGGAAGCTCCTGAGAGCCTGCTCCTGCTGGCCGAACTTGAGCAGCGTCTCGCCGAGACCGGCTAGTGCGTCCTCGTGGTCAGGATCGAGAACGAGCGCTTCCTCGAAGCTGCGCCGGGCCCAGGCGTATTCCTCGCGGGCATGGTGCGCGTAGCCAACTCCAATATGGAGCTCCACCGAATTCGGGTAGAGGCC
>DASYVU010000117.1:0-16507 GCA_035936715.1 Gemmatimonadaceae bacterium
TTTCGCGTTCGGCTGCCATCTCTTCATGTACGACGCATAAACGCCCGCGGTATTTGCTACTCTATCAGCACCTTCAATGATCGCGGCGAGCAGCAGGTAATAGTCGTCTGCACCGATCTTCCCCGTCTCGCGCCAACCATCCAGCTCCTCGCGCGCGGCGTCGATTCGCCCGGCATTCTCCGGAGTGAAGTACATCCGGCCCACGCTGGCGTCGCCTTTCGCTGGCGAAAAGTGTCGACTGATGAAGCCCTCGCGCGGCGGAAGACCAGCAAGCTCGCTCGCCAGTTCCTCCAGATTTCTTCCGGCGCTCTCCGCGACGACATACGCACGCTGAAGCACGTACGACGACATGAGAAGATCGCTCGAGTGAACGCGCCACCCATTTTCCTTGAGCGCCCGGCTCACGCTGGCCGTGCCCGCGAACGCATCATGAGCGGAGCCCACACCGATCCCGCTCCTTCTCAACGTGCGAAGGATGAACGGAAGGAGCCGGGTTTTGTTACCGATGTACCTCATGATGCAAAGAGGGCGAGGTTCTTGGCCTCGCCCTCGTAGACAGGATCAGCGTTGTGCTACGGGCAAATCTGCGCCGGAGTCAGAACCGGTCTTACGTTCTTCGGGATCTCGAACCCGTACTGCGCGTTGAGCGCATCCGCGGCGGCATTCGCTATCCCCTGCTGTCCATCCGCGGTCGGGTGAACACCATCCAGACCGATGTACTGGCCAAACGGTCTGTTGCAGGAGAGGAAATTGGACAGGCTGAAACGACTCTTTCTGGCAATGAAGTCGGCCAGCGCGGTGTTCAGCTCGAGATATGCCCACCCGTGAGTTTGTGCCTCGAGCGCAATGTGCGAGTTCATCGTACGGATTAGGCCGTCCACAAACGTCGTATCCGACGGAGTCAGAATGAAATCAAACGCGCTGGGATTGTCAGTGCAGCTGAACGTGTTGGGCTTCGGAGTCGCCAAAGCCGTGAGGACCTTGCTGATGGCAAAAATCGAGTTCGTGTTGCCGTTGCAATCTGCAGCGACAGTGATGCCGAACGACCCAAATGCGGCGCGATCCTGGTAGAAATCATCACCAGGATAAACCCCAACAATGTTCGGGATCAGTGGTACGGAAACGAGCAGCGCTTTCGCCCCTGTTTTCGCTATGCTGTCTACGATTGCGTCGTACTGGGGCTGCCACAGGCTCGTCGGATAATAGGTGTAGGTGTTGTCTGGCTGACGATACGCCGTCGCGGCAATGAGGATACCGCTGGTCACTGACCGCAGTGCCTCGTTGGAGCCAAGCTCCACCGATACGAGCGTCGGGTTCTGCACCATCATCGACGTTACCTGATTTCTCCCGCCAGCAAGGACCGCTTTGTACAAGCGCTTTCTCTGATCGCTGTCGATCGTCGTTGGCGTGGCAACCGTCGACTCGGGAGTGATTCGGAGCGCATGGTAGGTCGTCGCGCCATCGACCGCGACGTTGTTGGTCGGCAATATCGTGTTCGCGATGAGAGCGCACACCTGATCCGCTGCGACAATACCCGGATACGATGCTCCGCTAAGACGCTTCGGACCCAATGATATCGGGGGAATGATCGGCGAATAGCATCCCGGCCCCTGAAGCAACGGCTCTGTAAAACTGGGAGCGAATGCCTGGTGTGCGAGGAGCGCCGGCCACGCGGTCTGCTGGGTGGCGAAATACACGCCCTCGTTCATGTATCCCATGCTCACGCTGGTGCCGAGCGAAACGTACTTCGCGAAAGCTTCCTGCCCTTTGGGGCCGGTGATATGGACGTTATCGCTCTCGCATGCCGCGAGCGACACGAGAAGACCGACAGCACCAGCAGACAAGAACCAGTTACGCGTCATAACAATCCTCAAGGTGAGCAAACATCACTGCCGGAGGCGGCGGGCTGATAATATCTGACATCACTGAAAGGCGCGCCACCCCAGAGTTCGGATACTGTGACCGTGCTCATCGAGCCTGGGCGGTGGAAACCGAATGCTGCCTGGCACGCTCGGAGGAACGCCGGTAAGAGGAGATGCGTCGGCGAAAGCGAGAGCTTCCGCCACAGTCTTGACCAGCCCACACGGAACACCAGCCGATTGCAATCGATTGATCCAATGTTGCGCGCCCATCTGTCGCACCCGCTCCGAAAGCGCCGAGACTACTCTATCACGCTTTTTCACGCGGTCTGAATTCGTCGCCAGCGTCCCGTCTGCGGCGAGATCATCCAGGCCAAGAGCGCGAGCACATGCGCGCCATTGACCGTCGGTTCCTACGGCGATAACGAACGGCCGGTCGGCGGCATCGAACAACTGGTAAGGAACGAGATTCGGATGGGCATTCCCCCATCTCGCTGCATCCTTGCCCGAGACAAGGACGTTCTGTGCGACGTTCACGAGCGCGGCACGAGCGCTGTCCGCGAGCGAGATGCTGATTCGCCTCTTGTCCCTCGAGAGTGATCCGCTCGCGCGTTCCGCCACCGCCGCCAGAATCGCGATCGCGGCGTCCTTCCCAGCGACGACATCGGCGAGCGCGATTCCAACTTTCATCGGAGCTCCATCGCGCTCCCCAGTGATTGCCATCCACCCGCACTCGGCCTGCATGACAAAGTCATAGCCCGGACGCGCACTGTCCGGACCAAAGCCGGAAATCGTGCACCAGATGAGAGAAGGATTCCTGTCGAGCAGTTCCTCAGCGTCCAGCCCGAGTCGCGCCAGAGCACTACCCAGGAAATTCTCCAGAACCACATCCGCCTCACGGATGAGGTCCTCGATCAGGCGCCGATCTTCGGCAACGGACAGATCCGCGGCAAGGCTCTTCTTATTCCTGTTGACCGAGAGAAAGTAGGCGCTCTCGCCATCGGGGTTGAACGGCGGCCCCCAGCCTCGAGTCTCGTCTCCAGCCACGGGCCGCTCCACTTTGATGACGTCGGCGCCCAAGTCGCCGAGCATCATTGAGCATACGGGTCCAGCCAACACCCGGCTCAAATCGAGCACTTTGAGCTTCATTTCGTGTTTATGACCGGTTAGTGTAGCTTGAGTGGCGCTGCACTGGCCTTAAAAGGGCCAATATGGGGTTGCGCTGAATCAGTGGGCGAATGTAGGTCACCCCACCTTGTTTTAGTCACGAAAAATCATATACTTAGCGCCGTTCGAGCCCCTGTGTACGGGGTCAACCAGAACTCCTGCGATTTCACCCGTCAGCAACACCCCTTCGGCTGACTGGAGTCCCTAAATGTCCGATAGAGAAAAGCCAGCAGTTGCTACTCCCACAGCACCTGTTCCCGCCGTCGGCACGGCAACCGTACCGCCCGTAGTTCCACCCAGGCGAAGTCCCGGCCATCGCGGCGCCGATGTAAAAGATACCGTCGCCGAGATGGCGGCCAAGGCGCACGAGATAAGTCTCGAGGCGGGCAGCAAGATGGCGGCAGCGATGAAGGATGTCGTGGGCGCGGCAGCTGGACTGACTGGACTCGTGTTGGAAAGCGCGCGCGATCTTCTCCAGTACATGGTGCGCCGCGGTCAGATGACCCAGGAAGAGGCCGACAAGCTGATGCGCGAAGTCGAGGCTTCGCACGCGAAGAGAAAGCCTTTTGCTCCGCCACCTGGCTCCGCCGCGAAGACAGCACCGAAGGTCGAGACGACTCACGCGCCCGCAGTCCAGCGACATCATACACCAGCTCCGATCAAGCACGCCGCGAAGCACGCGGTGAAGCATGGTCCCGCCAAGAAGCCGGCGGCCAAAAAGCCGACGATGAAGCCCGCGGCCAAGAAGCATGCGGTCAAGTCGTCGGCGAAGTCGAGGTCCAAAGCCTCCGGCAAGACCGCGAAAAGAAGGTAGGCCGTGGTCATACCGCGTGGCGACGCGGTCGCGCTCGCCCGCGCTCTGATACAAATCGACTCGAGAAATCCCACCCTCGCTCCGGACTCGCCGGGCGAGGGTGATTGCGCTCGCACCCTCGCCGCCGTGCTCGACGACTGGGGTTTTGCCGTTCAATTGCTCGATGCCGCGCCCGGCCGTCCCAATGTGGTGGCTCGCATGGGGCCGGAGGATGCGCCGGCGCTCATGCTCAATGGACACCTCGACGTGGTCGGCGTCGAGGGAATGGTCCACCAGCCATTCTTCGCTGATCTTCGCGGTGGCAGGATCTACGGCCGCGGCTCGGCGGACATGAAGGGCGGTCTGGCCGCGATGTGCGCGGCGGCCGCAACCAGCGCCAGCCGGAATTCAGAGCGCCAGATCCTCATCACCGCCGTCGTCGACGAAGAGTACGAAAGCCTCGGCATGCGCGCCCTCCTCGCCGCGGGAGTTCGCGCTGAACAGGCCATCATCGCTGAGCCGACCAGGCTCGCCATCTGCCCCGCCCACCGCGGATTCGCCTGGTTCGACGTGGAGCTGACAGGAAGAGCGGTCCACGGCAGTCGCTACGATGTGGGCATCGACGCAATCACCCATGCTGGACTCCTTCTCGCCGAATTGGACCGCCTCGAGCACACCAGGCAGGCGGGACCCACGCACCCTTTGCTCGGCCGCGGCTCGCTCCATGCCTCGAAGATCCAGGGCGGAGTGGGGATGTCGACTTATCCCGAGCGCTGTAATCTGGCAATAGAGAGACGGACGATTCCCGGCGAGTCGGTTCAGAAGGCGACGCGGGAGATCACGGACGCGTGCGCGCGAGTGAAGTCCGACCGACCGGAATTCGACGCCCGCGTTACATTGAGTACTGCACAGCTTCCGAGCGATGTGCCGGTCGACGCGCCAGTAGTGAAACGGCTCGTCGGCGCGGTCGAGCGCGAAGGAATTCCCGTCAGCATCGAAGGGCTCTCCGCATGGACAGATGCCGCCCTGTTGAATGAGGCGGGCATTCCCACAGTTTGCTTTGGGCCGGGCGACATTGCTCTTGCGCATGCAGGCGAAGAATTCGTACCGGTGGATGACATCGAGCGTGCGACGAGAGTGCTCGCTCGAGTGGTCCGCGAGTGGTGCGGCGAAGCTTAGAGGACGCGCGGGCAAGGAGAGGCTTCATTGGCACAGTGGACCCACAAGCAGTACGACATACTCGAGCGCGCAATCACCAACGGTAAACGGATTTCAGCGTACCGACGTGGAACGGAGTACGTCGTCGTCCCGACTAGACTGCGCATGATCAGCGGACGCGAAGCCGTTGAAGCCACCCATCCGACCACCGGCGATCAGATCACGATCTACCTGGACGAGTTGGACAGCTTCGAGGTAGTGAAATGACGCGCGCGAAGTCCGGCGACCTTGTCGCCATCTATGCCGATGAATCCTGCATTGGCAACGGACGCGACGGAGACAACCCCGGTGGTGCTGGCGGATTGATCGAATGGCTTCATCCAGAATTCAACGAGGTGACGCGCTCCGACTACTGGATCTCCGAGCCGTCCACGACCAACAACCGGATGGCGCTGCGATCGGTGATCGAGGCGTTTCGCGCCCTCTCCCGAAACGGAAACTCCTATCGCGTTCTGTTTACGAGCGATTCCAAGTACATCGTCGAAGGGATGAACTCGTGGGTTGAAGGCTGGATGGCACGCGGCTGGAAGCGAAAAGGGGGAGCCATCGAGAACCTGCAGCTTTGGAAGGAGGCGGTAGCCGCCGCCTGCCTTCATGAATGCCAGTGGAGATGGGTGCGCGGGCACGCGGGCCATCCCCAGAACGAGTACGCCAACCTGCTGGCGACGCGGGCAGCCGCGGAACAAGCAAATTCCGGCGGGTTACGGCAATCGGAGTTCGACAGCTGGCTGAAGGAGCAGCAGGCAGGCCGGATCCGCCTGAAGGAAACCGCGCCTTTCCCCGATCCTCATTCATTCCAGCCGAGCAAACGAGCATGGACGACCTAGACCGACTGTTTCAGCGACTGGTGCACAACATCCGGAACGGGCACGCCGAATATCTGAGCGTGCCGTTCACGGTGCAGGAGCTGTACGACACTCTGGTTCCCTACAGGCACTACCGGCGCGATCTCGGCATAGAGACGAACCAGGATTACGAAGCAGCGGTGATGCGGCTGTTGGCCGGAGAGAATGGATACGTTCGCGCCGATCAGTCGATGCAGGATCGGCTGAAAGAAGAATTGGCTTCGCAGCATCCCGATCTCGGTTCGTTTCGCGACTATGCCGAGACGCGCATCTCGCTCGTCCCGGGCGCGGTGCAGAAGCTCGGAGTCTCGATACCGACCCAGAACGCCGGTGGATATTCAGTCGGAACGTTCGCAACGGGCGCTACCGGCGGCAACGGATCGACCGACAGCACGACCTTCTCCGTGCCAACGATCTCGACGATGGACCAGACTGATGGCTGTCGCTTTTGCGGCGGCACTCTTCCACAGGGAAGGCCCGTGATCTACTGCCCGCACTGCGGTCAGAATCTCGCGGCTAAGCACTGCGAAGGATGCGGCGCCGAGCTCGACCCGGTGTGGAAGTTCTGCGTCAACTGCGGAAAGAAATCGTAATCAACCGAGGCTGATGATGACCGCGCGTGAAACATCCGGGAGCGTTGTCTTCCTTTCCGCGGTCCGAACCCCGTTCGGCACCTTCGGCGGCAAGCTGAAGGATTTCTCGCCGGTCGATCTGGCGGTGCATGCCTCGAAGGCGGCGATCGAGCGTGCTGGAGTCACTGCCACCGACGTTTCCCAAACAATCTTCGGCAACGTTCTCTACACCACCAAGGACTCGATCTATTTCGCGCGGCACGTCGCGCTGAAGAGCGGTTGCCGTCAGGAGACGTCGGCGCTTACGCTGAATCGTTTGTGCGGATCCGGGTTTCAGGCCGTGGTGAGCGGAGCTCAGGAAATAATTCTCGGCGACGCTGAGCTCTGTCTCGTCGGCGGTGCCGAGTCGATGTCACAGGCTCCGCACGTCACCCGCGGCTTGCGGTGGGGAACGCCGCTCGGCAAGACCCCAATCATGGAAGACGTTCTCTGGGAGGGGCTCACCGACTCATACGTCGGACTCGGCATGGCCGAGACCGCAGAGAATCTCGCCGAGCGATACAAGCTCGATCGCGGCTGCGTCGACGAGTTCGCGCTGAGATCGCAGCAGCTCTCCAAAGCGGCGTGGGATGAGGGAGTGTTCGACGACGAAGTCGTACCGGTTCCCATTCCCAATCCGAAA
The DNA here is from genome assembly GCA_035936715.1 of Gemmatimonadaceae bacterium. Classification (GTDB taxonomy): domain Bacteria; phylum Gemmatimonadota; class Gemmatimonadetes; order Gemmatimonadales; family Gemmatimonadaceae; genus UBA4720. Next base: position 7,137 of record DASYVU010000117.1, read on the forward strand.
ACCGGAAAGGTCGACGAGTTTGCAAAAGACGAGCACATGCGCCCGGATACTTCGGCCGAGAAGCTCGCTGCCCTCAAGCCCGCGTTTCGAAAAGGCGGTGTCGTCACTGCCGGAAACGCGTCCGGGATCGGTGACGGGGCCGCCGCGCTGGTGATTGCGAGCGATAAATTTGCGCGCGACCGGGGGCTCAAGCCCATTGGACGCCTGGTCTCCTGGGGAGTCGTGGGCGTCGATCCGGCGGTCATGGGCATCGGACCAGTGCCCGCATCGAAGACCGCGCTCGCCAAGGTTGGTCTCTCGATGGATGACATGGATCTGATCGAGGTGAATGAAGCCTTCGCCGCGCAGACGTGCGCCGTCGAGCGCGAGCTGTCGCTCCCGCGAGAAAAGCTGAACGTGCACGGCGGAGCCATCGCATTGAGTCATCCGCTTGCCGCTTCCGGAGCGAGGATCACGGCCCATCTACTGCATTCGTTACGTGCGCAGGGAAAACGCTACGGCCTGGGAACCGCGTGCATCGGCGGCGGCCAGGGAATAGCCGTGGTAATTGAATCCATACATTAGACCGAACTGGTCGGAGCGAAGAGGAAGATATGAGGCAGCTGATCCGGATATTCGCGGTGGCGGGCGCCGCCACAATGTTGGCGTCGTGCGCATCGGTGGGGGGAGGCGCTGGCGGAACTGCAACGAACGAAGGCGCCGGGCCGGCCGATCAGAACGCCGGCGCGCCGAATGCCGTCTGGCCGATAAAGACGCGTGAGCACGTGGATCTCTGGCTGCACGGTTTCGCGCTGCTGCAGGAAGAGACGACTTTCGTCCCGTTTTTCAAGCGCGGGTACAGCACCAACATGATCGTCCTGAAAAACAGGGCGAACGTGGTGACGCAGCTGGATGCGAATCGCGACCGGCTCCGCGCTCGACTCGCGGCCAATCCACAGCTGGTCAACGCCCAGTTTGTGCCGCTCTCCTTTTCTTCTTGGGCCGAGATGGCGCCGGCCATCGATCTATTCATCCGGGCTGGAGGGGACCCGCGCGCCGCGTCGTCACAGCAGCAGGCAGGCGCGATCGCCTTTCTTGCCGCCTATTTCCCGACCGCGGCCGATCGCGATTGGCTGCGGCTTTTCATGCAGTCCCTTACCGACGAGAGCGACAAGTTCTATCGCTCGTATTGGGGTGAGCAGCAACGCGAGCGGAGAAACGTGCTCGATCTCGTAGATACGCTCTGGCAGAGCAAGTATCGGCCGAGGATCCAGCGATTCCTGAACAACACGCAGCAGGCGCAGGGAGATGTCCTGCTGTCGCTTCCGCTGGACGGCGAAGGGCGATCGCTGACGAATGGAAAGCAGTCGAACGTTTTCACCGTCACGTTCCCCGACCGCCCGAACGACGCTGTGCAGGCGATCTACGTTATCGCGCACGAAGCGGTGTCCGGGATCGCCAGCACGGCGGTGAAGGATAACATCACGCCGGAGCAGGCCCGCAGCGGCATCGGAGAGCGCTACCAGAGCGCGGCGGCCGTTCGCGGCGGGGCGCTTCTCCTCCAGCGTACTTCTCCCGAGCTAATCGACGGATACATGCGCTACTACCTCAACTCGGTGAATCGGGCGCCTGGCGCCAACCTGCAGGCGACGTTCATCGCGACGTTTGCGCTGCCCGACACGATCCGGGACGCTCTCACTCGTCAGCTCGATGTCGTACTCGGAGGGATTTAAGCAGATATAATTCTGCATGGCCGATGAGAAGTCTTCGCTCCCCGCACGACAGACGCTGCTCGACAGACAGGCGCTCGAGCGGGTTCTCGCTCGGGCGGCGGAGCTCCAGGGCGCCGGCGCGCTCCCCGATTCCACCGATCTCATCAGCGAGAGTCAGCTCCTCGACATAGGAAACGAAGTCGGGCTGAACGCCGCCACCATCAATCAGGCGCTGGCGGAAGAACGAACCCGCATCAACGTCCCTGAAGAACGGGGACTCGTCGCACAGATCGCCGGCGCCGGATTCGCGACGGCGACCAGAACCGTTCCCGGAACCCCGCGGGATGTGCTTGCCGCCATCGATTTGTGGATGCAGCGGGAGGAATGTCTCCAGGTCCAGCGCCGTTTCTCCGATCGCATCACCTGGGAGCCGCAGCGGGGGTTGTTCGGCAAGTTGCGAAGAACCGTGAACGTGAGCGGACACGCCTACTATCTAGTAGATGCGAGACAGGTTTCGGCGACCGTCCTTCCTGTTGATGCCACGCGCGCGGTGGTACGACTCGACGCAGACATTCATCAGAGTCGCGCGAGACGGGTCGGCTTTGGCGGGCTCCTCATAGGTGCCGGCGGCGTAGCTGGAGGGCTCGTTGGTCTGGGACTCGTCATCGCCCATCTGCCGATTCTCATCGCTGCTGGCGCCGCCATGCTTCCGTTTGCGGGAGGCACCGCCGGCGCCTACAAGGTCGCACGCAGCCACCGCGGTGTTCTGTCGGGGGTGCAGCTCGCGCTGGAGCAGGTGCTCGACAGGCTCGAGCACGGTGAGTTCACGCGGCCGCGCTTACGAGCCACCAGATGAAAGAGATAAAAAAAGTAGGCGTCCTTGGCGGCGGACTCATGGGCAGCGGAATCGCTCAGGTCTCGGCCGCCGCCGGATTCCAGACCACTGTCCGCGAAGTGTCCGATGCACTCTGCGCAAAATCGCGCCAATCCATAGAGAAATCCTTCGCCAAAGGCATCGAGCGGGGGAAGACGACGGAGGCCGAGCGCGACACGACGCTGAAGAAGCTTCGCTTTGTAACGGATTTGAATGAGCTCATCGACGCTGATCTCTTCATCGAAGCTGTCGTTGAAGATCTCGCTGTGAAGAACAGTCTCTGGTCCCAGCTAAATGGAATCGCCACGCCCGATGCGATCTTCGCCTCGAACACCTCGAGCCTGACCATCATGGCGATGGCGACTGCGAGCGGACGCCCCGATCAAATGCTCGGTCTGCACTTCTTCAATCCGGTGCCGTCCATGAAGCTCGTGGAAGTCGTCCGCACCATAACCACCAGTGAAGAGACCGAGCAGCGGGCCATCGAGTTCGTGCGGGCGCTGGGCAAGGAGCCGATCAGAGCGAAGGACAGCTCAGGATTCGTCGTAAACCTGCTGCTCATCCCGTACATGCTCGACGCCATCAATGCGCTGGAGTCGAACGTCGCCTCCGTCGAGGACATCGACAAGGGAATGCAATTGGGGGCCGGGCACCCGATGGGACCGTTCACTCTTCTCGACTTCGTCGGGCTGGATACGGCGTACAAAATCGCGGAGATCATGTTCGCCGAGTATCGCGACCAGCGATACGCTCCCCCGCCCCTGCTCAAGCGCATGGTCCTCGCCGGGATGCTCGGCAAGAAATCCGGAAAGGGATTCTACGATTACTCTGTGACTCCTCCGCGCGTGAGCAGCCTCGGGCTGTGATTCTTTCCCAGCTGGACGGCGGCGACGCTTCGTGACTCCGCCGGGATTTCGCGGGACGTTCCGCGAAGATGAGCTCGCACGCGCCGTCTATTCGGAAGCGGCAGGAATCGCTCGAGCGATTCCCACGGCGGTAGCGGTGCCTGCCGATGCGGACGATGTAGTCACGCTGGTGAGATGGGCGGCAGAGATCCGAACGAGTCTCATTCCGCGCGGCTCGGGGAGCAGTATGTCGGGGGGCGCGATCGGAAAAGGGGTCATCGTCGATCTCTCCCGCATCAATCATCTCGGGAAACTCGACGAGAGAGGACGAACGGTCTGGGCTGACCCCGGCGTTCTCTGGTCGACTCTGGATGTCGCGGCGAGAAGGCGCGGACTCCGCCTTCCGGTGGATCCGTCGAGCGGGAGCTTCTGCACTCTTGGCGGCATGGTTTCGACGAACGCCTCGGGCGCTCACACTCTTCGCTATGGATCCACGCGTGCGTGGGTGAATGCGCTCGACTGCGTCTTCAGCGATGGTGATCGGGAAGTGATCACGCGTGGGGAGACGCCGCCTAAGCGGGTCGGGGCCATCGCCCGGTTTCTGCGCGACGCGCATGGCGAGGTAGTCGCAATGGACAAGCGCCGGCCCATCATCCACCCTGGCGTTCGCAAGGAGTCTTCCGGCTACGCCGTCCACGAGTACGCCACCAAGGCTGACCTCGTCGATCTGCTCGTCGGCAGCGAGGGAACGCTCGTAATCGTCGTCGGAATCCAGTTTTCTCTCTCGCCGCTGCCAGCAGCAACAAGCAGCGTGCTCGGATCGTTTTCCTCGCTCGAAGAGGCAACCGCGGCCGCCATGATGGCCGTGGATAGTGGGGCGAGCGCGTGTGAGCTTCTCGACCGGACCTTTCTCGCCTATGCGGCCAAGGCTCCGAGCGCGGACGAGGCGCTACGCAAACGGATGGAAGGTGCGGCGGCCATTCTCCTCGCCGAGGTCGAAGGCGAGAGCGCCGAAGCGGCGGCGGCGCGCGCGGAAGATCTCGCGATCACTTTCAAGGGCGCTGGAGCGAGGGACGTCGACATCGCTCTGACGCCAGAGAGGGAGCACGATCTCTGGGAGCTGCGACACGCGGCGAGCCCAATCCTGGCCGCGCTGGATCAGTCGACGTCAATGCAGTTCATAGAGGACGGCGCGGTCCCGCTACCGCGACTGCCCGAGTACATCGAAGGCGTGAGGCAGGCACTCGCCGCACGAGAAGTGAGCGGAGTCATCTTCGGACATGCGGGCGACGCTCATGTGCACGTGAATCCTCTCGTGGACGTGCGCGAATCGAATTGGCGCGAAAAAGTCCTTGGTCTTCTCGACGACGTCGTCGCCCTCACGGCACGGCTCGGAGGGACGCTCACGGGCGAGCACGGCGATGGCCGTCTCCGCACGCCCCTGCTCGATCGAGTCTGGCACAAGGACGCTCTGCGGGCGTTCGCGCTGGTGAAAAAAGCCTTCGATCCCGCGAATACCTTCAATCCCGGAGTGAAGGTTCCGCTTCCGAACCAGAAGGCGATCGAGGACATCAAGTACGATCCTTCGCTTCCTCCGCTTCCGCGAAAGGCGCGAGCCGCTCTCGACAGTGTGGTGAAGACGCGAGCATACGATCAGTTCCGGCTGTCGTTGATCAGCGGTTCGTCTTAGCTTTCTGCCGCGAAGCCCACAGCGCACCCCCGCAAAGCCGACAGCCCCTGGCAGGTAGTCTTCAGTTGCCGTTTCCCTTTCACCGAAAAGTCTCTTGTACTATACGGAGCCTGTCCTAACCCTCCTCGCGCGCCCCTCGTTCATCGAGCCCGAACATCTCCGCGTCAACTGGCTCGGCGAGAGCACCGATGGTGAGAAGCTCGCCGAGTTCGCCGGGCGACTCTGCTACATGAGCCAGAAGAATCCGGCGAGCCGCGCGACCCGGGAATACCTCGAGAACATCAAGAAGCAGGGACACGGAAGCGTGCTCGAGCACGCGAATTACTCAATTCTCCTCGAAGGGGTGAGTCGGTCGCTGACCCACGAGCTGGTGCGGCACCGGGCCGGATTCGCCTACAGCCAGCTCAGTCAGAGGTACGTCGACGAGTCGCAAGCGAACTTCGTCGTTCCTCCGGCGATCGTGGGAGACGAGATCCTCGAGAAGGAGTGGCGCGCCCAGGTGGACGAGGCGCAGCGAAGCTACGTCCGGCTGGTCGAGCATCTGATGGAGCGTTACGGATGGGTCGCCGACAAGGTTCACCGCCGCAAGATGTCCCGTGAGGCGGCGAGAGGAGTTCTTCCCAACTCCACCGAGACGAAGATCGTCGTCACCGGGAACGCCAGAGCGTGGAGGACCATGCTGGAGCTCCGCTCGAGCGAAGGCGCGGAGCTGGAAATCCGCCGCTGCGCAGTGGCGATCATCAAGATGCTTTTTGGAGAGAGCCCGGCCTTTTTCTCGGACTTCGAGATTTACCAGGCAGACGATCGCCGCGAGGCGGCGCGAATCGTCTACCACAAAGTCTGACTACGCCCGGAGAAAGAAAGTCCGAGGGCCAAAAACAAATCCGGTGGGCGGGGGGAGAATCCCCGAAGCTCGAAAAAATTTTCTTTGGCGAGAAATTTTTTTTTCTGAAACGCGGAATAATTATTGCGCCATAGTGATCGCGTTTATATACTCGTTTCCATGATTCGATCGCGTGAGTTCTCGTAGGGTGTCGATGGCTCTTATCGGTCTCGCCTACAATCAAAAACCCGAGCCAGCTGTGCTCGCCAGCCCACTTTCAGAGGGCAGCCGTCAGGAAGACGGGGAGCTTCCGCGTCCTGATGAAGAGCCTCCCAGTAGAATCGCCGACCTTTCCGTCGCCGAGCTAATTGCCCGCGATGAGTTCGCCGAGTGGGACAGTCCCACCACAATCGCCGCCGTAGAATCAGCGCTTTCCCAGCTCGGAAAGGTCGTTCGCCTCGAGGCGAACGAGGACTTTCCCGAGAGACTCCGCCAGACAAAACCCCATATCGTCTTCAACATCGCCGAAGGATTTTACGGAGTGAACCGTGAGGCCCACGTTCCGGCGATCTGCGAGTTTTACGGAATTCCCTATTCCGGAAGCGATCCTTTCACGCTCTCGCTCTGCCTCGACAAAGCGAAAGCCAAGGAGACGCTCGCCTTTCACGGAATCCCCACGCCCAGGTTCGCTGTGGTGCGGAAGCTCGAAGAGCTCCGCTCGGTCGCGGAGAGGCTTTCGCTTCCACTATTCGTCAAGCCGCTACACGAGGGCTCATCCAAAGGCATCACTGACCGCAATCTGTGTGAGGATCGCTCCCAACTCCTCACCCAGGCGAAGCTTCTCCTCGAGAACTACGATCAGCCGGTCCTCGTCGAGGAATATCTGCCCGGGAAAGAGTTCACCTGTGCCGTTCTCGGCAACGGCGACGACGCGACGGTGATGCCGATCGTGGCGATGAATTTCGAGACGCTACCAAGCGGCGCGCTGCCGATCTACAGCTTCGACGCAAAATTTGTCTGGGATCGTCCGGAGAATCCGCTCGACATTTTTCAGTGCCCCGCTCGTATCACGAGTGCGCTTCACGCGTCTATTGAGCGAGTTACCCTCGATGCGTACCGCGTGCTCGGCTGCCGCGACTGGGCGAGGATCGATGTCAGACTCGATGCCGCTGGCGTGCCGAATGTCCTTGAAGTGAATCCGCTGCCGGGGATTCTGCCTGATCCCGCTGACAACTCGTGCCTGCCTAAAGCAGCTCGCGCTGCTGGCATCGGCTACGACGAGTTGATTCAAAGCTGCCTGAAGTACGCGGCTGCCCGACAGGGAGTGAAGCTGGGATCTGCCCCGCCTTCGAGCCCAGCTCAAAACGAGCCAGCGCTCGCGGTGGGCTGATTGAGTATCGCAGGCGAAAGGAGAAACGCGCCATGAAAATAGCGTTGCTGTTCGACGGGCTTTCTGCCCTCGGCAAAGCGCCGGAGGTGCAGCTGCTCGACTCCATCGAAGCGGTCGAGACCGCTTTGCTCGAGTGGGTGACCGAAGTCGTGCGCGTGCCCGTCAGTAACGACGGGCGCTGGGTCGAGCGGGTTCGAAAGGGAAAGTTCGATCTCGTCTTCAACCTCTGCGAAGGCATAGACGGCGAAGCTGTCTACGAGTCGATGGTCATCTCGGTGCTGGAGCTCCTCGGCGTTCCATTCACCGGGAGTGGAAGCTGGACGACCGCGCTCACGCTCAGAAAAACCCTCGTCAACTCAGTGCTGGACCGCGCGGGGCTGCCTGTGCCGCGGTGGTCCCACGTCCGTCGCGGCGACGAAATCACTAGCGTCGGATTTCCCGCAATCTGCAAACCGGTCGCCGAAGACGCGTCCGTCGGGATCGAGCAGCGCTCGGTGGTGAGAAGCATGCGCGCCCTCACGGCGAGAGTCGAGGCGATGTTCGAAGGCTGGGACGAGGTGCTGGTTCAGCGCTTCATTCCGGGCCGCGAGGTCAACGTCGGTATCCTGGGCGACGACGTGCTGCCGATCGCCGAGATCGATTTCGGTCAGATGCCGCGGGGCATGTGGCACATAGTTTCCTATCGCTCCAAATGGGAAACCGGGAGCGACGAAGATCTGGGCGCCAAGCCGAATTGCCCCGCCGATCTGTCTGAAGACCTCGCCAATGAGCTCGCGGTAATCGCTCGCACGGCATGGAGCGTGGTCGGCGGAGAAGGATTCGGGCGATGTGATTTCCGGATCGACCAGTCGGGCCGCCCCTGGCTGCTCGAGGTCAATGCCAATCCGGATATCTCTCCGACCGCTGGCCTGGCACGAATGGCGGGAGTCGCGACTCTCGGCTACTCCGACTTGATCCGACGCATCTGCGATCATGCGCTCGCCAAGCGCGGAGACAACTACACGGAGCGGTGGGTGAAGACGCTTCGGCTGTCCGGACTCGGCTGATGGAAAGTCCGATCATCTACAACGCCCTTCACGGGGCCGGAGTGGTGCACGCATGAGCGATTGGCAACAGATCATCAAGGATCAGAGCATCGCGAGTCTCGAGAAGCTGGCCGAGAAGTTCGGCCATGACGTCATCGACGTCGAGGCGCTGAAGCCGGCATTCGACAACTTCCAGATGCGAATCACTCCTGAGGCTCTCGAGCAGATCAAGGAAGTGGGCGATCCGATGTGGAACCAATACATCCCGACCGTCGAGGAGCTGGACGTCGTCGATGGCGTCATCGATTCGCTCGATGAGGACGGCGACTCGCCGGTGCCGAACATCACGCACCGGTATCCCGACCGCGCGCTCTTTCTGGTCAGCCCCGTCTGCGCCACCTATTGCCGCTTCTGCACTCGGCGTCGCAAGGTCGGCGATCCGGAGAAGATCCCGCTCAACCAGTACGATTCCGCGTTCCAGTATCTCCGTGAGCACACGGAGATCCGCGACGTGATCATGAGCGGTGGCGATCCGATGATGCTGAGTGACCGGCGACTGGAGTATCTCTTCCAGCAGCTTCGCGCGATCCCGCACATCGAGATCATCCGGATCGGTAGCCGCATCACCTCGCACCTACCTGAGCGGATCACGCCGGAGTTTTGCGAGATGGTGCAGAAGTACCACCCGATCTTCATGAACACGCACTTCAATCATCCGAGCGAGCTGACGCCGGCGGCGGTCGCCGCGCTGGATCGCCTGTCGAGGGCTGGAGTATCGCTGGGCTGCCAGACAGTGCTGCTCAAAGGCGTCAACGACGACCCGAAGGTGATGATGAAGTTGATGCACGAGCTGCTGAAAGCGCGCGTCCGGCCCTACTACCTATATATGGCGGACCAGGTGGCGGGCGGCGAGCACTTCCGCACCACCGTGCAGAAGGGTCTCGAGATCATGCAGGCGCTGCGTGGGTGGACATCGGGTCTTGCCGTGCCGCAATTCGTGATCGACTCACCAGGTGGCGGGGGAAAGGTGCCG
>DASYVU010000118.1:0-50179 GCA_035936715.1 Gemmatimonadaceae bacterium
GTCGGAGTATGTGGCGGCTGGATAATCGGGACCAGCTCGCGCTGGAGCTGGACGAAGAGCCCCCGAGAAACGCGGAGGAGTTGCGCGCCCGGCTACAGCGGCTTGGACTGGGCACGCAGTATCGGGTGAGGCTCACGACCAATCGAACCGTTGTCGTCAGCTACAGCTGGGGCGAGCTCCGCATCCACAACAGCTTCCTGGGCGCCGACGAAGAGGTCTGGAAGGCGATAATTATTTTCGTCCACGGCAGGAACAGAGTGTCGAGACAAGAGGCGCGCAGAACGATCCTCGAGTTCCCGGTCGCGCGATCGAGCGACGCACCGCGGAGGAGGCGCAGCCCCGAGCAACCCAACCCCGCCGACCTTCCCCTGATCTGCGACCTCTCCAGCTGGCACGTCGAGTACAACAAAGAGCGGTTCGGCGCCGCGCTCCGCGAGATTCCGATACGGATCTCCAGGCGGATGAAGAGCAGGCTCGGTCACTACAGCCCCGCCAGCGAAGGGTGCGTGCCGGAGATCGTACTGAGCAGACGACACATCAGGCGCGACGGGTGGGACGAAGCGCTGCACACGCTGCTGCACGAGATGGTGCACCAGTGGCAGGACGAGCAGGGACTCGCAGTCGATCACGGCTCCAGCTTCCGCGTCAAGGCGCGCGCCGTAGGAATCGCTCCTCTCGCCTGTCGCGCAGTCGCATAAAACGCACGCTCGGCTAAGTTTCCCCGTATGGAAACCGACTTTTACAACATTGATTCCGCGCTCTCCGAAGAGGAGCGGGCCGTCCGCGATACGATTCGCGCCTTCGTCGATGAGAACGTCATGCCCATCATCGGTGACTGCTACATAGAAGGCCGCTTCCCTAAAGAGTTAATTCCACAGATGGCGGAGCTCGGGATGTTCGGAGCGAACCTGCCAGAGGAGTACGGGTGTGCCGGCCTCAACAACGTTGCATACGGTCTGATAATGCACGAGCTCGAGCGGGGCGACTCGGGCGTGCGATCGTTCGCTTCGGTGCAGGGCGCCCTGGTGATGTACCCGGTCTATGCGTTCGGAAGTGAAGAGCAGAAGAAGCACTACCTCCCACGAATGGCACATGGGGAGATAATCGGATGCTTCGGCTTGACGGAGCCCGATTACGGATCGAACCCTTCGGGCATGATCACCCGCGCCCGAGAGCAGAAAGACGGAAGCTGGGTGATCAACGGCGCCAAAATGTGGATCACCAACGGCTCTACCGCGCAGGTGGCGATCATCTGGGCCAAGGTCGGCGACGACAAGAGTGACAAAGCGATCCGCGGGTTCATAGTTCCAACCGACACACCCGGATTCACCGCGAAGGACCAGAAGGGGAAGCTCTCGCTCCGTGCGTCGGATACGAGCGAGCTGGTGCTCCAGGATGTGAAAGTGCCGGCGACTGCGCTGCTTCCTAAGACGGGCGGAATCAAGAGTCCGCTCATGTGCCTGACGCAGGCCCGGTACGGCATCGCCTGGGGCGCGATGGGTGCCGCGCAGGGGTGCTACGAGGAGGCTCTGGCTTACGCAGGCAACAGGGTGATGTTCGGCAAGCCCATAGCGGGATTCCAGTTACAGCAACAGCGGTTGGCGGAGATGCTAACCGAGCTGGTGAAGGGGCAGCTTCTTGCGTTACACCTTGGAAGGCTGAAGGACGCAGGGACTTTCACTCCACAGCAGGTGTCGCTCGCCAAGCGTAACAATGTCAGTGCCGCCACGGACATCGCGCGTGAAGCGCGAAGGCTCCTCGGCGCCAATGGCATACTTGCTGAATATTCGTCGATGCGGCACATGGCGAACCTCGAGAGCGTCTACACGTACGAGGGCACGCATGACATCCATACCTTGATTCTGGGACAGGCTGTGACCGGACTGAGCGCATTCGAATGACCGAGCGGAGGACCAAACACCGCGCCGGCGAGATAGATCTGGGGCTGAGAGACGAGAAAGTAAGACTCGGCGATCACATCGCCTACTTCTGGGAAAACGACAGGCAATTCGAAGAGGCGGTCGGATTCCTGCTCGTGGGCATCAGAATGGGTGATCACGCAGTCGTGTTCGGTCACGACGACGCGAACAAGAAAGTCGTCGATCTGCTGCGCAGGAGCGGGCTCGATACCGATCACCTCCAGACCTCGGACCGGCTGACGGTGATCACCGGAGGTCCGAGCGGAGATAGGATGCTCGAGCACATCGGCGAGACTTTTCAAGACGCGGTCGAGCGCGGTTCCGGTTGCATTCGACTACTCGGCAACATCGGCTGGTCCAAGCCCGGCTGGCCAGACGATCTCGACATTCTTGCGTTCGAATCAAAGGTGACAGGCGCGGCGAAGCAGTTCCCGTGTGTGGTCATGTGCATGTACGACGTCGCCTCTGTCTCGGGCAGCATCATGGTGCACGGCGCCTACGAGACGCACCCTCTCACGTTTTGCGGCAACGTGCTTCGTGAAAATCCGTTCTACGTCGGGGTGGACGAGTACCTGGAGCGACTGAAAGAAGTCTGACGCACATCTAGAGGTGCCACTACATTCCCCCTTCGGTTGGAATCGAAGCGGAGCATAAACGCCTCACGACGAGTCGTCGCCTGATGCGATCCTCTAGAGTTGCGATCGTGGTAGTTGCTGTCGCCCTCACGGCGGCTGCCACCGCCGCCTGGCTCTTTCCACGCGCATTTCCGATCGTCGCGCTCAAGCAATCTCTCACGCGCGACGTCGCGCTCGCCCGGGCCGATTCGTTCTTTCGCGCTCACTCGCTCGCGCCTGCCGGCGCCCGAACAGCGGTGCGTTTCCAGGGAAACGACTCGCTTCGCACCTTCGTCGAGCTGGCGGGCGGCGGTCACGATTCGCTGAACGCTCTCGTTCGCGGCAATGATGTCGCTCCCTTTACCTGGTCGGTTCGCGCGTTCGTTCCAGGCAATCCTCGTGAGGCGCGCGTTCACTTCGCGCCCGACGGCCGCATCATCGGATTCGAGCGAAAGCTCGCCGATGCCGATCCTCGGCCAACAGTCAGTGCTGACTCAGGTCAACGCCTCGCGGAGCTCGCGCTCAATGCATGGGTCGACAATCGCGCGAATCGCTGGAAGCTCATCACGGCGTCGTATGAGACGAAGAAGACCAGCGCCCGAGTCGATCGTACCTACACCTTCGAGCGCGTGGACCGGCGCATCGGTGGTGCCCCGATCCGCGCCGAAGTCGAAATCGCGGGTGACACTCCGGCGCGCGTCAGGCCTTACGTCGAGATTCCCGAATCGTTCCGCCGGCGGTACGCCGAGATGCGGTCGTGGAACGATCTGCTCGCGCTGCTCGCGAGCCTGGGTATTCTAGGGGTAGCGATCATTGGAATCGTCGCGCTCACCAGATTCTCGCGGGAGCGGAGAGTGCGGTGGCGCGAGCCGATGGCGGTGGGACTGGCGATTGGGGTGCTTGCTTTCGCGGCGGGCATCAACGAGCTGTCGGGAAGCTGGTTCTCGTACGACTCGGCAATGTCGGCCGCCACATTCCAGGTGATGCAATTTCTATTGGCGGTATTGTTCGGGGTGTCGACTGTGCTGCTCGTTGGCTTTACCCTCGCCGCGGCGGAGGCGGCTACACGCAACGCTTTCCCGCGCCATCTCGATTGGTGGAAGCTGTGGCAGTTCCGCGGCACCAGAGAAGTCGCCTCCCAGGTTGGCGGTGGCTACGCAGTCGCCGCGATCGCCTTCGCCTACGTTGCGATCTTCTATCTGGTGACTCGGACGCTGTTCGGCTGGTGGGTGCCTAGCGAGCTGCTCGACGATCCCAACCAGATCGCCTCGCCGATGCCATGGATCTCAGGCATAGCGGTGTCGGTGAACGCCGGAGTGTGGGAAGAGTCGCTCTTCCGCGCGCTGCCGCTTTCATTGCTCTCGCTGTGGATCGGACAACGATCGGGGCGCCGGTGGTTGATGGCGGCCGGAGTCGTCGCGTCGGCGCTCATCTTCGGATTCGCACACTCGAACTACGAGTCATGGCCTCCCTATTCGCGCGGCGTGGAGATCTTCGTCGACGCCTGTTTCTGGGCGGTGCTGTTCATCAACTTCGGGCTTCTGGTCACCGTGGTCGCGCACTTCGTTTACGACCTCGTGCTGTTCGGATTGTTCGCCGCGTCGGGGCACGCTGCGGAGTATCGCGTTACGGCGGCGATTATTCTCCTCGCGCTGCTGACACCGGCACTTGTCGTCTTGTGGCGGTGGGTGAGGCAGCGCGGCTTCGTACCGGCGCCGGAGGAGGCCCGGTTTGGCGCGTGGACACCGGCCGCCGCCGAGGAAACGGCAGCGCCAATCGCGCCGAGACAGGCCGGCGTGTTTACCACGCGCGCACGCCGCCTCGCACTGGCCGGCGCGGTTGTGGGCGTCATTTTCGCCGTGGCTCGTCCACCCAAGCCCACACTTGGTCCACCGTTCACGGCCGACCGCGGGCGTGTTGTCCAAACGGCGGATTCGATGCTCCTCGCGCGCCGCGGCAATCCGGCCGGGTGGACGCGCCTCACGGGGATTGGGAGAGACACGCTTGAGGCATGGCCGCGGTTCTTGCGCGAGCACAAGCTCGTCGGCGAGGCCCAGCGATTCGCCTCCACGTATGTACCGCCCACGTGGTGGACTGTGCGGTACGTCCACACCAAGGGTACCGCTGCCCAACGCACCGAGGAGTGGCGGGTCAGGGTGTGGCCGGATGGCAGGCCGCTGGATACACGCCATCTCGTTCCGGACTCCGCGCGCCGCGACTCGGCTGATTCCTCGGCCCTTCGCCGCATCGCGCTGGCGTCTCTCTCTCGCCAGGGGATGGACACTTCCACGCTCCAGGAATCGGAGCTCAAGGAAACGGCGCGCCCCGCGAGACGAGATGCCACTGTCACCTACACGGACACGGCGATAAAGCTGCCGGACGGTGCGGCGGCGCGCACGTGGGTGCAAGTGGCCGGCGACGACCCGCTCGTCGCCCGGCGCGGCGTTGACTTGCCCGAAGCATTTCTTCGCGCCGACCGTCAGCGACAGACCGATCGGATGATGGTTGCTGGGGTGTGTATCCTGCTGCTGTTGGGATTGATCGTGACTGGCGCGATCGTCGTCAAGCGCCGGCGCCCCATTCTGGTGACTGATGGTATGCTCGCGCGCCGAGACACCTACATCCTCCTGGGCACGCTGGTCGTGTTCGCGACGCTGAGCAGCCTCAACTCTCTGCCATCGAAGCTTTTCAAGTACGACACGGCGCAGCCCTGGGGCAGCTTCATCGGCACTACCGCACTCGGCGTCGTCGTTTCGATTCCAGCCATTCTGATCCTCTTCGGCTTGTGGCTCGCACTCAGCGCGATGAGACGGCGCGTGGGAATTCCGATGCTGGCTGGCGAGCCGTCCAGATCGGCCAGCGACGACATGCTGATCGCCGGGCTCGGACTCGGAGGCGTCATCTTCGCGATGAGCCAACTGAGTATCCTTGTGCCGCGAGGTGGCGTACCTGACACTCCTACCACGGTGCTCAGTGAGGCATTCCCGCTGCTTGCGGGAGTCACGGACATACCGATGATTGTACTGATGACCATCTCGACGTTCGGCATCCCGCTCCTCGTCGTGGCTGGACTCACTCGGCGTTGGAGCCTGAGAGCGCTCATGGCCGCGGCAATCGCGGCGTTGCTGAGTGGTGCGATATGGTCGTTGGGACCGGCGAGCGACGTCGAACCCGGAAGGGTGGCGATGCTCATCGCGCGCGTGGCTGTGGTGTCGGTCGCGGTGGCTGTCTGGGGTTCGCTCGCCGCGTGGTCGTGGCTAGTCGCAGCCTTGGCCTACCTGGCGTTGGGCAACTTGCGCATCGCCGCGTACGGGGTGGCGTGGCAGGAACGGGGAGCGGCCGAGCTCACCATGCTCGGAGCGGCCGCACTGATTGTGCTCATCGCGCGACGAGCAGCGCGAGAGAGTCCGTCGCCGATGAAGGTCTGACGCACATCTGACGCGTGGGTTGTATCCTCTCTGTCGACTGCAGTCGAAGCGGAGCGAAGGGGTCCGGACCGTGCTCAGGTCCGGGCCCTGTTTCGTAAGCGCTGTCCGGTGTGGGTATCTTTATGTGAAATCATTCACATGGAGATTTCGCGGTGAAGATTGCCGTGTGCATCAAGCGTGTTCCCGACATGGACGTCCGCTTCAAGATCGGCTCCGACAACGTGTCGCTCGACGAAGCAGGACTCAAATTCGATATCAACGATTTCGATGCGTGGGCCGTCGAGGCCGCGCTCCAGTTGAAGGAAAAGAATGCTGGCAGCGAGGTTACGGTGATTTCGCTGGGTCCAGACGTCGTACAGGAAACAATCCGGAAGGCGCTGAGCATGGGCGCCGACCGCGGTATCCAGCTCAAGGCTGACAAAGTACCGTTTGACGGGTTCCCTGTCGCAAAGGCACTGGCCAACGAGCTGAAGGGGGGCGCGTACGACCTGATTTTCTTTGGAAAGATGTCGCCCGATTCCTCGAATGGAGTCGTCGGCCCCATGACCGCGGAATTCCTGGGGCTTGCCTGCGTAACGGCGATCTCCTCGCTCGAGATCGCCAACGGGAAGGGAACAGCAAAGCGAGAGCTCGAGGGCGCGCAGGAGATCGTCGAGTTTCAGCTGCCCGCGGTGCTCACCGTTGACGAGGGACTCAACACGGCGCGCTATCCGTCCCTCAAGGGGATCATGGCCGCCAAGAAGAAGCCGCTCCAAACCAAACCTGCTCAGCTCGCAGAGCCACAGGTCGTGGTACGGAAACTCGAGCTCCCGGCGGAGCGAAAGGCCGGCCGCATAGTCGGCGAGGGAGCGGCAGCGGTGCCGGAGCTGGTGAAGCTCCTACAGACCGAAGCGAAGGTTCTCTGATGGCAAGCATCTTTGCGTTCGTTGAATCCCGTGGCGCCGAGCTGCGAAAGGTTGGTCTCGAGGCTGTGACCGCCGCGCGAATGTTGGCGGACAAATCTGGCGGCGGAGAAGTGCACGCACTCCTGCTCGGCCCGCCCGGTATCGCGGCAAAAGCCTCGCAGCTTGGACAGTACGGCGCCGACGTCGTAATCGCGGTCGAGCACGCGGGGCTCACGAATTACAACCCGGAAGTCGCCACCGCTACCGCCGCCGACCGCATCAAGTCCGGCGGATATCGCGCGGCAATCTTCAGCACTTCAGCGCAGGGACGCGATCTCGCCCCGCGGGTCGCCGCCCGTCTCGGAGTGAGCGCGGTGACTGACGTTCTCTCCTTCGAGCTGGAAGGCGACACCGTAATCGTTCGGCATCCCGTCAACATCGGAAAAGTGATTGCGACGCTGGCGATCTCCGGCTCTCCTGCGGTGATCGCAATGCGCCCCAACATCATAGCGCCTGCGCAGAATGCGAAAGCAGGCCGAGTGGAGAACGCCCAGCCTGCAGAGGATCCCGGCTCGACTCGGGTGAAGGTGGTCGAAACGCGTCAGGGCGGAGGCGGAAAGCTCGATCTCGCCGAAGCTCCCGTTGTGATCGCTGGCGGGCGTGGGCTCAAGGCCGCGGAAAACTTCAAACTCGTCGAGGATCTTGCGTCTGCGTTCGGGAACGCCGCGGTCGGAGCGACGCGCGCTGTAACCGACGACGGCTGGCGGCCGCACAGCGATCAGATCGGTCAGACAGGGCGTCTGGTAAGTCCGGAGCTGTACATCGCCGTTGGTATCTCTGGCGCCGTGCAGCATCTCGCGGGAATGCGGACTTCGAAAACGATCGTGGCGGTGAACAAGGACAAGGACGCGCCGATCTTTAAAGTCGCTGACTATGGAATCGTCGGTGATGTGTTCGAAGTGATTCCCGCGCTCACCGAGGCGGTGCGCGAAGCAAAGAAGCACCACTAATGCCGGATCGTCCGCTCAGCGTTCTGCCAAGCCGGCATCAGGCTCCGCTTCCGCTGGAGCGGCTGATACTCAGCGAGCCGCCCGATGCGGAGGCGGTTCCGATGGATGTTCTGTTCGTCGGAGGGGGGCCGGCGGGACTCGCCGGAGCCATAGAGCTCGCGAAGCTCGTCAAGGCCGACAACGAAGCCGGCGGAACGCTCGGAGAAATTCAGATCGGCATGCTCGAAAAAGCAGGAGCGCTCGGAGAGCACTCACTGTCGGGAGCCGTCGTAAATCCGATCGCGATGCACGCTCTCTTTCCGGAGCTGAAGGACAGTGATTTCCCTTTCCGCGGTTCGGTCGAAGGAGAGCGCGTGTACTTCCTCACCGGAAGCCGCTCAATTCGGATTCCCACGCCGCCGACGATGCAGAATCACGGCTACTACATCGCATCTCTCTGCGAGATCGTGCGCTGGCTCGGAGAAAAGGCGGAAGCGCTCGGGGTGAACATCTTCACAGGGTTTCCCGCGGCGTCGCTGCTGACCGAGGGTAACCGTGTGACTGGCGTGCGCACGACACCGACGGGTCTGGCTAGAACGGGCGATCCGGGGACCGGCTACGCGCCACCAACCGACATCACCGCCCAGATCACCGTTCTCTCCGAGGGAACGCGGGGGACCCTATCGCAGGCCTACTTCGAGTGGCAGAAGATCGGTTCCGACAATCCGCAGATCTTCGCGCTCGGCGTCAAGGAAATCTGGGAAACGCTCAAGCCGCTCGACGCGATCGTCCACACGCTGGGCTGGCCGCTGCCGAGGGATGTGTTCGGCGGCAGCTTCATGTATCCGCTGAGCAGGAATCTGATCGCGCTCGGCCTCGTCGTCGGCCTGGACTACAAGCGGACATCGGACGACGTGCACGAGATGCTCCAGCGAATGAAGCTGCATCCCCTCTTCAGGGAGATTCTGGAGAGTGGAGAGATGGTAGAGTCGGGCGCGAAGACGATTCCCGAGGGCGGGTATTACGCACTTCCGAAGCGGCGGCATGGCGACGGACTGATGATCGTTGGGGATTCAGCCGGTTACGTGGAAGTCGCCTCGCTTAAGGGAATCCACTACGCGATGCAATCCGGAATGTTCGCCGCCCGCACGGCGTTCGATGCGCTCAAGCGAAAAGACACGTCCGCCGCATCGCTCAAGGAATATGATGCGATGGTCGACGGCAGCTTCATCGCCAAGGATCTCTATCGGCGGCGCAACATGCGGCTCGCGTTCCAGGAGAGCAACTTCTACATGGCGGGGCTAAAGGCCAGCCTGATGACGATGACTGGTGGCGCGCTGCCTGGTGGCAAGATCGACTCTCACGCCGACGCCGACGTCCCCCGAGCAGTTACAGAGCCAGAACCGTTCGTGCCCGACGGCAAGCTCACGTTCAGCAAGCTCGACGCTGTATTCAAATCGGGAAACGCGACGCGCGACGACATCCCGTCGCACCTTATCGTCGGACCGGACATCACTCCCGACGTCGCCGAGCTGTACACGCACATGTGTCCGGCGGGAGTCTACGAGCGCGATGGCGTTAGGCTTGTTGTCAGTCCAGCGAATTGCATCGACTGCAAGGCGACTGACGCACTCGGACCGCGTTGGACGCCTCGAGAGGGAGGAAGCGGGCCCAAGTACAGGCAGATGTAACACGGATGCTTCGGATAACCAACAGGATGCTTCGGATAATCCGTGCTTATCGGGCGATCTCGTAGAGATCAATTCTCTGCTTGATCTCGCCAGCCTCGAAAGGTCGGGTTTCTTTTTGTCTGACGACGAGCCCGTGCTCGACACACGCTTCGACAAACACAGGTGCAGCTACACGTCCCGGATCTGCGATCAGAGCAATTCCGCTCGGCACGAGTACCCGATCGAGTATCAACGGCAAAAGCTCCGCGTACTCCTTCTCGTACAACACGTCCGACGCGAAGACGAGATCGAATCGCCCAAGGTCGTCGGGGAGATGCCGCCAGTCGACGAGTCGCGTCCGTGCCAGTTTTCCGAGATTGCGGAAGACATTGGCTCGCGTGACATCGAGCGCATCCTCGTAGTAATCTGTCGCCAGCACGTCGTAACCGGCTGTGGTTGCCGCGAGCGTGCTGAGTCCCACTCCGCACCCGAGCTCGAGCGCTGTCTTTCCCCGTCCTTTCAGCCCGAGCAGTTTCCCGGCAAGAATCAGCGAAGACGGCCATACGTCCGCCCAGTAGGGGAGTCTCTCGTCCTTGACGAAATCTTCCTCGCGAATGAGATCGTCGGAGTTCGCGGGCCGGAGAATGCTGAAGGTGTGGGCGTCAACCGTCGCGTCTTCCACCGAAGTTCTGAAACGACGATTCAGCGCGGTAACGAGAGCGTCTCCCGCGAGGACCGAATGGTCGACATTCGAGAGATCACCCTTGTCGATCACAGCGAGAATGCCGAAGTCTCTTCGAGACTGTGGTCCAGCATCAGCGCGTGAAGCTGTCCGCCCTTGGGCACATTCTGGTGCGTCCCCGGCACTATGAGTAGCGCGTTCGCCTTCACCATGGACGTGAGAGCTCCGGAGCTTTGATGACCCGTTAGCCGCGCCGTCAAGGTTCCATCTGAGTGCTGGGTGACACACGCGCGGAGGAAATGGGTGAGCTTCGCGGCAATCTTTATCTCTTCCTCGACCGTCACAGTCAGGCTGCGGCGAAAAAGATTGGTGTGGCCCTGCATTTTCCTCAGTGCCGGTCGGACGAAGAGCTCGAAGCTCACCATCGCCGAGACCGGGTTGCCGGAAAGTCCGAGCCACGGCACTTCGTTGAGCAGTCCGAAGGCGAGTGGCGCCCCTGGCCTCATTTTCACCTTCCAGAACTTCTGCTTTCCTCCGAGTCTGGCAAAGACATCACGCGTATGATCGAGATCGCCGACGGAGACTCCTGCAGATGTGATAATGAGATCGTACCCGGCGGCGCTCTCGAGTTTTTTCTTGAGCGATGCCCTGGTGTCGCTGGCGATTCCAAGATCCTCGGGAACTCCGCCCGACACGCGCGTCAGCGCTGCAAGCGTATAGCTGTTGGTCGAAATAATGCGGCGCGCCGCGATGACCTGGTCGAAATGGTCGATGTCCACGAGCTCGTTGCCGGAGCTGATGATCGCGACGCGAGGGCGTCGGAAAACCTGGACCGTCGCAATACCGGTCGACGCAAGCACGCCTAACAAGGCCGGCTTCACTGGAGCGCCGCGCTTTGCCAGCAGATCACCGCTCTGATAATCCTCTCCCGCGCCGCGAATGTTCTTCCACACGTCGCGGGCCTCGCGGATCTCCACCTTCTCGCTTCCCCCGTCGGTGTCTTCCTTGCGGATAACGGAATCAGCTCCTCCGGGGATCGGCGCTCCCGTCATGATGCGCATCGCTTCACCGCGCTTCAGGGCCCTAGGCGCAAACTCTCCGGCCGCAATCGACGCGATGACACGCAGCTTCACCGGCTCACCTTTCATTACGGGCGTGATGTCGGCAGAGCGAACCGCGTAGCCATCCATCGAGGAGTTGCTCCACGGCGGCATCGTCACCGTGGCAGTGACGTCCTCGGCCAGCACGCGGCCAAGAGCCTGACGCAACGGCACCGATTCCGGCGCTAGCGCCCTTACCTCGGCGAGGATACGCTCACTTGCTTCGGCGACGCTCAGCATGCAGTGGTCAATGCTCCCGGTACGCGGCAAGCGCGGCCGCAATGTTGTCGGCAACCTGCGTCACCGCCGAACCCGGAGTGGTCGTATTGTTGGCGAGAATGCTGAAGATTAGGCGCTCGCCGTCGGCTGTCGTTACGTACCCAGAAAGAGAGCGTGCCTTGGCCAGCGTTCCGGTCTTTGCGTGGACATTGCCCTCGGCGGGCGTTCCCTTCATGCGGGTATCGATCGTGCCGTCGACGCCGGCAATCGGCATCGCGTTGTAGTAGGCCGCGAACGCAGTGTCGCGCTGGATCCTGTCGAGCACGCGCACGATAGTCTCCGGGGTGAGAAGGTCCTGATCGGAGAGTCCGCTGCCATCACGGATGACGAAGCCGTCGGGCTGCACGCCCCAGGCCAGCAACTGCTGTCCGACGATTTTGCGAGCGCTGTCCGCCGTTCCCAGGCCGCCTCGCTCCAGGCCAATCGTCCTCAGCAGGATCTCAGCGATCTGATTCTGCGACGGTTTCAACAGCGCGGGCAGAATCTCGCGGAGCGGCGGCGAGACGAGAACGAACAGCGTGTCCATCTTCAAAGGCGTCGGGAGAACGCTGTCCCTGACGGTGCCGTCAATTCTGATGGATTTCCGCACGAGCGCGTCGTGGAAAGCGTCGAGGTATGCCTTCGCGGGATTCTTTGCCGGACCGGAATAAAGACTGTCACGCGCCGTGTCCGGGAGCGGCCGCAACTTCGTCGGCGCCATCCCCTCGTTGAAGATCAGCTCGTCCACGCCAGCGCCGTAATACTCGCCGAGGTCGTCCCATTCCCAGCCGTAACCGTAAATGGAATCTGGGAAGGCGTCACCCACTCGCGCGAGCGAGCCGCTGATCTGCCTTATCCGATGCGCGCGAAGCGAGTCGGCCAGTGCGTCCATCACGGTCGTCGCTGTGCCTCGCATCCGGTCGCTCACCGTCGGATCTCCGCGGCCAATCACGAGGAGGTTTCCGTCGAGGAGCGAGTCGCGCACTTCGCCGTCGGTGAGAAAAGTCGTGCGGTACCGGTAATCGGGTCCGAGCAAGGTCAGCGCCGCCGCACTCGTGATGATCTTCATATTGGAAGCGGGCATGAACAGCTTGCCCGCGTTTTTCGTGTAGAGAGTATCGCCGGTGCGCGGATTCACTATCAGCACGCCCCACTGAGCATTCCTGAACTCAGGTTGTGAAGTCAGCGAGTCGATCTCATGGCGCAGCTCCGAGCGCGGCGAGCCTGGGCGCGCCGTTTTCATCAAGGTCACGCACCCCGTGAGCGCAAATGGCGCGATCGCGACGAGAAATGCACGCGCGTTTCTGCGTGTGAAGGAAACAAACACTTTTTCGGTTACTCCCTGCTGTAGCTCGCGCTCAGACTGTCGTCTTCTCCGACGGTCACGCGCATCACTTTCGCCGGCTTCGGCAGATCGCGGTCTACGCGCTCGAATATGAAGCGCGCGAGATTCTCCCCGGTGGGGACGAGTTTTCCGTCCGCGAACTCCGGCACGTCGAGATTGATGTTGCGGTGGTCGAATCGCTCCTTCACCTGCTTGGTCAAAATGTCGTCGAGTACACCAAGGTCGACAACGAACCCGGTGGCCTCGTCGATCGGTCCACCCACGGTGACGTCGCACACATACGTGTGACCGTGGTAGTTGGGCCACGCACACGCCCCGAAGGTCGCGGCGTTTTTCTCATCGCTCCAGTCCGGACGGCTGTAGCGATGTGCGGCGGAAAAAGAAATCCGTCTGGTAAGAGAAGCGCTCGCCAATCTAATGATCGTCGTTCATCACGTTAGGAGGCGCGTCCGGCCCGAACTCGCCTTCCGGCGTCGGCCCGTCCGGTGGATTCCACGGAATCCCCTCCTCTATCGACTCCTGAACGTCAGTTGTTCCAAACAGCTCCCCACGGATGTCCTCATGGAGGTGTTCCGCCTCCGGATCCTCCGGTCTGGGCCGGTCGCCGAGCAGGATCTCCTCGTGCAGCTCCTCGTCGACTAGATGCTCGTCTATCGGGACAGGGCTCTCGGCGCGCCGGATCGGATCCACGACCAAGTCGTTTTTCACTTCCTTGATTCCGACAAGGTCAGTGACGACGTGCTCGACGATGCGGAGCTCCTGCTCAGTCCCTACCCGTCCCGACAGCCGTACGACTCCGCCGCGCACCGCGACTTCTACATCATTTGGATCGAATGCGACTTGTTCCTCGAGACGATCCCGAATTAGGGCGCGCAGCTCGCCATCAGTCAGCTCGTCGATCCCGTCGATGTCCTCGTAATCCTTTTCCACCGTTCCTCCGAGTCCGCCGTATGGGGCGGTTCAGGTTACCGAAAGAACAGTAGTGATGCGCCGAGCGTGAGAGCCCGATTGTTCTTCCAGAAGGACCGGGCCTGTCTGCCACCCACCGCGGCAGTCCCGGTTGTCGGCGTCAAGTAGTACGCGGCCGGATACTTCAACTGATAGAGGTAGTCGCCCCAATCCGCCCGCAACTGGAATCGCCCGCCCGGCACGTAGCGCAGTCCGCCACCAAAAGAAAATGCAAACGGGGTGCCGAAGGAGTACGGATCGGGGTCGACGGTGCAGCTGCAGTTCGCGATGCCGGCGCCAAAGTTGATCACCGGAATGATGTTATGAAAACTCTTCTGGCCGGTGAGATTGAGAACCAGGTTTACGTCGAAGAGGTTGAGCGAAACGTTCATTCTGCCCAGCTGTGCCGCGGCTCCGCTCTTGGTGGGATCGATCGGAAAGCGCTCGCTGTTGACGTGCGCGAAGCGCGCCATGAGAAAAGCGGGGCCGCCGACATGGATCTCGTAGCGCAGGCCATACATGGGGCCGCCGCGCGGTCCGACGCCGATCGGATCCCGCCCCGCGGAGTAACGCCCTCCAAAGAAAGAAAGCTCCTGACTCGCCTCGAGGTCGCGGTAGGGACTTGTTTCAGGAAGATGTCCGACCTGCGCGCGAGCGCTGGTCGCAACGAAAGCAAGCGCCAGAGCGCCCATGAAAGACTTCACTAATCGACTCCAAGGTTGACGCCGCTCATCTCTGGCGGCTGCTCGATTCCGAGCATTGATAATATAGTTGGCGCAACATCGCAGAGAGCGCCGCCGGAGCGGAGCCGCTGCTCCTGTTCCCAATCGATGATCACCAAGGGTACGGGGTTCGTGGTGTGTGCCGTGTGCGGCCCGCCAGTCTCGGGATCGATCATCATTTCGGCATTGCCATGGTCCGCGGTAACGATGAGCCGCGTTCCCGCGCCCTCGGCCGTCTTGAGAACGCGCGCGAGCATTCGGTCGACGGTCTCGACGGCTTTGATCGTCGCGGGAATCGATCCACTGTGCCCCACCATGTCGGCATTCGCGTAATTGCAGAGAATGAAATCCTGGTCACCGGATGAGATCCCGTTGCACAAAGCGTCCGTCACGCCTTCGGCGCTCATCTCCGGCTTGAGATCGTACGTCGCCACTTTCGGACTTGGGATCAGGACTCTGCTCTCGCACGGGTACGGCTGCTCAAGGCCGCCGTTGAAGAAGTAAGTCACATGCGGATACTTCTCGGTTTCCGCCGTCTTCAGCATCGATAGCCCGCGTGACGACAGAACCTCGGCCAGGATGCGCGCCATCGACGTCGGCGGAAAGGCGACAGGGACTGGAAAGGTCTTGTCGTAATTCGTGAGCGTCGTGACCGAGACCTGGGGGCGACGGGAAACATCAAACCCCTCGCCCTGTGGATTCCAGTCAACCGGAACGTCGTCATCGCCGTGACGGTTCGAATCGATCAGCGCCCGCACGATCTGCCGCATTCTGTCCGAGCGATAGTTGAAGCAGATGATCGAATCGCCGTCTTGCATTGGCGCGACGGGATTTCCATTCTCCGTCACGACAACTGGCAGCGCGAATTCGTCGGTCTTGCCGGATTCATACGCCTGCTTGATTGCCTCGAGCGGATCGGTGACCTTCGTGCCCTCGCCCAGGACTATCGCGCGGTAGGCGAGCTCCGTGCGCTCCCACCTCCGATCGCGATCCATCGCGTAGTAGCGCCCCGAAATGCTGGCTATCCTGGCGGGGCTGCCGATCTTTCGGATGTACTCGAGTAGCTGCTGCATGTACCCGAGTGCGGACTTGGGCATTGTGTCCCGCCCGTCGAGGAAGGCGTGGATGGCAACGCGCTCCACCCGTTGGCGCTTGGCGAGCTCCAACAGCGCGCAGAGATGTTCGTCTATCGCGTGGACCCCGCCCGTGCCGATCAATCCGAGCAGGTGCAGCGTCCCGCCATTCTCCTTCACCTGGCGGCATGCACCCAATAGCGCTGGATTGGTGTAGAAGGTCGCATCGGAGATGGCCGAGGAGATGCGTACCAGATCCTGCATCACCACTCGTCCAGCGCCAAGATTGAGATGTCCGACTTCGCTGTTGCCCATCTGCCCTTCGGGGAGGCCGACGCGAAGTCCTGAAGCTTCGAGCAGCGTACGCGGGCCGCGACCCCAGATAGAGTCCCAGGTGGGGGTGTTGGCGAGTGCGATTGCGTTGCCGTCAGTCTCGGGGCGATAGCCCCATCCATCGAGGACGATGAGCGCGACTGGCCGCGCGCGCCGTGAGATGGCCATTATATCAGTAATGTAATCCCACCCTGACTTGCGGGGCACGAAGGGGCACAATGGAAATCCTCAGACCGAAGGAACCCGGACCCGAGACGCGGCGACGACCCGAGCGAGAGGCTGAAGGCGACCGCCGTCGCGGCACGTGGCGCGATTTCCGGCGTGCGTATCCGGGATTTGTGTTCGTGCTCGGCTTGGGTTTGGCGGCGATGGTCGCCGTCGATGGCTGGCTGTTGTTCAAGCGGGTGAAATACAATCACGAGGTCGCTCAGCTCAGAGCGCACATGACAGACGCCGAGCGCGAGCGCACCGATGCGATCGTGCAGGCGGAGCAGAACAAGCTGCGAATAGCGATTGAGCTCGCCAAGCGGCAGGCAAAGTTCGACAAGAAACTGCACCTGAACGTATCAATCGACAGCTCTCGAATGTACCTCACGCGCGAGGGAGCTCTTCTGCGGGAGATGCCGGTGCAGTTTGGTCCCGAGCGCGGAATTTCAGATTCGTCCGCTGCGCCTCCCGCCGTGGTCCCGCGTGGTGAGCGAACGATTGCCGATCTTTCCGATTCGAAGATTACCCTCGACGGCGGCGCGACAATCCTAACGTCCAAGGCTCCGGAGCTCACTGCGGACACCACCGCAGTTCCGCCCGGGTCTCTGCGAATCCGCCTCGAGGACTTGAAGGCGATCATGCCGAACCTTAGCGCAGGTATGAAGGTATACTTCTACTGACGACGCGTGGAAACCACGCGTCGCTGACTTTTCAGGGGTAACGAGATGGGAGCGAGCAGAGTCTTTTCCTACGGTGGCAAGACCGTCTGGATGCTGATACTTGGTTTTGTCGGCGCCGCGATCCTGAGCGTAATGCTGCTCACGAGAACCGCGGAGCTTCGCTATCAGCGCGATGTCAATCGCATGGTGTACAACGACAACCTCGGCCTGCTGAACGAGGTCAAGTCCAAGCTCGGGATGACGGGTGACAGCCTCAAGGCTCTCCTCTCCGAAACACCGGCGGCCGCCGCCAATCAGCCGTACATCGTCGTCAGCATGGCGGATCACCATCTGTGGTATAAGCAGGGCAAGGAAGTGTTGTACGAAGCGCCGGTGGCGACGGGCAGCGGTAAGGAGCTGGTGGGAGGAGCGAGTGGCCAGTGGCGCTTCGAGACGCCGCGCGGACGCCTTACCGTAAAGGCCAAGGACGAGAATCCCGCGTGGGTTCCGCCTGAGTGGCACTACGTCGAGCAGGCGCACAAAAAAGGTCTGGGCATCGTTCACCTAAATCCCGGGCAGGCCCTTTCCACCGGAGACGGCGTCATCACAACCCAGAACGGCGAGGTCGTCAAGCGTTACAACAACGGCCACACCGTGTCGTTGGGCGGAGGCGTCGAAGGAAAGGAGATCGTCGTGAATGGGAACATCGTCGTTCCGCCATATGGCACTACCGCCCGCAGGTACATGGGGGTGATGGGAACGCGCCGCCTGGAGCTCGGCGACGGCTATGGAATCCACGGCACCGATCATCCCGAGTCGATCGGCCAGTCCGTGAGCCATGGCTGCGTCCGGATGCGCAATGAGGACATCGAGAAGCTCTATCCGATGGTCCCCGTCGGCACGCCGGTTTACATCTATTAAGAAAGGCCCGTGGAGTCCGCGGGCGTAGGGGACCGGCGCCACCGGACAGGCGAAGAGCTCGAGCTCCCCGACGAGCTCCCCGTTCGAAAGCGCCACACTACGCGTATCGCGTGGATCACGGTCGCGGCGATTGCGGCCGTCGGCGCGTTCCAGTTTCTCCAGGCCTCCAGCGGCACCGCGAAACCAATCGGAACGTATCTCACCCGCTCGGTCGTTCCATTGGCGGAGCCATCCATCAGCGCTTTTGGGGCGAGCGGCGAAGTGAAGCTTGCCTTCGCCATGCCAGCGCAGCAGATCTCTTATCCGCTCGACGTACACGGTGATCCCACCGCGCTGGAGTACGCTTGGGTTCGAAACGGCGACACGACTCTCGCGACAACGGCGAAGACACTTACCAGCGACAAGGTATTCGCGCCACCCAGGGCCGGCTTCTACAGACTGGCTCTGCTCAAGAGTGGCCAGCAGCGCGAGATAGAGGGTCTCACTCTCGCGGTGCTCGTGCCCTTCGAAGAGAAAGAAGGCGCAATGCTGCGCGGCTACCGCATCGGGACCTACATCGCGGAGCGGGTGGCTGGGCGGCAGCCTCCGCCTTCGGGTTTTCTCGAGATCACGCCCGCTGATGTGGACCTGCAGATCACGAAGCACCTGCGTGTGGGCGATTTTCTAAACCACGATCAGCAGGGAGTCTGGCCCAGCTACGCCGCGGTAAATCCGAAGTTGCTGGACAAGCTCGAGCTGGTGATTCAGGAGATCGCGCGCTGGCATGGCGACAAAGCGGTGGCCGACATCGAGCTCGATGTGCATTCGGGATTTCGCGCGCCCGAGCACAACCGGAAGATCCGACGCGCCGCGCGTGACAGTCAGCACCAGTACGGGGACGCGGCCGACGTGGCCATCGACGCCAATGGCGACGGAAAACTCACCGCGATCGACAGCCGTATGGTAGGTTTGGCGGTGGAGATCGTCGAGCTGAAGCATCCGGATCTGGTCGGCGGGCTCGGCATCTACACCAGTGGTCACTCGAGCACAAACTACGTACATATCGACGTGCGGGGCAGACGGGCTCGGTGGCGGGGCCGGGGCTAACGGCAACGGCAACCGAACGGGTGCGAGTTGCGAGAAGCATAGTTGCCAGCAATTGGTGCACGACGTCGGGACGCTACGGTGCCGCCTCATCGCACGGGAAAGGGAGAACGATCGAAATGAATGACATTTTGCGCGAACGATTGATTCGCAAGCTGGATACGCTCCCCGAAGAGAAGATCTACCAGATTCTCGATTACATCGACTTTCTGGAGTCGAAGTACGCCCCGAAACCCTCGACTGCGCCGAATCCCCTCAAGCGGTTTGCCGAAGGCGTGGAAGACACGCTTCGTGCGGGCAAAATGTCGGCGAATATGATTGGTGGGACGATGAACGTGATGAACAAGGCCGTTGGAGTGCTCACTGACGTGGCTAACGCTGGCAAGTCAGTTGCAACGGAGATCGCAGGGGTAGCGTCGTCGGTGACGTCGCCGAAGCCACCCCAGGCGGGTACTGGTGCTCCGGTTGCTCCGCCTACGTCACCATCGACACAGACTCCGCCAACACAGCCACCTGGAGATCACCGTAAGTGAGAGCTCATTCGACGCGCGCGGGCGCGGCATCGTCGCGAAAGAAAGGCGCAAATCGCGCTCGTTCTGCCAGCGCGGCTCGCTCGGCCACGCGTGCTCGCGAGGCGGAAGCGCCCTCGGTAGCGGGGCCAGGACCGAGCCCGAAGCGAACGGTCATCTCGACGATGAAGGAGCTGCCGAATTTTCTCCGGCTCATTGGTGGGCTGCTGACCGACGTGCGCGTGTCCACGACCGACAAGCTGCTCGTCGCCGGCGCGATCGGATACGTGTTGTTGCCAATGGACTTCGTTCCGGATTTCGTTCCGTTCATCGGCGAGATCGACGACGTGTTTCTCCTCGTGCTCGCTCTCCAGCGGTTGATTGCCAATACCGACCGCTCGGTGGTCCTCGAGCACTGGATGGGCGATCCCAAGCAGCTTCGCTCACTGGATCTGGAGCGCGTGCTGGTGGCGGCCGCGTTCTTTTTGCCGCGTCGGGTGCGGCGCCGGCTGAGGACGATTGGGCGGGACATCTAGAGCCGCTTCGCGTACCACAACTGCTGCGGTGAGTACTTGCACACAAAAGGGAGACTAGTAATGGCGACGACGCGACCGGTTTCGCACGCGATGACTGCAACTGCCCTGACGCTCGATGGCTACCGCTCCACCAAAACGCTGGGCGTCGTCAAGGGTATAACCGTGCGGTCCCGTTCCGTGTTCGGCACGATGGGCGCGGCGCTGCAAACGCTGGCAGGCGGGAACATCACGATACTCACGGAGCTTTGCGAGAAAACTCGCGAAGAGGCGTTCAGCCTGATGCTGACGCATGCGCAGGCGTTGGGCGCGAACGCGGTGGTTGGAATCCAGTACGATGCCACGGAGGTGATGCAGGGAGTCACCGAAGTTCTGTGTTACGGGACGGCAGTTGTGGTGGTGCCCGCATAAGCAGGCTCCGACCCAAATCGTCGGCGGACCGGTCGGGCAGACGTGTTAGCTCAGCCAGCCGGTCGAAGTAACAAACGTACGCCGCAATCGATTTGAAACCTCAAGGTGTCAAACCCGTAGTGCCAGAAATGGAGGACGGGTTTTTTTGACGCCCTCTCGCATTCTCTCCACGACACAATCTTTTCTGAGACCTGGTCCCATGAAGCGCATCCCGTTCGCAGTACTCGCTCTCGTTCTTGGCGCCGCTGGTTCGATCCAAGCCCAGAACCCAACCCAAGCCATGCCGATCTCCCCGCTCCCAGCCGCAAATGGCGAAGTGCTGGGCACTGTCGTCGACACGGCGACAAAAGAGCCAGTCGCGCGCGCGTCCGTGGCCGTGCGCAGCAGGAAGGACTCGTCCCTCGTTACCGGCGCGATCGCCGGCCCCGACGGGGCCTTCCGTATTCAGGGACTACGGCCCGGCGACTATTACCTTCGCATGACGTCGATCGGCTTCAAGCCGCGCAGCTACACTTTTTCCATAACGGACGCGGCGCCGCGGGCGAACGTCGGCAGCCTCACGCTTACCCGCATCGCGGTCACGCTGCAGAGCGTGCAGGTCGCTGGTCAAGCGCCGACGATGGTGATCGAGCCCGATCGGAACACCTATCGCGCGAAAGACGTCGCGCCCGCCGCGGCAAACGCGAGCGAGGTGCTACAGGCGACGCCGTCGGTGGAAGTCGATGGAGATGGGAAAGTCAGCTTGCGCGGCAACGAGAACGTGGCGATTCAGATCAACGGACGCCCCACGCCAATCACCGGTCCCCAGCTGGCCGCATACCTCAAGCAGATTCCCGCCAACATCGTCGAGCGCATCGAGGTCGTCCCGAATCCTTCGGCCAAGTACGATCCCGAAGGAATGGCCGGCATCATCAACATCGTTCTCAAGGCGCAGACCGACCTTGGCGTCAGTGGAGGCCTCAACGTCGGTGGTGCGAACATCAATCGCATGAACGCTGGCACAAACCTCGGCTACCAGAGCGGCGCCCTTACGCTGTTCGGCACCTACGGATACAACTCCGACAACCGCGGCATCGTCGGTCTCAATGATCGCGAGCGCTTCGACGTGACCGGTGCACCGCTCTCCTACACCAATCAGGACATCGACGGGAATAACAGCAACGCCGGCCACAATTTTTCGACCAATGTCGACTACAAGCTGACGACTCGTGACGTGATCTCGAATCAGTTCTCGATCAACCGTCGTCACGGCTTCGACAACTCGCTCGCGGGATACACAGAGCTCGACGCAGCGCAGGCATTCCTCGATCGGTACGACGTCCTACGGAACGACAAGTCGAGAGGTCTCGTGTTCGATAATTCACTGTCGTTCAAGAGAACGTTCGAGCAACGCAAACACGAGCTTTCGTCAGAGGTCCGATTCAACCGTACGCGGGACGAAGACAGCACCGTACTCTGGCAGCAGCCGCTGACGCCCGACGGTGCCATCTCTGGATCGCGCATTCTGGGCGAGAGGGATCAAACCAGCGCCCTCACGCGCCAGCTCACCGCGCAGGTCGATTACGTGAGGCAACTGAGCGCGAGCACGAAGCTCGAGACGGGCTTCAAGGAAACCAGTCGCTGGCTCGACAGGGAATTCCTCGTCCTCAAGGATTCGGTCGGCGACGGAACGTGGCTGCGCAGCAATCTGAGCAACACCTTCAATTTCGATGACCACGTTCACGCCGGTTACGGTGTGCTCAGTCAGAATCTCGGCAAGTTCGACCTCCAGGCGGGACTCCGCGCCCAATTTGCCAACCGCAACTTTGCGCTCGCCAACGCGTCGGGGACTTATCCGTACAGCTACCACAGCCTGTTCCCGACCGGCGTGATCATGTACAAGCCGAGCGATGTGAGTCAGCTCAAGGTGAGCTATTCCCGGCGGACTCGTTCGCCCGGAACCCAGGAGCTGAACCCGTTCCCGGTATTCTTCGATCAGCAGAACGTCATCATCGGAAATCCGAAGTTGAATCCGGAGTATACCGATGCCTTCGAGCTGGGCATGAGCCGCAGCGGCGCGCTGGGGTCAATCCAGCTCTCGCCCTTCTATCGGCGCACCACGGACGTCATCAGCGTCGACATCAATACTGCAGCTGTGGTCGATGGGCGCAGTGTTACGTCGATCAGCTTCAAGAATCTCAACAGCAGCAACTCGTGGGGCACGGATCTCAATGGATCTCTGAGAATGGGGCCGAAGTTCAACGGCTTTGCCGGCTTCAACCTCTACAAGATGGTGACTGACGGTGGCTCGCAGTCGGCTCTTTCTTCCAGCGCCGTGACCTGGTCCTATCGCCTGAACGGAACGACTCAGTTGTCGCCGACGGTCTCGCTCCAGGCCAACTATTTCTACCGTGCACCGATGAACATCCCGAAGGGCCGCTTCTCCGCGTTGCAGATGACAAACATCACACTGCGCAAGAAGCTCGATGGCGACAATATGAGCTTGGCCGTGCGCTTCGCGGATCCGTTCGACACCATGAAGTTCCGCATCAGGGCGGGCGACGACAATCTCACCCAGATCACGGCGCGGAAGTTCGGCGTCCGCGCGACGTACCTGACCTTCCAATACAACTTCGGCCAGACGCCCAAGATCCGTCTGCCGAAGGAGGAGCCAGCGCAGCCGGCGCCAGTGTTCCCGTAACCCTTGGGGGCAAACGGCGGCGATCGCTGTCGTCGTTTGCCCGACTAGACTGGGCTTCCCTCTGGACGCAACCCGCACAATGCCATACATTTAGCTATGGCAACCACGACTCGGCCATCGAGCAAGCCCGCCACTCCGGCAAAAGCCGGCGGCGGGCTTTCGCGCATCAAGGGGTCAGCGCCTTCGGAGACGAGCGCTCCCAGGGTTCGCACCGAAGTCGTCCTGACCTTCGACGATGTCCTGCTGACGCCCAGGCATTCGCTCGTACATCCCAAGGATGTGAACACAACCTCGCTGTTCACTCGCGGAATCACGCTCAACGTTCCCTTCGCCTCGGCGGCAATGGACACCGTCACCGAGTCGGAAATGGCGATGGCGATGGCGCGAGCGGGGGGAATCGGCGTCATCCACAAGAACATGTCGATCGACCGCCAGGCGGCCGAGGTCGACCGCGTGAAGCGATCGGAAAGCGGGATGATACTCAACCCCATCACGCTCTCCCCGGATGGAACGCTCCGCGAGGCCGTCGCGCTGATGAGGCGGTTCAAGATCTCGGGCGTGCCCATCGTGAATCGCGACGGGCAGCTCGTCGGAATCATCACCAATCGAGATCTCCAGTTCGAGCGAAATCTCGATCGTCCGCTACGTGATGCGATGACGTCAAAAAATCTCGTCACGGCGCCGCTGGGAACAACGCTCGATGAGGCCGAGGCGATCCTTGGGAAGCACCGGATCGAAAAGCTGCCGGTGGTTGACGAGAAGGGAACGCTGCGCGGACTCATTACGGTGAAGGACATTCACAAGCGCCGCGACTTCCCCGACGCCAATAAGGATCAGCACGGGCGCCTGCGCGTCGCCGCGGCGATCGGAGCGGCGAATTACCGCGATCGGGCGCGCGCGCTGGTCGATGCGGGGGTCGATGTCCTGATCGTCGACACCGCACACGGACACTCAGAGGGAGTTCTCGAGGCAACGTCCGTCGTTCGCGAAATGTTTCCCGATGTTCAGCTGGTCGCCGGGAACGTCGCGACGCGCTCTGGTGCGCGCGCCCTGGTCGAGCGGGGAGTGGATGCGGTAAAGGTGGGTGTGGGGCCGGGGTCGATATGCACTACACGTATCGTCACCGGCGTCGGCGTTCCACAGCTCACAGCCATCTTCGACGCAGTCGAGGGGGCCGGGGACATCCCTGTCATTGCCGACGGAGGGATCAAGTACTCCGGGGACATCGTGAAGGCACTTGCCGCCGGCGCGTCGAGCGTGATGATGGGGTCCATGCTCGCCGGCACCGAGGAAAGCCCTGGTGAATCACTGTTGCTCGAGGGACGCCGGTTCAAGATGATTCGCGGAATGGGCAGCCTTTCGGCGATGCAGGACGGAAGCGCCGACAGGTATTTCCAGGAAGGCGAGATGTCGGCGAAGAAGCTGGTGCCCGAGGGAATCGAGGGACGCGTTCCCTACAAGGGACCGGTGAGCGACGTGCTGTTCCAGATGGTAGGCGGCTTGCGCAGCGGGATGGGTTATGTTGGCTGCGCCGACATCGAACAGCTCCGCACCGAAGCCGAGTTCGTCCGCATCACGGCTGCCGGCCTTCGCGAATCGCACCCCCACGACGTTACAATTACGCGCGAGGCACCCAACTACTCGGTGTAGCGGTTGCTTGACATTGCTTCGAGCGTCATCACAACTTTTGGCGGCTCTGCAGTGTCGAATCTTTCAGTGTTCCGTCGTCAGACTACCCACGTTTTCGGAGCTTCCTAATGGGCTTATGGACGAAGAAGAGCATCGCTGTTCTGCAGGCTGAGGCAGCGGGCGAATCCACCGAGCACACGCTCCGGCGCGCGCTCGGCGCGCTGAACCTCACCACGCTGGGGATCGGTGCCATCATCGGCGCCGGAATTTTCGTGCTGACGGGAACCGCCGCCGCGCGATACGCGGGGCCGGCAATCGTACTCTCCTTTATTGTATCCGGATTCGGATGCCTTTTCGCGGGGCTCTGCTATGCGGAGTTCGCGAGCATGATCCCGATCGCGGGCAGCGCCTATACGTACGGCTACGCGACCCTCGGTGAATTCGTTGCCTGGATCATCGGGTGGGATCTCATCCTCGAGTACCTCTTCGGCGCGTCCACCGTCGCTGTAGGTTGGTCGGGATACTTCTCGGCGTTCATGGACCAGATAGGAGTACATATGCCTACCGGGTTCACCAGCGCGCCGTTCCACTACTCCGACGCGAACGAGTTCGACCCGGTGACTAAAGTTCTTCTTCACCCCGCCGGCTTCTCTCACACCGGCGCGGTGGTCAATCTCCCCGCAATGGTCCTGATCGCGGCCATGACGACGCTTCTCGTCATCGGTATCAAGGAATCCGCGCGCTTCAACAACTTCATCGTAATCCTGAAGATCACCATCGTGCTTCTCGTGATTGGATTCGGGTTTATGTACGTGAACACGGCCAACTGGCATCCGTTCATTCCACCCAATACCGGTGAGTACGGCCACTACGGCTGGAGCGGCATCGTCCGCGGCGCGGCGGTGGTCTTCTTTGCCTATATAGGATTCGACGCTGTATCCACCGCTGCTCAGGAAGCCAAGAATCCGCAGCGAGACATGCCGATCGGAATCCTGGGATCGCTGGCGATTTGTACCGTGCTTTACATCCTGATGTCGCTCGTCATGACCGGACTGGCGCACTACACCGACCTCGATGTTCCGCACCCGGTGTTCGTCGCGATCGAGAAGGCCGGTCCCGCGCTCGCCTGGCTGGGATCGATCATCAACATCGGAGCGATCGCCGGTCTCGCGTCGGTGGTGCTGGTGATGCTGATGGGACAGCCGCGCATCTTCTTCTCCATGGCGCGCGACGGGCTGCTCCCGCCGGTGTTCGGCAAGGTTCATCCGCGCTTCAAGACGCCCTATGTCACCACGATTCTTACCGGAACGGTGGCCGGGATCGTCGCCGGACTCTTCCCAATCGGGCTGCTCGGTGAACTGGTATCGATCGGAACGCTTCTGGCGTTCGTGATCGTCTGCGCAGGCATCATTGTGCTGCGGTACAAGTCGCCGAACCTCGCGCGTCCTTTCCGTACTCCGCTGGTGCCGCTGGTTCCGATACTGGGAATCCTGATTTGCGGCTACATGATGACGAGTCTGCCGCTGGCAACCTGGGAGCGGCTGATCTATTGGATGATCCTCGGTCTTGCGATCTACTTCTTCTACAGCCGATCGCACTCGAAGCTGGCCCGCGCGGAAGGCAGTGCTTGACCTTCTAAGCGTCCCCCAGCAGCGACGGGAGTCAATCGAGCGTCTCGCGCAGGAGCTCCGCGCGGGACGCTCTGTCGCAATATCTACTCACATCAACGCCGACGGCGACGGCTGTGGATCGGAAACCGCGCTGTCACGTCTGCTCGGTCAGATGGGGATTCGCTCGCGCATCGTGAACCCGACGCCGTGGCCGGAGATGTACAAGTTTCTCCTCGGTGACGATGTTCGTGATGCGAGCGATCTCGGCGCGAAAGCGCTGAAGGACTCAGATGTCCTGATCGTTCTCGACATATCGGACGTGAAGCGGCTCGGCGTACTCGCCGAGGCAGTGCGCGGGCTGAAGATTCCGAAGCTGGTAATAGATCACCATCTACCGAGCGATGAGCCGCCCAGCTCGCTGATGGTTGCCGATACGACTGCGTGCGCGACCGGCGAGCTGATCTACGATTTCGCTACCTGTCTCGGGCTGGAGATCACGCCGGACATCGCGCGGGCGCTGTACGTCGCTCTTCTCACCGATACCGGAGGATTCCGGTTCAGCAATACCACGGCGCGCTGCCTGAGCATCGCGGGACAGCTCATCGCCTCGGGTGTCGAGCCGGAAGAGATGTATGGGCGGTTGTACGCATCCATGCCTGTCGGGCGACTGCATCTATTGCGCGATGCGTTGGCCACACTGGAGGTCGACCCCGAGTACGGCATCTCGTGGATCTCCGTCGCGGCAGGCGCGGCCGAGGAATACGGCCTCAAATCGGAGGATCTGGAAGGGATCGCCGAGCACCCTCGCTCGATCGGGGGAACACGGCTGGCGTTGTTCTTTCGCGATCTCGGGCATGACAAGGTAAAGATTTCCTTCCGCAGCACCGGCGACGTGGATGTGAACAAGTTCGCTAAACAGTTCGGAGGTGGCGGCCACGCGCGGGCAGCAGGCGCGCTGATCGATGGCAATATCGAGTCGGTGAGGCACAAGGTTGTCGCGGCGGCGCGGGACTTCCTTCGGGCGGAAGACAAGGCAGGGGTGGCATAAGCCGCGCGCGCGTCTAACTTGCGCTTATGAGCGTTCTCCGCCGCAAACGCGCCCGTCCGCAGGCCGACGTCGAGCATCACATCCGGGACGAGCTGCAGGACATCCTGACGATCCTCAGAATCGAAGAGTGCGCGCTCGAGCTGGAGGGGTTCGATTCGGGAACCGGGACCGCTACGCTGCGCGTCACCGGTGCCTGCCCCGACTGCGACGCGTCCGCCGTGACGTTCATTCAGGGAATCGAGACTCAGCTCAAGCTTCGCGTCGCCGAGATGCGATCTGTGCTGCTGACCGTCGACAACTCTCG
Organism: Gemmatimonadaceae bacterium; assembly: GCA_035936715.1. Lineage (GTDB taxonomy): Bacteria > Gemmatimonadota > Gemmatimonadetes > Gemmatimonadales > Gemmatimonadaceae > UBA4720. The sequence continues at coordinate 27,560 of DASYVU010000118.1, forward strand.
ATGAGCGCAAATCTGCAGGACCGCATCACCGATGCGCTCTCGCACGTTCGGAACAATCGCGTCGGCGCGAACGTGCTCGAAGCTGAAATGGTTAGCGATATCGCAACCACGACTGAAGGACGCGTGCGACTCACGCTATTCCTGGCTCCCGAAGACAACGCGACCGTGGTGCGCGAAGTGCGGCAGGCGCTGCAGCTGGTCGAGGGTGTCACCGATGTTCGCGTCGACGTCAAGGACGCGTCCCAGGCGAACACGACCCCTCGGCGCCCTCAGCAGCCGGCACCGCCGCCTTCAGCGGCTCCTGCCGCAGCCAGGCCAGCTTCCCGGGCGCTGCCTGTGATGGGCCAGGAGCCCCAATCGCAGCGCGCCGCCGTGCCCGCCCCAACTCCCGTGGCCTATCCCCACCTCGGCAACATCGTCGCGATCTCGAGTGGGAAGGGAGGAGTGGGGAAATCCACTGTCGCCACAAATCTTGCCGTTGCGCTCGCCCAGCAGGGCGCTCGCGTCGGACTGATGGATGCCGATATCTACGGCCCGAATATCCCGCGTATGATGGGCGTCAACGCCCCTCCTCCCGTCGAAAACGAGAAGATCATCCCCCTCCAGGCGCACGGCGTGAAGATCATGAGCCTGGGCTTCATGATCGAGCGCGATCAGCCGGCAATCTGGCGCGGGCCGATCATCATGAAAATCATCACGCAGTTTCTTCGGGATGTGCAGTGGGGCGAGCTGGACTATTTCCTCGTCGACATGCCGCCGGGAACCGGCGACGCTCAGCTCTCCCTGGTTCAGGCTACGATGGTCCACGGGGCAATCATCGTCACTACACCGCAGGAGGTTGCATCTGGTGATGCTCTTCGTGGCGCCAAGATGTTCCAGCGGGTGGCCGTGCCCGTGCTCGGCGTCGTCGAGAACATGAGCCACTTCATTTGTCCCCACTGCGACGAGAAGCATCGGATCTTCGGAACCGGCGGAGGCAAGCGTCTCGCCGAGGAGCTCGATGTACCGCTGCTCGGTGAAATTCCATTCTTTCCCGCGGTTCTATCCGGCGCGGATCGGGGCGACCCGATCGTCGTGAGCGAGCCGGCAACTCCCGCCGCGAAAGCACTAATCGATCTTGCTGGACGGCTGAGCGGGCTGCTTGCTGGTAGCGCGGCGACCGGGGTGAGCGCCTAAACCGCTACTGCGTTCTTCTTGGGCCTCGAGCGCCACCAGGAAAGGATCACCGCGCCGAATCCGGTGGCGACGGCGACGAACGTTACCGAGAACGCCAGCACGCGCAGTATCGAGCCGAGGATCGGGAACCAGGTGAAAGCGGCGGCGATGATCCAGAGTGCACTGAACGCGACGATGCCGGTGAACAGGTATTGAAGCTCCTCGCCGGCGGGGGTCTCGCTCTCCGACTTATGAGAGAGCGCGATTCCAGCGACGTGTGCAACCGCCAGGAATCCAAGGATCGCAATGCCACCGACGGCGACAAGGAACGCGGCGACGCCAATCGGAATGAAGAAGATCCCAATGATGGTGATCGCCATGGCAATGCAGAGTGCCACCAGGGCAGGAACGGTAGCCAGCCCCGCCAGCACTCCTGTAAAGAGTGAGCGTCCCGTCTCACTCGTCACGACTTCCACCGTGCGCTTGAAGTAATCGCGCATGAAGAAAAGCACGAACGTGCCCATCAGAAGAAGCACGACGAGCCAAACGATGGCGGACACAAGTGATCCAATCGTCGTCCGCGGGCGTGCGCCAAAGCTAACGGTGGATCTGTTGTGGGTCGGGCCGACATCCTTGATCACACCGAGGATCGAGCCGCCTTCGTTTCGCACGTGACCCATGAGTGCAACGGCACCGCCGCGCACCCGTCCGCCTTCGTGCACGATCACATCGCCGAGGATCGCAGTAGCGGCGCCATCGACGTTGCCGTAGACGTCGAGATTTCCACGAATCACCATCACCGAGCCTGAGGTCGTCGTCCCAGCCGGAACGACCAAGTCACCGGTTGTGACCTGCGCGTACTTCCCGATCCCCCTCAGTCGGAATCCGTCACTCTGTTGGGCGTACGCATCCTGCGCGGAGACTGCCATGATCAAGAGTGAGGCTCCGAGCAGGATCGATTTCATCACGCTGCCTTGCGTTTGGCGATGTGGGCCGCGGTCCGAATAGCGGCGTAACCGCCGAAGAGTCCGACGGCGAGTGTCATGTAGAGGAGAACTGCTTCGAGTGCACCTGCCTGGAGGAAGGCGATGGTGTCAGCTCCGAGTACGAGCGTGCCGAGCTGCGCCCCGACTGCGGCAATGGCGAAAGCGTACTGGCTCGCGGCCGCGCTCAGAATGGCGGTGAGGATATCGATCTCGAAGAACATGAATGCGGCGGTGGCGAGGAGCCCGACGCCGGCTACTGCTTTCGCTGTTCCGCGTACCAACCCGAGCTTGCGGCGCCGAACGACCGCCTGCTGCCCGCCCTGGTGCAGCTCGAGGTGCCTGGAGGCAACTATGGAATTTGCGTCCTGGGCGGAATGCAGACGGTCTATTCCGGAGATGACGCGATCGGCAAAGTCCAGGGATGGCGACAAATACGGCAGTCGCTGCAGCTCCGCCGCGATAGGGACAAAGTCTTCGTCGAAATCATGCTCGATCATGGGTTCCTCACGTATGACCTACGGGGTCTGGCCGGGGTGGGTTTCAGCTTTTTCGAGCCAATTTTGCCTGCAAAAACAGTGGGTCATCGGAGGTCCCCCAGGTATTCCCTGAGCTCCTGACGCGCCCTGTGGATGTACGTCTTCACCGTCCCGAGAGGGAGCTTCACGATCTCAGCGATCTCATCGTACGAGTAGTCCTCGACGTGGCGCAGGATGATGCAAGCGCGATACTCGGGGCGGAGCTTGGCGATCGCGCTCTCGATCTGAGCGCCGAGCTCGCGCGATTCCAGCTCTTCGAGGGGAGATTCGCCCCCGCTCGTGATCGTCACCGCCGTCGCCCGCGCCCGCTCGGCGGTCACGGCGTCGGGCGATCCCTCGATGCTGATCGTATCCACCTGGCGCCGACGCAGGTGATCGATGGTGATGTTGTTGGCGATCTTGAACAACCAGCTGGAGAACTTGAACTCGGGCCGGTAGCGATCGATGTTGTTGAGGACCTTGATGAACGTTTCCTGCGCGAGGTCTTCCGCGGTCTCGTTGTCGCGCACCATCCGGAATATGAGCGAGAAAACGGGTCGCTCATAGCGCTTGATCAGCTCGCGATAGGCGTCTTCACGACCTTCCTGGGCGAAGACGACCACCTGCTGGTCGGATACGTCGGTGTAGGACTTGGGCGTCATTGAGGAAGCGCGGGTAAGATAGCTTGCCCCGCGCACTGTTGCCGGGCAACTTTGGAAGGATGCTGGCCACCGACATAGACAGCGCGACCGCCAGTGCCGCCGCTGCCGGTGGCGCCGAGAAGCGCGCGTACGTCAAGAAGATCTTCTCGGAGATCGCCCCGCGGTACGACCTCCTGAATCACGTCCTGAGTCTGAACATCGACCGCAGGTGGCGGCGCAAGGCGATCGCGAAACTGAATGTCGAGCGAAACCCGGCAGGGACCTATCTGGACCTGTGCGCGGGAACTTTGGATGTCGCGGACCAGGTTTCGAGGTTGGCCGGATTCAAAGGGCTCGTTATAGGAGCCGATTTCGCCGAGCCGATGCTCAAGGCCGGTGCGGGAAAGGTGGTCAGATCCAGAGTTGCGCCGGTCGCCGCAGATGCCGTGGAGCTGCCGATCGACTCCAGCAGTCTCGCTGGTGCGATCGTGGCATTCGGAATAAGGAACGTAGCGGGACTCGACCAGGCTCTCACCGAGGGATTGAGGGTCCTCGCTCCGGGAGGTCGGTTCGTCATACTCGAATTCTCCACACCCCGAGCTCGCGTGCTGCGATCACTGTACTTGTTCTATTTCTGCAACGTACTCCCGCTCATTGGCAGACTCGTGAGCGGGCATCGCACGGCTTACACGTACCTGCCGCGCTCGGTCGCGAATTTTCCCGTCGAAGAAGAGCTTGCCGACAGAATGAAGCGCGCAGGCTTCACGGGCGTGACCTGGTCGAGCTTGTCGTTCGGAATAGCGGCCATCCACGTCGGCGAGTGCCCCATCCCGGGAAGAAATGAGTCTCGATAACATCTCGCAATTTCTGTCGGCCATCGATCGCGCGGGCGAGCTGGCGCGGATCAACGAGCCCGTGAAGGCTCATCTCGAGCTGTGCGAGATCGCGGACAGGGTTATGAAACAGCCTCGAGGAGGGAGTGCTCTTTACTTCGAAAATGTCATTCTCGATTCTGGTGAGCGCTCGGAGTACCCGGTCGTGATCAATCTCTTTGGCTCGATGAGGCGGATGTCGCTCTCTCTGGGCGTTGAGGATCTCGATGAGGTGGGGCAGCGCATAACCGAGATGCTCGACCTCAAGGTTCCGGAAGGGATCCTCGGCAAGCTGTCAATGCTGCCGAGGCTGCTGGAGCTGGGCAAGTTTCCGCCGCGCGTGCGAAGCGGGAAAGCTGCTTCGCAGGAGGTCGTGCTCAAGGGCGACGAAGTGGATCTCTCCAGGCTCCCGATCATCACCTGCTGGCCGGAAGACGGGGGACCTTACATCACGTTGCCGATGGTGATCTCGAAGGATCCCAGCCGCGGCATCCGCAACGTCGGGATGTACCGAGTACAGGTGCTGGGCCCGCGCACGCTCGCGATGCACTGGCAGCGCCACAAGGTTGGCGCTGCGCACTGGCGTGAAATGGCGGAGAAGGGTGAGCGCATGGAGGTGGCGATCGCGATCGGCGCCGATCCCGCTTCGGTTTATTCGGCTTCCGCACCGCTGCCGCCGACGATCGACGAGTTCCTGTTCGCTGGGTTCCTTCGCAAGGCGCCGGTGAGTCTCACAAAAGGCGTCACCGTTGATCTCGAAGTGCCTTCGGAAGCGGAGTTCGTGATCGAGGGCTACATCGATCCCGCCGAGCCGCTCGTGGTCGAAGGACCGTTCGGCGACCACACTGGTTTCTACTCCGAGGCCGATCTGTACCCGCAGGTTCACGTCACCGCGCTCACGATGCGGCGTACGCCGGTTTACGCCACCACGATCGTCGGGCGACCACCGATGGAGGATTACTACCTCGGTCACGCGACGGAGCGCATTTTCCTGCCGCTGCTCAAGCTCACGATTCCGGAGATTGTGGACTATCACATGCCGGCTGAGGGGATATTTCACAACCTCGTCTTCGTGTCCATCGACAAGCAGTATCCTGGGCAGGCGTACAAAGTGATGAATGCGATGTGGGGGCAGGGGCTGATGTCTCTGGCGAAGGTCATCGTTGTGCTGGATAAGGAAGTGAACGTGCGGAACGAGAAGGAGGCGTGGTGGGTCGCGCTCAATCACATCGATCCGGAGCGGGACGTCCGCTTTTCGATGGGGCCGATCGATGTGCTCGACCACTCGAGTCGCGCGTTCACGTATGGCTCGAAGATGGGAATAGACGCCACCCGGAAGTGGCCGGAGGAGGGATTCACGCGCAACTGGCCGAAGCCGATCGAGATGGATCCGGCGACGAAGCAGAGAGTGGATGTGATGTGGACGAATTTAGGACTTCGACCAAATGAGCGAGCAAAGAGATGGCGGACGAATGACGGGTAATCCCGGCGGTCCGACGCCCGCGGCTGCGCGCGAGGGCCAAACCTTTCGCGGTCGAGGCGTGCTGCTCCGCCATGCTAATCTCGTTCGCCTTCCGCATACGATCTTTGCGCTCCCGTTTGCGCTGGTGGGAGTTGTGCTGGCGAGCTATGTCGCGCCGATAACGATCGGCGACGTGGTCTGGGTCGTCGTCGCGTTCACGAGCGCCCGCTTCGCGGCGATGGGATTCAATCGAATCGTCGATCGGGAGATCGACGCACGGAATCCACGCACCAGCTCCCGGGAGATTCCCTCCGGGACGATGGGCGTGCGCGAGGCGAGCGTGGCGGTGGTGATAGCGTCGCTCTTGTTCCTGGCCGCTGCGTGGCGGTTGAATCTGCTGTGCCTGATCCTCGCGCCACTCGCGCTCCCGTGGGTGTTTTTCTACAGCTACACCAAGCGGTTTACTCGCTGGTCGCACATCGTGCTGGGAGTCGGACTCTCGATTGCTCCCGTGGGCGGCTATCTCGCCATCACCGGGCACTGGAGCGAGCCGTGGTGGATGCTGATCGCGCTGGCGGTTGCCGTGGCGACGTGGGTCGGTGGATTCGACATCCTGTACGCGCTGCAGGATGTCTCATTCGATCGCGAGAACGGGCTGTACTCCGTCCCGTCGACATTCGGCGAGGCGAACGCGCTCGGGATTGCGCGCGCCCTACATCTCACAACTGTTGCGTCGCTGGGGATAGCCGGGCTTGGCGCTGGGGCTGGTGTTCTCTACTTCGGCGGAGTTCTCGTGGCCGGCTTGCTGCTCCTGTATGAGCATTCTCTTGTGAGAGCCGATGATTTCTCCCGTCTCGACGCGGCGTTTTTTACGATGAACGGCGTGATCAGCATCGTTTTTCTGGGCTTCGTTTTCACCGAGCGACTGCTGCGATGAGCGCGACTGCTCCAATTGTCGTTGGAATCACCGGTGCGTCGGGCGCGCCGTACGCAGTTCGATTGCTTCAGCAGCTTACTGCTTCCCATCGCCAGGTTTCACTCATTGTCTCGAAGTACGGGATGCGTTTGCTCGAGACAGAGATGGGAATCGGGTCAATAGATGCGCTCCGCGAAGTCGTCGGGAATGATGCATGGGATTCGTGTGTCGAGACCTACGGAAACGATGATCGCGGGGCTCCGCCAGCTTCCGGATCGTCTCTTACTGCTGGCATGATCGTCTGCCCGTGCTCGATGGGGACTCTCTCGGCGATTGCGGTAGGTGCTTCGCGTTCACTGATCGAGCGCGCCGCGGACGTCACGCTGAAAGAGCGCCGCAAGCTGATTCTGGTGCCGAGGGAGACGCCACTGAGCGCGATTCACCTGGAGAACATGCTCAGGCTGGCGCGCGCGGGCGCGGTCGTGATGCCGGCTGCGCCGGGATTTTATCACCGACCGAAGGAGATAGCTCAGCTCGTGGATTTCATGGTTGCGAGAATGCTAGACCATCTCGGAGTGGAACAAACCCTCGTCAACCGGTGGGAGGGCGACGCATAGCTTCGGTTCAGCTGACCTGCTTCGTCCGCTTCATCTCGGTCGGAAATCTTCGAAACCAGGACGAAAGCAATAGTAGCTCGTCGATCTCGTGAGTGGGCACCTGCGCCGTCGGCGGCTTGCCCTCAGGTGAGAAGATGTCCTCCACCAGTTGCTTCATTCCGCGGCGATCCTTGGATGACTTGGGTTTCCCCAGCTCTGCGCGCACCACGCCTCGGCGAATGAGATAGACGCGGTCCTCTCCCTCGTGGCCCGGTACTGTGTACACAAACGAAAGATTCTCCACGGCGAATCTCAGACGTCCGAACTGCGCGCGAAGTGCATCGAGCCGCTCGAGCTTATCGCGGTAGACACCGGCGCGCTCGTATTCCATCTCCGCGCTGAGCCGCTCCATATGCACGCGCAGCATTTCGAGCGGGCCGTCATTGGAGCCGTCGAGAAACGCTTTCGCCAACGCCACTCGCTCATCGTACTCCGCCGCGGAGCATCCCCCAACGCAGGGGCCGAGGCATTTGGAGATCTCGTGACGGATGCAGCCAGGTGTGCGCGGTGAGAGCTGGAACAGCTCGGTCTGGTCGCTGAAGAACATCTTCAGGTCGGTACGGCAATCGCGGAGCATGACTGCATCATTGAGCTCTCGGACGGCTTCTCCCACTCGCTGCGCACCGACAAAAGGCCCGTAGTAGATGCTCGCGTCCTCGCCCGACGCGCCTCGCACCACTATTAGCTTGGGGGCGGGACCTTTCGTGAGCTTGATGAAGGAGTAGTGCCGGGCGTCCCGCTTCATCGCGACGTTGTAGCGGGGCCGGAAGCGCTTGATCAACCTCAGCTCCTGGAGCAGCGCAGCGAACTCACTCGGCGTGTACTCCCACTCGATCTTTTCGGCTGAACGGAGGATGCGCGCACCCTTGTCCTCAGGATAGGCGCAGCGGAAATAGCTGAGCAGCCGCGAGCGCACACGCTTCGATTTCCCGACGTACAGGACTTCACCCTCGCTCGACAGCATGCGATAGATGCCGGGCCGGTCAGCGGCGCCATCCTTTACGGTCGACCGCATCAAGGCGAGCTGCGCATCGCTCGTCGGTTGTTGCTCCGCTCGCGGAATGCCGCGAATCATCTAGTGCTGACACCTCGCGCACATGGTCGTGGCGCGGCCGTCGATCGCGTGGGTCGAGACGAGCTTGGCACCACAGCGATGACATGGTAGGCCTGCGCGGCCGTACGCATCGAGCTTCTCGACGAAGGAGCCGCGCTGGCCACGCGCGTCGCGGTAGTCGCGAAAACTTGTTCCGCGTGCTTCAATCGCCTCACCGAGAACGCCTACGATCGAGTCGCGCAGCAGCTCTGCTTCCTCGAATGACACCGATGCGGCTGGGCGCGAGGGATCGATACCGGCCCGCCATAGTGCCTCGTTTGCGTAGATGTTGCCGATGCCTGCGATTTTGCGCTGCTCCATTAATATTTTTTTCACGGACTGACTACTCACCCGAAGAACTCCCGATAGATGCTTGCCGGTAAACTCACGGTCAAGTGGCTCGATGCCGAGTTTTCCCGTGTATTCGTCGAACCGTTTTGCATTCATAAGCGCGACAGTACCGAGACGGCGGACGTCGGCGTAGTGCAAAGAGCGACCGTCATCGAGCTCAAGACGTAACGTGGAATAGTTGAGCTCTGAGCCTGTGAAGCCTCCATCGTCTATCAGCAGCGCGCCGGTGAAGCGCGGCTGTACCACCAAACGATCGCCAGTGTCGAGGTCGAGCACGACAAGCTTGGCGCGCCGCCAACTACGGAGTATCGTCGCGTTGCGCAACCTCCTCGCGAGCGCGCGGGCCGTCACTTCGCGCAAAACGTCGGCTTTGCGGACAGAGACCCTCGTGATCTTCCGTCCGCGGATCGCGCCGTCGAGGTCGCGCGCGATTGTCTCGGTCTCAGGTAATTCGGGCACCGCGAGTCAGCTCACGCCAGCCAATGTCGCCCCGGAGCTGCTTACCCTTGAATGAGATTTGCTCCGCGTACTCACGCGAGTGCTCAGCCGCCTCGAGCAACTCTTCGGCGACCGCGGTAATGGCCAGCACTCGACCGCCCGCGGTTACGAGCTCGCCCGAGGAACTGCGCGCGGTGCCCGCGTGGAAGACATGGACGTCGCTCGGGGGCTTGGGCAAACGGATTACATCTCCGGTGCGCGGCTTTTCCGGGTAACCGTCGGCGGCCACTACCGTAGTGACGGCGGCGAGTGGCTTCCAATCAGGCGCGCGAGAGCTGGCGAGTGAGCCACCGCCGGCCACCGAAGCAATGAGCTCCAAGAAAGACGAGTCCATCAGCGGCATCAGCGCCTCGGTTTCGGGATCGCCGAAGCGGCAGTTGAACTCGACTACCTTCGGGCCATCCGACGTCAGCATCAGTCCCGCATAGAGCAGCCCTCTGAACGGACAACCTTCAGCGCGCATCGCCTGTAAAGTCGGCTCGATGATCTCGCGCATCGCCTGGCGAATGACCTCCGGTGTGGCGATCGAAGTCGGCGCGTAGGCACCCATCCCGCCCGTGTTGGGTCCGAAATCTCCATCGAGAAGCCGCTTGTGGTCCTGCGCGGCGAGAAGTGGAATTGCCCGCTCGCTATCAGTGACGACAAACAACGAAAGCTCTTCGCCGTCCATGAACTCTTCGATGAGAATCTCGCTGCCAGCCTCACCGAACACCCGATCGCTGAGCATTGCGTCAATGGCCTCTTCCGCCTCCGCGATGGACTGCGCCACCACAACGCCTTTTCCGGCGGCGAGGCCTGATGCTTTGACGACCACTGGCGAATCAAACTCCGACAGCGACAGCTTCGCTTCCCTGTGATCGGTGTGATACGTCGCGCGGGCTGTAGGAACTGCGGCCCGCGTCATCAGCTCTTTCGCGAACCGCTTGGAGGTCTCGATCCGCGCTGCTTCGCGCGTCGGCCCGAAGATCGGCAGTCCCCGTGATTGAAAAAGGTTGACGATCCCGGCTTCGAGTGGGCCCTCTGGTCCGACGACCGTCAAGTCGATGCGCTCAATCTCCGCGAAGGCCGCCAGCTCCTCGAGCTTTCCTGGTGAAATCGGTACGCAGCGCGCGATGGCAGCGATGCCAGGATTTCCGGGTGCAACGAAAAGCTCGGAGTCTGGATCGTCGCGGCGCAGCTTCCAGGCGAGCGCGTGCTCGCGCCCGCCGCCGCCGACGATCAGAATCCTCATCCGAAAGCTTGCTCGAGATCGGCGATCAGATCACCCACGTCCTCCACACCACAGGAGAGTCGCACGAGATCATCGGTCAATCCGAGCGCCGCCCTTCGCTCTGCCGGCACCGACGCGTGCGTCATTGAGGCCGGGTGGCTGATCAGGCTCTCCACGCCGCCCAGCGATTCAGCGAGAGAAAAGACGCGCACTCGACTGAGAATCCTCGCTGCTCTCTCCTTGCTTCCGGTGAGAACAGAAATCATCCCGCCGAATCCCTTCATCTGCCGCTTCGCCAGCTCGTGCTGCGGGTGCGACGGAAGCCCGGGATAAATCACGTTCTCGTGACCGATCTTCTCGGCCAGCCACGCCGCGATCTTGCGCCCGTTCTCGTCGTGACGCGGCATTCGCAGGTGAAGCGTCTTGGTCCCGCGCAACACAAGCCAGGCGTCGAACGCGCCCGGCACGGCTCCAGACGAATTCAGGATGAACTGCATTTTCTCAGCGAGCGCATCATCGCGCACGACCGCGATCCCGCCCACCATGTCGCTGTGGCCGTTCAGGTATTTGGTCGTCGAGTGGTAGACGATGTCCGCGCCGTAGTCGAACGGCCGCTGGAAGTATGGAGACGCGAAAGTATTGTCGACGATGAAAAGAGCATTCCTGCGCTTGGCGATCTGTCCGACGGCCGCGAGGTCCGTGATGCGCATCATCGGATTCGTCGGCGTCTCCATCATGATCGCCACCGTGTTCTTGGTGCACGCGTCTTCAACGAGCTGCGGGTCTCTACTGTCGACGTAGCTAAAGCACAGACCGAAATTCTTCAGGATCTTGTCGAAGAGGCGAAAGGTTCCGCCGTAGCTGCTCTCGCCGGCGACGATGTGGTCGCCTGACTTGAACAGCTTCATTATCGAATCGGTGGCGCCCATTCCACTGCTGTACGCGAAGCCGTGAGTTCCTCCCTCGAGCGCAGCGACGTTCCGCTCGAGCGCTTCGCGAGTGGGGTTTTTGCCTCTCGCGTACTCGTAGCCCTTGTTCTTGCCCAGTCCTTCCTGGACGTAGGTGGACGTCGTGTAAATCGGCGTCATGATCGCGCCGGAGAGCAAGTCTGGGCGTTGCCCGGCGTGGATTGCGCGGGTGCCGAACTGTGCCTTGAGGTCTTCTTCGAAGATACGGGTCATTCGCCGGTCAGGTGAGGATATTGAGGGGAAGTTAATCAATCGAGACACTGGCATTCGGCGTCCGATAAATGTCTGTGCGAGTAAATTACGGGCTGCTCCGTCATCCCAATAGCAACGAGAGGAAAAGCACGAATGGCCTATGAAGGATTGATGGTGAGCGTCTCCGGCGTGCGCGGGCGCGTTGGTGAAGCGCTCACGCCTGAGGTCATGGCCAAGTTTGCCGCCGGCTTCGGCGCCTGGGCGCTCGCCCGCAGCGGCGGCAAGGCGACGATTGTCGTAGGCCGCGATAGCCGCGTTTCCGGTCCGATGTTTCAGCCCGTGGTCCACGCGGCGCTTCAGTCCGTCGGCTGCAACGTCCTCGACATCGGAATGGTCCCGACCCCGACGGTGCAGCTCGCGGTAGAGCACCATCACGCCGCCGGCGGTCTCGCGATCACGGCGAGTCATAACCCGATCGAGTGGAATGCCCTCAAGTTCATCGGACCTTCGGGACTGTTTCTCGACGGCGCCGAAGCGGCCGACATGCGAGAAGTCGTCGACGGTAATATCCCGCGCGCGACGTGGGACCGGCTCGGCACCGTCACCGCGGACAAGGATGCCGCGCGGGAGCACATCGAAAAGATTCTCGCCCTGCCGTTTCTCGACGTGCAAGGAATAAGAAAACGGGGTTTCCGAGTCGGTCTGGATTGCGTGCGCGGAGCCGGCGGTGTGTTCATGCCCGTTCTCCTCGAGCTCCTCGGCTGCAAGCTGGCGACGATCAACATGGAGCCTGACGGCAGATTCCCGCGCCCGCCGGAACCGGTTGCGGAGAATCTCGGGGAGCTGCAAAAGCTCGTGCAGGATTCTCACTGCGATCTCGGAATGGCGGTGGATCCTGACGTCGATCGACTGGCACTGGTTTCGGACGAAGGCGTGGCGATCGGGGAGGACTACACCCTGGCGCTGGCGGCCAAGGTCGTGCTGCGACACCGCAAAGGACCGGTGGTGACCAATCTCTCCACGAGCAGGATCATCGATGACATCGCAGCCGAGGCGGGAACGAGGGTTATTCGCGCGCCGGTTGGCGAGGTCAACGTTGCCACGAGGATGCGGGCAGAGAAGGCGCCGATCGGCGGAGAGGGGAACGGAGGCGTCATTCTCTCCGAGCTGCACCTCGGCCGGGACGCGCCGGTGGGCGCTGCGCTCATCCTGCAGCTCCTCCTCGAAGAGGGCGAAAAAAGGCCGCTCTCAAAAATCGTTGCCTCGTATCCGCGCTACATTATCGTTAAGGACAAGCTGGACCGGCCGGCCACCCCGCTCGACACGGTGTATGAGGCTCTCAAGAAAGCCTTCCCTGACGCCGAAGCGGACACCCAGGACGGCTTGAGGCTCACCTGGCCCGATCGCTGGGTGCACATCCGCCCCTCCGGGACGGAACCAATCGTGCGTGTAATAGCAGAGGCGCCCAGCGCAGCAGAGGCGCAGAAACTCGTCCGCGACTGTCGCAAGCCCGTCGAGGCGCTCGGCAGATAGAATACAGTCAACAAGAGCTCATATGTGCGGAATCATTGGCTATATCGGATCACGCGGCGCGACGCCGCTTCTGCTCGAAGGGTTGAAGCGGATGGAGTACCGCGGCTACGACTCTGCCGGCGTCGCGGTGATGAACGGCTCAGGAGTCGAGACCCGTAAGGCTGCGGGGAAAATTTCCCGCCTCGAAGCAGCGCTGAAAGCCAGTCCCGTCGCCGGCGATTTGGGCATCGGCCACACCCGCTGGGCGACTCACGGAGCGCCAAACGAATGCAACGCACACCCTCACATTGACTGCAAGGGCAACATCGCCGTCGTTCACAACGGAATCATCGAGAACTCCGGCACGCTCAAGAAGGAGCTCATTGCGCACGGCCACACCTTCGTCTCCGAGACGGATACCGAAGTAATCGCTCATCTGATTGAGGAAGCCTTCGACGGAAATCTCGAGGACGCCGTGATCGAGGCGCTCTGGCAGATCGAGGGCACCTACGGAATCGCTGTCGTCTCCAGCAAAGACCGGAACAAGATCGTCGCCGCGAGAAAGGGCAGCCCGCTGCTCATCGGACTCGGTGACGGCGAGTACTACGTCGCCAGCGACGTCTCGGCGATTCTCGCGCAGACGCGCGAGGTCGTCTATCTCGACGACGGCGACGTCGCCGTGCTGACCCGGGACGGCTACACCGTTCTCAATCAGCGCGCGCAGCAGCTCGAGCGCAGGGTCAGCAAGATAGACTGGGATCTCGATCAGATTGAGCGCGGCGGCTTCGACCACTTCATGCTCAAGGAGATCTTCGAGCAGCCTGCGACCGTCGAGAACTGCATGCGTGGACGATTGCTGCGCGACGAGGGAACGTCGAAGCTCGGCGGTCTCAACATGACCGACGAGGAGCTGCTCAAGTTCGACAACATTCTGATCACCGCGTGCGGCACGAGCTGGCACTCGGCGTTGATCGGCGAGCACATGCTCGAGAGCCTGGCGCGCATTCCCGTCGAAGTCGAGTACGCCTCCGAGCTGCGCTATAGGAACCCGATAGTCACGGACAAAACGCTGTGTATCGTGATCTCACAATCGGGCGAGACCGCGGACACGCTGGCGGCCATGCGGGAAGCCAAGGCACGGGGCGCGCGCACCTATGGAATCGTGAACGTCGTCGGCTCGACGATCGCGCGTGAGAGTGACGGCGGCATCTACGTGCACGCTGGTCCGGAAATCGGAGTCGCTTCCACCAAGGCGTTCACGAGTCAGGTGATTGCTCTCCTGCTCTTCACGCTCAAGCTGGCCAGACTGCGCAATCTTTCCATGGTCGACGGAAAGAAGATCATCGAGGAAATGCTGGCGCTGCCCGCGAAGATTCAAAGCATCCTGGATCGAGCCGCGGAGGTGGAGATCATCGCCGAAGAGTTCAAGAACGCCCAGAATTTTCTATATCTTGGGCGTGGTTACAGCTTTCCGACCGCGCTCGAGGGTGCCCTCAAGCTCAAGGAGATCAGCTACATCCACGCCGAGGGATATCCGGCGGCCGAGATGAAGCATGGGCCGATCGCGCTCATCGACGAGAACATGCCGGTTTTGTTCATCACTCCGCACGACTCGGTGTTCGACAAAGTCGTCTCGAACGTACAGGAAGTGAAAGCGCGCGGGGGCCGGGTGATCGCCATTACCACCCGGGACGAAGAAGTTCTGCACGGAAAGCTCGACTACGAGTTTCGCATTCCCGAGACGAAGGACATGCTCACGCCGGTGCTTGCGTCGGTGCCTCTCCAGCTTCTGGCGTATTACATCGCCGTCAAGCGTGGCGCGAACGTGGATCAGCCGCGCAATCTCGCCAAGTCCGTCACGGTGGAGTAGGAGCTGCGAGTCTTACTTCAGCGCGTCTCGCGGGCAGAAGTCCGCATCGAACAACGGAAAGTCGGCAGCATTGGAAGAGGATTCCTTCTTCTCGTGGGCTTCACGCACGGCGATACCCCGGAGAAAGTCGATTGGATGGCGGAGAAGACGAGTGGACTGAGGCTCTTCGGGGACTCTGAAGGGAAAATGAACCTCCCATTGTCAGAAATCGGTGGGGCGGTGCTGGTTGTTTCCCAGTTCACACTTTATGGGAACACGGAGAAGGGGAAGCGGCCTAGTTTCATCGACGCCGCCCGTCCCGAGGAGGCGGTCCCTCTCTACGAGCGCTTTCTCTCAGCTCTGCGCGGTCGCGGGCTCAGAGTTGAGAGCGGAGAGTTCGGCGCGATGATGGAGGTGGAGCTCGTGAACGACGGTCCAGTGACGCTCTGGCTCGAGCGGTGAGCGAGTGCCGCGTGGTACTCGCATCAGCGTCACCGCGCCGCCGCCAGCTGCTCAACCTGATCGGCATCGCTCACGAAGTCCGCCCAGCCAACATCGACGAGACTATGCGCCCCCGGGAGAATCCGCGTCGCCACGCCGAGCGACTGGCGCGGGAAAAGGCGAGCGCGATCGCGAAACGTGATCCTGATTTGATCACAATCGGCGCGGACACCGTCGTCGTCGTAAACCGCGAAGTCCTGGGCAAGCCCCGGGATGCCGAGGATGCGGCGCGGATGCTTGCGCTGCTGAGCGGTCGGGAGCACGTGGTCACGACCGCCGTCGCCGTTTCTCGCGGAAAGAAGCTGCGCTCGGCCGTAGAGGAAGTGCACGTCAGGTTTCGCCGCCTGCGGGACGACGAGATCGAAGCTTACATCGCCACCGGCGAGCCGATGGACAAAGCCGGAGCGTACGGAATTCAGGGTTACGGTGCCACGATCGTGGAGCGGATCGAGGGCGATTACTTCGCCGTAATGGGGCTGCCGATCGTGCGCCTGGTTGGGTTGTTGCGCGATGTCGGAGTCCGGTACCGATTCGGCACCCTCTCCACAACCTTACCCGATTAGCTCGCGCGCACGCTCCACCACGCGTCGTTCGTTATCGAACGCGAGCTGGCTCTTGGCGTCGTCGATCGGCACCCAACGGGCTTCGTCGACTTCCCAGTCGTGATTGCTCGTGTCGCCGGATAGGTAACGCAGCAGGTAGAAGTGCACGCGCTTGTGAAAGCGAACCCTCTCGCCCCCGTCGAGCCCCGCGTACCAGTACTCCACCGTTTCAATGTGCTCGACGACCTCGCTGTCCGTGCCGCCCTCTTCACGGGCCTCGCGCACGGCGGCGATTGCGGGTTTCTCATCCTTCTCGACGAGACCCTTCGGCAGCTGCCATCTGTTGTTACCGCCGACCGAAACGATCACTACGTCAATACGCTCGTTGTCGCGCCGGAAGACGACGCCGCCGGCAGAGACCTGTTCTCTCACGGGCAACTTCACGCCGTCACGCCCGCATATCTCCGCTGCCACAAGGCCACCTTTTCCAGAACGTCCCGCGTCTCGATGCGCGCCATTCGTCTTGGTCTATTCTCCATCGAGATCGGGTAATTCTCTCCCGGATCACCGTAAGCATCGATGACCAGATCTTTGAATTTGCGATAGGGGCCGGTGCGCTTCGGATTGGTGTAGCCCATGAGACTGATGACCGGCCGGTCCAGGGCGACGCTCATGTGAAGTGGCCCGGTGTCGGGCGACAGCACGAGTGATGAAGCATCGAGGATTGACACGAGCTTCCGTAGCCCGCTTCCCAGCTCAGACCGCGGCTTGTGTCTCGCTCGCTCCATCACTATTCGCTCGGCGTTCAGCTCCCGCTCCGATCTTCCGCCAACGAGCACTACCTGCATTCCAAACTTTTCATGGAGCGCGTCGGACACCTCTGCCCAGCGTTCCGGAATCCAATCTTTCTCCGGTTTGCTGGTCGCAACGACGATCGACGCAATCGGCCGATCTGTCGAAGCACTGAATTCGCGCTGCCACGCGCGCTCAGCCGGATTTGGTCCGAAATCCCACTCGACAGGCTCAGGCGAAACGCCGAGCGCGTACAGGAACTCGAAATACTGATCCTGAACATGCTGAACGGGCCCCTTTGGAATCTTCTTGTTGGTGAACAGCCAGTTGAAGTCCCGCGCGCGTGAGCGGTCGAACCCGAGCTTCACAGGTGCGTGCGTGAAGGCCGTGACGATTCCTGCCTTGAAGTAAACCTGAAGATTGATCACGAGGTCGAAACGTCGCTTGGCCAACTCGGCCCGCACGTCGGCGAATGCGCGCCATCCACTGGTGCGATCGAAGATGATTATCTCGTCGACTGAGCGGTGCCCGCGCACCAATGCCGCCGGTCCGGGTTGAAGCACCCACGTAATTCGGGCTCTCGGATTCACTCGCTTGAGAGCGTTGATCACGGGCAGCACGTGCACCGCGTCGCCAACCGCGCTCATCATCACGATGCATATGTTGTCAGGAACGCTCGCCGTCACGCAGCGGTCACTCGCTGCTCCGCAGACGCAGATACTCCTCGTCTTCCGCGGAATAGGGAAGCTCGAAATTGTCACGCCATTTGCGCAGCGAGCGAATGAGCCTGTCCAGATTCGCCTTCGCGACGAGTGGAGAGCCTGGGGAGCTGAAGCGGACGCGGTCCACATCCAGCACGTGCGCGTCGAGTCCATCGCCTTCGCCGGCGGTGAGAAGCACGTTTTTCAGGTTCAGATCGGGATGGTGAGCACCCGCATGCGTCAGCGCTCGCAGCAGTTTTACGATCGCGTCGAGCACCATCACGCGGTGATCGTGATCCGTAACTTTCGCGAGTGTCACGGAGAGATCGTGCCCATTCACTATCTCTCTGGTTGCTACATCTGACCGTCTGAGGACCCAGTTCTTCGGATACGAAACGTACGCGACGACCTCCGGCGTGCTCACGCCGCTCGCTCGCAGCCGCAACGACGCGATAAGCTCGCGAAACCCACGCGTTGGCAGGACGAAGAGATCCTTGCTCACCTTTGCCATCCAGCCGCCGCGCATGTTGTGTCGAACGACCACTCGCCCGCACGAGCCCGGCAGGTTGACCGCGAACACGGGCGCCCGCCCCACGAGCGGAACAGAGTCCGGCTGCCTCGCGGCATACTCGTAAAGACGCTCCTGCTCCAGCACCCCACGAATGCTCGCTGCGCAGCTCATCGTAGCGACGACCCGCGCGCCACCGACGGCGAAGCGCTCATAAGATGGAATCGTGACACCAATCATCTACTGGGACTTCCCGGCTTGTCGCACCGATGCAATGGCGCTCAACAGGGCTTGGGCCTTGCTGGTGGTTTCTTCCCATTCGCGCTCGGGTACTGAATCGGCGACGATCCCGGCGCCCGCCTGCACCGAGGCTACTCCGTCGGCGATGATGCAGGTGCGAATCGTGATCGCCAGGTCCATTCGCTTCCCGCCAGCCGCGATATATCCAATCGCGCCCGCGTACGGGCCACGCGAGACGGGCTCCAGCTCGTCGATGATCTCCATCGCGCGGATCTTCGGCGCGCCTGTCATCGTCCCCGCGGGAAACGTCGCGCGGAACACATCCAGTGCCGAGAGTCCATCGTTGAGATCCCCCTCGACCTGACTGACAATGTGAAGCACGTGAGAATACTTCTCGACCTTCATGAGCTCCGTGACTTTGACGGTTCCGTACTTCGCCACCCGGCCGACATCGTTCCGTCCAAGATCCACCAGCATTACGTGTTCGGCGCGCTCTTTCTCGTCGGCGAGAAGCTCCGCCGATAACTCCTCGTCCTGCGCGGGCGTCGCGCCACGCCGCCGAGTGCCGGCGATGGGTCGAAGTGTAATGTGAGAATCCGAGACGCGCACAAGCAGCTCCGGCGAGCTGCCGACGATCTCAACGCCGTCGAGCACGAGATGATACATGTATGGCGATGGATTGATCGCGCGGAGCGCGCGGTAAAGATCCGAAGGCTCGAAATCGAGCGGGACATCGATACGTCGAGACAGCAGCGCCTGGAAACAATCTCCCGCGCGGATGTACTCCTTGATTCGCTCTACGTGTGCCATGAAGTCCGCGCGCTCGTAGCTCGACCGGCCTTCGACGGGCGGGGCGCCAACATCCTGCGACATCGATTTGAGATGGCCCGGCGCCCTCAATCGCGCCCGGATGTCCTGGACCTCCCTACTGGAGCTCTCGTACAACTCTTTGAGCTCCGCGTCGCTCGATCCGCTCGGGACGGGCACCGAGATCACTATCCTCGCGCGGCCATGAAGGTTGTCGAGGATCACCAGCGAGCGCGTGAAGACGAACAGCGCGTCTGGCGTCCCGAGTCCGCGCGGCGAGCGGTGCGGCAATTTCTCGATGAGCCGGACCACGTCGTAGCTGAAGTACCCGACGACTCCACCCCAGAAATCCCCGAGCTCGGGCACTTTGGCCGGCTGGTCGCCGTCGACGAGGCCTGCGAGATCGGCCAGCGGATCTGCCGGCGTGCGCGCGTTGTGCCAGCCGCGGTCGTCAGTCCAGTCTTCCACTACGCCGTTCACGAGGCGCCAGGCGCAGCGCGGCTCGGAGCCAAGGTAGGTGTAGCGGGACCACGTCTCACCGCCGGCCGGAGCGGACTCGAGAAGAAACGCGAACGGCCCACGCCGAATCTTGGCGAACGCCGAGACCGGAGTGTCGGTATCGAGCAGACAATCCTTCCAGATCGGCACGAGCGTCGCGTTTTCCGCGCGCTTCCTGAAATCTTCGAAGCTCACTGATGGGCTCGCTTTGAGTCCGCTCGCAATTGCTCCCGCTCAACCCGCAAGTAACTTTCCTCCATGAAGCTGCGCTCCACTATCCGAGTCCTCGTGATGATCGTCGCCGCGAGCAAGCTCGGCGCTGCGCAGACGTGGAACGATCCACGGACGCGCGCCCTCGTCGAGCGCGCTACCGAGCGAAGGGCGAATCAGCTCGCCGATACGGCTCTCGTAGACTACAAGGCGACTGCACACGGCTACGTAACCTTCCTCGCACAATTTGGAGAAGGATTCCCCGAGCCGCCAAAGATCGTGAAGGCGGACGAGCTGGGGCTGGAAGTCTATTGGCGTGCTCCCGACCTGAGCAAGCAGCGGATCATGGGTCGCCGCGACACACTGCTCCTTCCCACCGACATCAACTATCACCGCGACCACCTCGGCATCGTCCAGAACAACTTCAGAAACATCATCCGAATCGGCGAGGGAGACGAAGTTCAGGACGTTCCGCATCCACTCTCTCCGGCGGGGCTTCAGGAGTACGACTATGCGATTCACGATTCACTTCAGATTCGTCTCGGTTCGCGGGTGCTCGATGTTTATGAGGTGAGAGTTCGGCCCAAGGACGATCGCAAGCCGCGCGCTGTCGGCGCTGTTTTTATCGATCGCGAGAGCGGCGAAGTAGTGCGCATGGCGTTCAGCTTTACCCGCGCGGCGCTGATCGACAAAGATCTCGAGGATGTCTCCGTCGTGCTCGAGAATGCGTTGATAGAAGGCCGCTTCTGGCTGCCGCGCCGACAGGAGATCGAGATCCGCCGCACCGGCTCCTGGCTCGACTACCCGGCCCGGGGAATCATCCGTGGGCGTTGGGAGATTTGCTGCTACGAGGTGAACACAGGGATCCCGACCAGCCTCTTTGCCGGGCCGGAGATAGTGCTCGCCCCGCCCGCCGAGCGAGCGCAGAGACCGTTCCCATTCACCGGGGGCGTGCTCGATTCGCTGCCTCCCGATGTTCGCGCCGTCACCGACGAGGATGTGAAGAAAGTTCAGGAAGAAGCGCGCGCGTTGGTTCGCGGCCAGGCCCTTGCTCGCAGCCGCAGCTTCGCTTTCTCTGCGCGCCACGTTTCCGACGTCGTCCGGTTCAATCGGGTGGAAGGACTCGCGCTTGGGAGTGGTATTCTGCAGCGGGTGGGAGGCGGCTTCGCGGTCGCGGCGTCCGGCCGCTACGGATTCAGCGATCGGGAGCTAAAGGGGCGGGGAGCGCTCGAGTACCGAACGGGCGCCGGCTCGTCGTTGATCCTCGCCGCGGAGCGACAATATCGCGACGTGAGCGACGATCAGGAGATTTCGCTCGTGCGCAACAGCATTGCGGCGCAGGAGTTTGGAAGCGATTACACCGACACATATGACGTCCGCGGGGCATCTCTTACGTGGTCGCTCGCCCGATTCGGATGGCGGCCGTCACTCGGGGCCGCTTATGCGCGTCACGATCCCCTGTTCGTTCACGCCGGGCCGGCGACGGGGACGTTCGAGCCTACGATCCCTGCTGTCGGGCTTCGGGAGGCTCGAGCGACCCTCGGACTGGACAAGCCCACCTCTCTGGCCTTCGGCGGGTTCGAGTTCGGCGCCCATTTCGCTCTCACGGGCGTCCGAGTCATTCGCCCGTCGACCATCGAGTCAAAGTTGCTCCGGCCCTCGCTGGTGGTCGATCTCGAGAAACCGTTCGGATCTAGCCGAGTGTTGTTGCACACGATCGCGGCCGGAGTCCTGAGCCACGACTCCATTCCCGCGCAGCACATCGTCTTTCTCGGTGGTCCAACCAGCGGGCCTGGGTACGATTTCCACGAGTTTGTCAGCCGGGCCGGGGTGAGCCAACGGCTGGAATGGCGCTTTCTCGCGCCATTCATCCCGATCCCGCTCGGCAGATACGGAAAAGCGCCGGGTGCGATCACTCTGGCCCCCTTCGCCACGGCCGTCTGGATCGATCGGTCGGCCGCTTTCAAGGCGCCGAGACAAGGCTGGTATCCTGCGGTTGGCCTCGGCGCACTCACGGTTTTCGATGTCATTCGGCTCGACGTCGCGCGTGGGCTCCGAGGCGGGCGGTGGACCTTCTCCGTCGATATCGGACGCGACTTCTGGAGCGTTCTCTAAGGGGTTCGTTTGGGGCGTTATTGAAGGCGTGTCGCGTCGTCCTTGATAGGGCGGCCGACACCGGGATTCCGGGAATCTGCCTCCCCGCGACCCACCTCAAAGCACAGGTAGCTATGCCCCGACTTCTTGATTCCTGCCGGCCGTCGTTGACGCTCGCCGCACTCGCCATCCTGACGGCATGCGCGACCGCAACCGGACGCACCCCCGCTACAGCGGGTGTTTTCGCTGGACAGGCGAATCGCGCAGCCGAGCCGGCTGACCAAAAGGTGCTCCTCACGCGCGCCGACAGCGCGTGGCAGGCCGGATCGTATCTCCTGGCCACCAGCTTGTACGAGGCTGCTGTCGCCCGTGACTCATCCGCCTCTCTCGCGATCTTTCGACTCGCGACGCTTCGCTCCTGGGACAACCGCTTGGACGAGGGTGTCAGACTCTTTCGCCGCTACGTGGCGCTCAATCCCGGTTATGGCGAGGGTCGCCTCGCGCTGGCTCGCGCATTAGCATGGGGAGGCAATTACGCGTCCTCGCTAGCCATCTACGATTCAGTGATCGCTCAGAACAAGTCATATCGTGATGCGGCTCTCGGACGCGCGCAAACGCTCGCCTGGGCGGGCCGGCTGCCTGAAGCGCTGGTCACGTACAAGCGTTGGGTCGCAGAGCATCCCACGGACCGCGAAGCATCGATCGAGTACGCACGGGCGCTCTCCTGGAACGGCCAGTTCGACGAAGCAGAAGCGATGTACACCCATCTGGCGAGAACCGGCGACGCCAATGCTCAGAAAGGACTTGCTCGGGTGATTGCGTGGCGCGGCGAGCTGCAGCGCAGCGAACGC
>DASYVU010000119.1:0-2800 GCA_035936715.1 Gemmatimonadaceae bacterium
GGGCGATGAGCCAATCACCATCGGAGGGTTCGCGCTCGGCACTCCGGAGTACATGAGTCCCGAACAGGCATCGGGCGAGACCGAGATCGGAGTTGCGGGCGACGTCTACGGACTCGCCTGCGTGTTCTACGAGATGCTCGCTGGCGAGCCGCCGTTCAAGGGAGCGACGCCGCGCGCAACGATGGCGAAGCAGGTCACGGAGAAAGCGCGTCCGCTGAGGATCCTGCGTCCGGATACGCCTGCCGGCTTCGAGAGAGTGCTCGAAAAGGCGTTGGCAAAGGATCCGGTTCAGCGCTACCCCAGCATCGTTGACTTCTGCGACGCCCTGACCCGCGCGCGTCTCGAGCCAAATCGACCGTTCGCCGCGACAACGCGCACCATCGCCGTACTGCCCTTCGTGAACTCGAGCCCTGATCCCGACAACGAATACCTCAGCGACGGAATCACCGACGAGCTGATCAACGCTCTCGCCAAAGTGGAAGGGCTGCGCGTTGCATCTCGCACCTCTGTATTTGCGCTCAAGGGGAAGGCTCAGGACGTGCGCGCCATTGGTGCGCTGCTCGAAGCGTCCGAGGTTCTCGAGGGATCGGTGCGCCGCTCGGGAGAGAATCTCCGCATTACGGTGCAGCTCTCGTCTACGGACGATGGACGTCTGGTGTGGTCCGAGCGCTACGACCGCAAGCTGCACGACGTCTTCGCCATTCAGGATGAAATCGCGCGCACGATCGTGACGACTCTTCGCTCGACGTCGTTCGCGGACATCGCTCCCGCTCGAACGAACCGGCACACGGAAAACGTGCAAGCTTACGGCCTGTACCTGCGCGGCCGCTACGCCTGGAACAAGCGCACATCCGAGGGAGTGTTTGAAGGCATCAAGTACTTCGAGGAAGCGATCGCCCTCGATCCCACGTATGCGCTGGCCTACACGGGGCTGGCCGACTCGTACTCGCTTCACATCGATTACCGCAACGTTCCGGTTCACGAAGGCCACGAGAAGGCAAAGCTCTACGCCCGGAAAGCGATCGCGCTGGATGATACGCTCGCCGAAGCGCACGCATCGCTGGCGTGGAGTCTCTTCATCTACGACTGGGACTGGGACGGCGCGGCCAGGGAATTCCGCCACGCGATCGCGCTTGATCCTCGGTACGCGGCGTCGCACCAGTGGTACGCCTTCCTGCTTGCGTCGCAAGGGAAGTTCGACGAAGCCCTGCTCCAGGCGCACACTGCGCAGGAGAACGATCCCGCGTCTGTGTCAGTGCGGCGCAGTCTCGGCTATTGCTACCTGTACGCGCGAAAATACGAGCAGGCGCGCTACCATCTCGATCGCGCCATCGCCATGAATCCTACCGCGGAGGAGAGCTATCGGATTCAGGGATTGATTCTGACTTTCGAGAAACACTTCCCTGCCGCCGAGAGAGTACTTCGCGAGGCGCTGGCGCTGGCTCCCGAGTGCGGAACCTTCACCAAGGTGACGCTCGGCTACTCCCTGGCGGCGGCCGGCGATCCGTCATATGCGCGGCAGGTAGCGGCGGAGCTGGAGGAAAGGACCAAGACCGACTACGTATCCCCCGTCGAGCTCGCGATCAGCTACATCGCGCTCGGAGAGAAGCAAAAGGCTCTCGACTGGACGGAGCGCGCGATCGAGGAAAGGCGTGGATGGGCCGCCTATCTCCGTGTGCACCCGATTGTCGATCCGCTACGCGCCGAGCCTCGATTCGACGCGCTCGTTGAAAGGATGAAATTCGACGCTCCCCTGGCTTGATCTACCGCGGGCTCGCCGATCTCGTACTCGTCGTTCACCTGGCATTTGTTTTCTTCGTGGTGCTCGGAGGACTCCTCGTCCTGCGGTGGCCGAGGCTTGCGTGGCTGCACCTTCCCGCCGCGATTTGGGGTGTTCTCATCGAGTACACGGGTTGGTTCTGTCCGCTTACGCCGCTGGAGAACTCATTCAGGACGCGCGGCGGTGAGGCCGGCTACAGCGGCGGCTTCATCCAGCACTACATCCAGCCGCTTTTGTATCCGGCGGGGCTCACGCGCTCAATGCAGATAGTGCTCGGCAGTTTGGCTCTACTCGTCAATCTGACTGCATACGGGATGGTAATCGTGGGAAGGAAGCGCGCAGTACAGTGATGCTCAATTCTTGAACCGGGCGGGGTCATGCGTCGGCTGATGCTGGTGTTCGCAGTGATGGGCTGTGAGGCAAAGCCAGGACAGCCGCCTGCTTCAACGTCCTCTGCTTCTCCAATGGTAGCCGCGATCCGCCAGGCAACCGCGTGCGGCGACGAGGTTGTCGGCGAGGAGGGGATTGGTCAGCTCCGCATCGGGGCGACCGTGGAGTCCGTTCGGCAGAGGTGCCGAATTGTTCGGGACACAACTGTCCAGGATGCTGAAGGTATGCCCCAGCGGAAAGTCGCCGTCGAGCTCTCACGCGATACGGTTGAAGCTGAAATAGTCAGCGGCCGAGTGTGGAGAATCGTGGTATGGTCGCCGCGGCTCCGGACGGTCGACTCACTCGGTGTCGGTACCGACATCGTCAGACTTCTTCGGCTAAAGAACCCGCGCGGCATGGCGGGCGAAGGCGCGTTTTTTATCGCGTCCCCAGAACACTGCGGAATGAGTTTCCGGCTGGCGTTGGCGGGAGACGCCAGGTACCGCGGAGACCTCGACAAAGTCGGCCTCGCCCGTCTTCCTGCATCGACGGTCGTCTCGGAGGTGCTCGTCTTCGGTTGTCACCTCGGTCCACAATGACCTAGAGGATGTAGCGCCTCAGGTCTTCGTCGTCGGCGATGGTCTTGAGCCG
>DASYVU010000120.1:0-10183 GCA_035936715.1 Gemmatimonadaceae bacterium
CGGACCCCGGTGCGAACGAGGCCAGAGAACCGTTGGCGAGCTCGTTCTGGAGCGCCGCATCTCCATTGCGCAGGAATTCCCCGTCCTGTGCACCCAGTCTGCCCCCGCGTGCTCGCAGCTCCCGCACTGCTCGCCCAACACCCGCGTTGTCACCGAGCTTTTCGGCGAGCGTCAAGGCATCGAAGATCGGTCCAACAGCCGCGGGATCGAGCGCTCGCTCCCGCGCCAGAAGCTCCGCCGCCTCCCTGTACCTTCGTAGGACCAACGCGGTATTGAAGCTGGTCGCGAGCACCGACCTGGACGCAGGCGCGAGGGGAACGACGCGCTCTACGGCTTCCCACGCGCCGGCGGAGTCACCCACAAATACGAGCACCTTCTGTTCGTACGCCAAAAGCTCGACGCTCGATGGGTTATCTCGCACCGCCCGCTTCACGATGGCGAGGGCCTCGGACGGGCGGTCAAACCCGTGAAACGCCAGCGTGGAGATGGCGCTGACCTGCGTTGGATCTATTCTCAGAGCGCGCCGCGCGAGGATTGAAGCCGAGTCGAGAAGCCTCGTTCCCCCCGTATACTGCGACATCTTCGCCAGGGTGTTGGCCGCCCCTCCGAGGGCGTCCGTATAAGCCGGGTCCTGCTGGTAAGCATATTCGAACTGAAGCAGCGCGTTCGCGTATTCCGAGAACGACGCGCCCGTGTTCTCCTCGAGGATGCGCTTGCCACGCACGACCGCGGCGAAAGCGCCCGTATCACTCGTCTCGCGCATTGCCAGCTTCGTGCGGTCGCGGGCTACCAGGACGACATCCAGTGCCTCGGCAACCTTCGTCGCAACGCTCGCCTGGATTGTGAAGGGGTCCGCCGGCGAGACGATCTCCGGCTCGCCCGCCCAGGTCGTTGTGCCATCGGATACTCGCACGAGAGCCGGGCTGACCCGCACTTGCGGCCGACCATCAGCTCCCCTCGCCCAGCGCACGGATGCCCGGAGGACGAATTCAGCGCCCAGGGTTTTTCCTGCCTGCTGGGGGGTCGTCCGCGAAGCGGCCGTGAGAGAGATGACGCTCTTCCGATCGATCACACGCAGGCCGGTGAGTCGGGCGAGCTTGCCTGTGACGGCGTCGCCGAGCCCGTCCGCGAAGCTCGGATCGCTGCCCGCGCCTTCGGTTTCGAACGGAAGCACTGCGATCAGCGGCGGTCCGGCCGCCGACGCGGTGCGCGCGCGCCAGACAGTTCCTGCCGCCACAAGGAGGGCGATGGCGATCGTTGCGGCGATTGCCCCCCAACCGCGACGCGAGGGCAACTCGAGAGCCGGAAACCGCGACCCGGTTGACGATTCGTTGAGCGCTGCGAGCAACTCCGTCCCTGCGGCGGGACGTATCAAACGGTTTTTCGACAGGCAGCGCATCACGAGAGCGGCGACGGACCGTGGCAGTCCCCGGTTGGCTGTTAGCGGGCGCGGAGTATCCGACATCTGCGCGGCCAACAGCTCCTGGGGCGAGGTCTTGTCGGCGAAGGGATGTCTCCCGGAGATAACCTCGTAGGCGACGGCACCCCACGCGTAGATATCCGCTCGTTGATCCGTGGATGGATCGGCCGCCGCCTGCTCTGGAGCCATGTACATCGGGGTTCCGAGCGACGCACCGGTGGCAGTGAGCATGCCCTGACGCGGCGCTGCCCTCGCTGCCTGAAGCGCCTTCGCGATTCCGAAGTCAGTGACGACCGCCGTGCCCTCGCTGAGCAGAATGTTCTCCGGCTTGATGTCACGGTGTACAATGCCCTGCCTGTGCGCGTAGGCGAGAGCGCACGCGACATCGCGCAGAATGGTCAGGCTTTCCTCGATTGGAATCCGGCCTTTGCTGATGCGCGCGCGTAGCGATTCACCCCGCACGAACGGCATCGTGTAGTACGGAAGGCCATCTTCTGTCTGACCCGCGCTGAGCACCGGCACAATGTGAGGCTCCTGGAGCGCGGCGGCGAGCTTGATCTCGCGGGTGAATCGCTCTGCAGAGACCCAGTACGTCAGCTCCGGAGAGAATACCTTCACGACCACATCCCGGCCAAGCGATTCGTCGCGCGCGAGCACCACGCGAGACATTCCACCGCCCTCCATCTCCCGCTTAACCGTGTAGTTGCTGCCGAGCGAACGTTGCAGCTGGTCGAGAAGATCGGTCAAAGTTTCCTTGGCGTGGGCGCTTTAGCGGGCCGCCTTAATGTAGGTGTGGGCCCTCTTACAACCAACATTCCTTTTGCCGAATTTATGTTTATGCGCCCGTCACGCATCGGATTCTTCTTTTTGTTGGCCACTCTGTGGGCTGTCGCTCCGTCGTTCTCGAAGGCGCAGCAGCCAACTCCCCAACCGGCTCCCAAAGATTCCGCTCCGCCGTCCGTCAGACTCCGCGTGTTTCTCGATTGCAACTTCTGCGATTTCGATTTCATGCGGACGGAGATCAACTTCGTGGACTACGTGCGAGACCGGCAGGATGCGCAGGTCCACATTCTCGTGACCAATCAGCCCACTGGTGGCGGCGGGACCGAGTTTACTCTGCATTTCATCGGACAGAAAGAGCTCGCGCACGTCGCCGACACTCTCACGTACGTGTCGCCACCGAGTGCGAGTCAGGATGATCTGAGACGGGGACTGGCGCGGATCATCAGGCTTGGTCTGGTCCGCTACTACGCGCACCTCGGTCAGGCAGGTCGCTTCGATGTCACCTACACCGCGCCCACCGGCGACTCGGCCTCGAAAGCCGCGGCCAGGGACCGATGGAATCTCTGGGTGTTCAGGATGAACGCGAGTGGATATGGAAACGGTGAGAAGTCGAGCAACTTCGTCTCGCTGAACGGATCGGTCAACGCGAGCCGCACAACGGAGATGTGGAAGACCTCGTTGACCAGTTACGGCAACTACAACCAGAGCAGATTCATTCTCAGCGACGGCAGCAAGTTCAACAGCTATTCTCACGGCTACGGGTTCAGCGACCTGATCGTCAAGAGCCTCGGCCAACGCTGGTCGGCGGGCCAGCGCGCGTCGTGGACGTCGTCGACTTACCTGAATCAGAAGCGCGCGATCCGGTTCTCACCCGCCGTCGAGTACAACTTCTTTCCATACTCTCAGTCGACGAGGCGGGTGCTCACGCTCCAGTACTCACCAGGCATCAACTTTTTCCGGTACCAGGACACCACCATCTTCGACAAGATCAGCGAGGTGCGCGGCGATCAGACGCTGACCGCGTCGATCGACGTGAAGCAGACGTGGGGATCGATCAGCAGCTCGCTCGAAGGGGCAGCCTACGTCGATGATTTCACCAAGAAACATCTCGTTTTCTTCAACGCCCTCGATCTAAGGCTGTTCAAGGGATTTTCCTTCTTTTCGTTCGGGCAACTCTCCCTTCTCCGCGACCAGCTCTATCTCCCGCGCGGTAATCTGAGCGATCAGGAGCGACTGCTCCGCCGGCGCCAGCTCGAGACGTCGTACAGCTACTTCGTCCAGCTGGGTTTCAGCTACAGCTTCGGGTCGATCTTCAACAACATCGTGAACCCGAGGTTCGGGGGGACTAGTGGGGGGTTCACCATATTCAACTAGCTTTGCTCGGCGTAGAGCTAGCAGCTGCCAAACATCTGCATCGAGCCTGACGCCGCCCGCGTCATTTAAAAGTCGGGTCTAACGGACCTCCTCTACGCCGCGCCCATCTCACTCTTTACTTTTCCCGGGCACGGTCATATCCTTTCCCCCGTGAACACTCTCTTTAGCGCCAGCTATTACTACGGCTTCTTCGGCTACGGCCGATGGGGGTCCCGGTCGCGCGCGCAGTAAGGTAGAGCAGACAGCGCAAGAAGACTCCGGGCCTCCGCCAATCGCGGGGGCCTTCGTTTTTCAGAGCCCCGCGCGTGGCGACAACCCACTTCGCTAACCCTTGTCGGGACAGTCATGGTGAAATCTGGAACCTTAAATCGAAATGGTACGGGACCGCGGACCTCTGGTGAGGCTCGCGCGCGAGACCTGACGATGCGCGTCGCGTTTCAGGGCGACCGCGGGGCGTACGCCGAGAGCGCGATCGCGCAGATATGGCGGCACCGGGTGGAGCAGATTCCTGTTCCCACATTCACCGGCGCAGTTCGCGCCGTTCAGGAAGGTGAAGCCGACGCGTGCGTGATTCCCGTGGAGAACTCCATAGTCGGCAGAGTCGATGCTGGGTGGCACGCACTCGCCGCTTATCCCGACATGCGAACTGTCGGCGAGGCGCTCGTTCCGGTGCGCCATTGCCTGCTCGCTCCCAAAGGCGCGACGCTCGAGGGGTTGACCACTGCTGCCAGTCATCCGGTCGCGCTCGCGCAGTGCAGTCGCTTCTTCGAGACCCACCCGTGGATAAAGCAGAGCAAGTATTTCGACACCGGCGGCGCAGCGCGCGAGGTCGCGGAGCGTGGCGATCTCTCCCGCGCGGCAATCGCCAGTCGCGCCGCGGCCGAGCGTTACGGACTCGCTGTTCTGGAGGAAGGAGTTCAGGATCAGCGCGACAATTATACGAAGTTCGTCGCCGTCGTCTCCGAGCGCTCAGGCCTTTGGCGACGCACCCATGCGATTCGTGGAGCTACTTCGGTCGAAGAAGACAACCCGCAGCAGATTGCGGATGCGACGCGCGAGCTGCTTCAGCACATCGTAGAGCGAAACTGCCTCGAGCTCGATGAGATCGTCAGTGTGATCTTTACGGTAACTCAGGACCTTCGATCAGTATTCCCTGCCCTCGCCGCGCGCGATATGGGCTGGGTCGGGGTGCCGCTTCTGTGCGCGAGTGAGATTCCGGTCGAAGGATCGCTGCCCCGCTGTCTCAGGACGCTCCTGCAGGTGGAGCTGCGCGCCCCCCGGCGGCTCGAGACGCACGTGTATCTGAGAGAGGCGGTTGCGCTACGGCCGGATCTGGAGGGTGCGGCGTTGGGGGTGCCGCGCTAGCTCCGCGATCCCGACGCCGAGGCCCTAGATAGTGCGGAGCGCCTCAAGAGATCTCTTCCGGGTGACCCTCTGCGCGATCACAACAGCAAGAACAGTAGACAAAGTTCCAGCAAGAATCAGCACGACCAGATACACCCACGGAATGGCCAGCGACTGCGGCGCCGGATCAAATACGCCCGTCAGCACCTTCACCAGCATCTTCGCGATCCCGAGTCCTGTCGCGAAGCCGAGCACCATTCCGGCGACGAGAATGATCAGGCCCTCGGTCCAGAGGAAAGATCCCAGCTGACGCCCCTTCGCGCCCATCGCCGCGAGCAGCGCGAAATCGCGGCGGCGCTCGATCAGCCCCAGTCCGAGCACGAGCCCGCTCGCTCCCGCGATCAGCAGGATCGCGAACGACAGCTCGATCCAGGTGAGTCCGTGCAGATCGACCGCCGTGAGGCTCGAGCTGACCGACTTGAGAACGGAGCCGAGGTCGGTGACACGCGCCCCGGGCACCTTGGCGGCGATTGGCTCGATGGATTTCGCCAGCTGCGCCGGCGGGACTTTGCCGCGAATCAACACTACCTCGCGCGCGGGCTCACCGGTCTGCGACGCGACGTAGCCCTCGTTGGCGAGGATGAACGAGTCCTTTGGCGCCGTCGAAAACTCCCGCACCACTCCGATAAAATGGAACGGCACGGGGTGATACTGGTGGTCCTTCGAGTTCTGCAAACGAACATTGACCAGGTCACCGAGCTTCAGCTGGAAGTCGTTGACCGTCTCCTGGGAGAGCAGCACGCCGTCGGGCTCCGCGGCCAGCTTCGCCATAGTCCCGCGCGCGTCGTTGCTGGCGAAAAACGCGTTCGACAAGTCGGCGGCATCGCCAATGTTCAGCGCGTTGACGCCGTAGATGTCCTGAAGATCGTTGCCGACGTACGCGTAGCGATGGATCATTGCCCTCGCCGCTTGTACGCCCGGCACTTTGCTGATGCTGTCGAGCAGCTGACCGGCCGGATAAGCTGTCGTTCCCGTCACGGTGACGTCGGAGCCATTGGTGAGTGCCGCATCAACGCGTGACTGCACGTTGTACGTGGTGTTGAACACGGCCGTAGACACCGCGAAGGAAAAGGCGAGCGTCACGAGTACGATACCGCGTGTGATCAATCGAGCCTGACGCGACACCGACGCCGCGACAATGGGCGACAACACGCCGGCGAGTGGTTTGAACAGGCGCGACACAAACGCGCGTCCGCGGGCCAGGCCGTGCCGGAAGATTCTCGTCACAAGCAGCCCGACGCCGATCCAGAGCGCGAGCGGGGCCAGAAAGGATCCGTACGACACCGACGTCGCCGCTACTCCCTCAGGCGCGAGAACGATCTGATAACCCGCCGCAGCTGTGCGCCAGTACACCAGGCCCGCGATCGCGAGCATGATGAGATCGATCCACGTCCTCTCCCAGAATGGAGCCGCGCCGCGGCCTAGCCTGAGTCGGCCTTCACGCACAGATGAGGCGCGCGCTTCTCGCCATGCAGGAATGATCACCGCCGCCAGAGCGGTACCGATCCCGATCACGAGCGCGACCACCAGCACCCCCGCCGTCTGCCGCCTGGCGAGCGGGATCGTCACCATCTGGCTGACGATCACCAGAGTGATGATCAGCGCGACGATCGCGGCTAGAACGGAAACGATGATCGCTTCGAGGGATTCCAGTCGCAGAATCATCGGCGTCGTCGCGCCTCGCACGCGCAACAGTGCCTGCTCTCGCCGCCGGCGATCTCCTCCCGTAGCGCTCACCGCGAAGGTGAGGATGATCGCGAGGATGGCCCCCGGCAGTCCCAGAAAAAGAAAGAGAACTCTTGCATAGAGAGCATCTTCTCTTACGGCATCGAGTCGAGCAGCAAGATTGTTCCCGACAATCGCGCTGCCGACGACGCGAGCCTCGAAGTTGTGCGCGAGCTGCTGCACGTACACGTACGCATCGCGTGGGTCGTCCGGAAACGTGTGACCGAGCCTCACATGCAGTTGAGTGCGCACCGTGCCCGGTCGGACGACCGCCTGCTGATCGAACCATTTATGCCATACATCCATCGGAACGACGAGCACGTTGTCCGGGGGAGCCTGCGGCGCCGCCCCGGGTGGAACACCGATCGCCTGAAAGAGAGCGTCGGCCTGGGGTAGATCGACCACTCCGTCGATGCGCGCCGTCAGCGGTGGCAACCCGATCCGAGTGATGGTGATCGTATCGCCCACGGACACGTGAAGATTGGCGGCCGTCTGCTGCGCGATCAGAATTCCGTCGGCGGCGCCAAGCATCGGCCTCAGCAGCCCGGGAAAATCCTTCCAGTACGCGGGCGTGATGCCGAGCACTTTCCCCTCACCCGTAGTCTGAGTGGTGCCGCCAAGCGTGTTGCCGCCACTCTTCGCCGTGAATCCGCTCACGTCGGCATACTCGACCGGGTCGATCGCGCGCACAGTCACAGATTGATTCAGCTGCTGCTCGATGGAGTCAGCAGTGGCAGCACCTACTAGCTCGATCTGCCAGTCGATGGGAACGTCCTCAACCGCGCGCTGAGTCATTGTGGCCGCACTGGCGTTGATGAAGATGCCAAGAATGGACAGCAGGGCGATGGTGAGACTGACTCCTAGCACAGCCGGCAGCATCCGCCCGTATCGCCGGCGAACGAGGCCAGACAGCCAGGTAGTGATCGCCCTCATCGCAGCACCCCGTGATCCATTGTCCACTGCGTCTCCATGCGGCTCGCGATGAACGGATCGTGCGTAGCGATGACGAGCGCGGTGTCGGTGCCCTTGATGCGGCGCAGGAGAAGACTGAGCAGGTGCTTGGCTGTGTGATGATCGAGTTGTCCGGTCGGCTCGTCGGCGAGAATCAGGGCCGGCCGCGTAATGAGGCTGCGCGCGACGGCGGCGCGCTGCGCCTGTCCTCCGGAGATCTCCTCCGGCAGCTTGTCGGCGAGCTCAGCGAGATCGAGCGCCCTGAGTATCAGGGCAGCGTCGTTCCGCGCCTCGTCCGGGTTAGAGCCGATGAGAAGTTGTGGAACCTCGATGTTCTCGAGGACGGTGAGCGGCGCCAGGAGACTCTCTGTCTGAAACACGAAAGAGATCTTCGCTGGGCGAAGAGTCTCACGCTCTCCCAGAGCCGGCCAGCGAATCGTACCGCGGGTAGGCTCGTCGAGCCCCGCGAGAAGATGCAGCAGCGTCGACTTGCCGCTGCCGGACGGACCGACGAGGGCGATGCGGTCACCGCGCTCGATCCTGCACGTCGCGTGTTTCAGCGCAACGACTTTGCTGCCGTTCGTTCGGAACACCCGGCCCGCACCGACCGCTTCGGCTAGTATGTCGGTCATCGGGAGCCCTTCAGAATCTTTCCGTCCTCGATGCGTATGATGCGGTCCGCGCGCTCGGCGATGGCGTCGCTGTGGGTGACAATGAGGATCGCGCCGCCGTCTTGTCGATGCTCTTCGAAGAGCGCGAGGATGCGCCGCTCCGTTTCGGCGTCGACCTCGCCGGTCGGCTCGTCGGCGATGAGAATGGGAGGCTTGGGAGCGAGCGCTACGGCGAGTCCCGCTCGCGCCGCTTCGCCGCCGGAAAGATGTGGCGGATAGGCATCACCGCGTGAGCTGATTCCGACGAGCTCGAGAACTTCGGCGATGCGGGCGTCGTCACGCTGGCCGGCGAGGTGCATCTTCAGCCGCACATTCTGCCGCACGGTCAGGTGATCGAACAGATTCCCGCTCTGGAGCAGGATTCCGATCAAGCGAGCGCGGAGCCTGGTGCGGGTCTTCTCGTCACGACGGGTGAGACGTTCGCCGTTGATGTAGACGAATCCGCCGTCCGGCTCGTCAAGTCCGGCGATGCACGCCATGAGAGTGGATTTCCCGCTGCCGGACGGACCGACGACCGCGACGATCTCGCCGGGGTTCACTTCCATGCTCACCCCGCGCAGCGCTTGCGTCTCGTCGTCGCCGACGTGGTAGAACCGGTATAGCTCGCGCGCTTCGATCGCTGGAGTGACGGACGAAGCGAGCGCCGAGCTGCCCGGCGGAGAGGTCACTGCCACCGGAAGCTTTTCGCCATCCGGTTCCACTGGTCGATGTTGTCCGCACCCAGGGGCGCCCACACCGTGAGCTGTGCCTCTTTGCCGTTCCTGTAGTAGAGGTACGTCTGGTTATCCAGACGGAGCCGCTTGTTGGTGACCGGATCGGCGTCCGAGTTCGACGTGTACTTGATGACGACCACTTTCCCGGCGGGCAGATTGACCTCCGACACGCCGCTGATCGTGACGGCGTGACTTTGAGACTGGAGCTGCTTTACCTCGTTCGCCTGCGCACTGGCGGCGCTCGGCGCGGAGGTCGCAGAAGTGACGTGGACCTTCACGCCATCGTACTTGTTTACGAAGGTGACGTCGGCGCCGTTTTCGGTGCGCGCCCAGCCTTCGGGAACTTCGAGCTGATAACCGCCGGCGGTGTTCGTGTATTTGACGAAGGCCTGGCTATCAGGGATGTCCCCGGGGGGATTCACCTCGGGTGCGACAGCCGTTTCCGTTGAGCCGATTGCTTTTTCGGTGCTCGAGGAAGCTGTAGTCGACGTCGTATCGGTCTTGGCGGTGCCAGAATCCCTTGCCGTGCACGCGACGCCGAATGTGACTAGGAGTATGGGAACGAGTGATCTCATATGCGCCTGGTGGAGTTAAGTGGCGAGACTGTCGCATTTTTAGTGCGACAGGGGCGGCTGGCGGGAGGAAACTCACGTTCCCATTACACTAACATTACTACAGGACCTGGCCTCGCCGCTTATCCTGCAACCAGATCAAGCGTGCGAGGCCCAAGCCTTCTCACCGGGGTGATACGGCAAGCACGGATCGTAGCGACCCGGCGTCTCAGCGTAGCGCTGCGCCTGCGTGCACCCGATCTCCGACGTGAAGTATCCCAGCAGCGCCAGCTCCTTCATCATCCGGAAGTAGTGCGCTGGCGGCCGCTCCGCCATCGCTGTCGCAGGATTGACGTCGCCTACGGGCGCCGTCTTTTCATTGAGAAACGCCTCGGTCCTTTTGATCCCCTCAGCTCTCTGCCTCTCGCCCTCATCGAACTGCTCGCGATCGAGAACACTGAGCAGCGTCAGCCGCTGTTGCGGCGTCGCCTTCACGAATGAGACGCCGTACGCCTTGTCACTCGCTTTATCGAGCTTGTGCATTCCCTGGCGAAAGACCTTCCTGTCACGCGGACTGTAGCTATCGGTGAC
>DASYVU010000121.1:0-43392 GCA_035936715.1 Gemmatimonadaceae bacterium
CGGCTGTCGGTGATCAGACGCTCGCCACGGCGGATTGCGGCCGCCTGGGTCGCATCCCAAGCCTCGACCGCGTCGAGAGCCGTCGCTGACGCGGCGATTTCGACCGGCTTGGCGTTGATGTAAATCCGGACTGTCTCGCTCATTGCGCAGCGGGCGCAATTCGTATCTCCGTCGGTGCCCGGATTGGCCCGGGCAATGTGCGGAGATAATCGATGAGCGCGTCGAGATCGACGATGTTGAGGGGCCGTGACGCACTCGCCCGCGCGCCGGCGTTGTAGCCTTCGCCCCCGGTGGTCAGGAAATCGTTCATAATGACGTTGTAATCGCGCGTGTCGGATAAAGGAGTTCCGTCGGCCATTGTCGCCGAAACGATGCGAGACCCTCGGGGCCTCGACGGGTCGTACTTGATGGTAATTCCGCTTACATGATCATTGACTGAAGACTTGCCCAGCATCTCCTCCAGCAATCCACGAAGCTGCGGGCCGGTCATCGTGAGAGAGTAAAGCGTGTTGCCGAACGGCTGGATCTCGAATAGCGAGCCGTAGGTTGCCTCGCCCGCTCTCAGCTCGGTTCTGATGCCGCCGTTGTTCATGATCGCGACATCGCCCTTCCCCGCCCATCTCTGCGCATCGGCAATCAGGTTGCCAAGCGGATATTGCGGCCCCTGCCGAGCGAGTGTGACCGGTATAGTGGCGACGTGGCGCTTCACGAGCGGTGCCACACGCGCGACCGCTCTTCGCACGATCCAGGCGACAGCCGGAAGCGGCTTGATGGTATCGACCGAGAGCTCGCGGACTTCGTGCCTCACTGCCCGGCCAACGTCAGGACCCGTCGGCAAGTCAAGAATATCGAGCGCCCTTCCACTCGAGCGAGCCTGCACGATCGGGATTCCGTTGACCTCTGTATTGACCAGCGTGTGGGTGTGGCCGCTCACTATCGCATCGACCTTCGTTTTTACTTTTCTGGCGAGGTCGATGATCTCGCCGTTGCAGGCACCCGCCCCATCCGTCCCGCAGGTCGCGCCGGCGTGGGCGATGACGATCACGAAATTTGCGCCTCGTCTCCTCAGCGCCCTGCCGATACTGTCGACGATGGGGGCGGGATCATCGAAGCGGAGACCGACGACGTTGGCAGCGCGCGTCGTCGTAGGCGTGTTGACTGTCGACACTCCGATGATGCCGATTTTGGTTCGGCCACGGGTAACGATGGTGTCATTCGGAATCCATTTCACATCTCGCCCAGCCGTGTCTCGCACGTTGGCGCCGAAGATTCCGAACGACGCTTGGCGCATTCGGGCCTGGAGGGTGTCGACTCCCCAGTCGAACTCATGATTTCCCAGAGCAGATGCGGCGTAGCCCATTCTATTGTAGTACTC
Organism: Gemmatimonadaceae bacterium; assembly: GCA_035936715.1. Taxonomy (GTDB): domain Bacteria; phylum Gemmatimonadota; class Gemmatimonadetes; order Gemmatimonadales; family Gemmatimonadaceae; genus UBA4720. The sequence goes on from DASYVU010000121.1 coordinate 1,376, forward strand.
GACCACTGGGCGCCCGTAAGCCAGGTTCGACGCGAGGGTCCCCTGAAAGAGATCGCCGGCGTCCAATAGAATGGTTTCGCACCCGGGAAGGCATTCCCTCCGCGCCCGGTCCAACGCCGACGCAACGTAGGCAGCACCTCCGCGTCTTACCCCTGAGGCGTCCGGTCGTGGCTCCAGCGCGCCGTGAAAATCGTTGGTGGCGATGATGCGCAGAAACCTGGCTCCGCGGGGGAACGCGGGCTGCATGACCGGCAGCGCACCGACCAACGGCACTCCTCCTCCGCGGTCATTGATCTCGAGACCGGGCCCTCGCACCAGCCGCCAGTTTGGTGTGAAATAGTCTTCCTGCTTCAGAACTCCGCGCCTTTTCACTTCATCGATGAGAAGTTGCCTGATCTCCTGCTGCTTGTCGTACACTAGCGGCGCGCCGCTAAGCATCGCGTAGCCGCCGCCGCCAGTCTGCCGGTAGTTGTTTAGCGCCATTGTGAACGTGTCCGTATCACGAACCGGCGAACCTTTGTAGTCCAGGCGCGTGAGTCGAAATCCAACCGGCTTCGAGACGTCGATTTCGTAGTCCACGCCGGATACTATGTCGAAGTTGTAGCCGGGGATCTGCGGTTCGGTCTCCAGCGGCTCTGTTGGAGACGGAAGGGTCTTGTAGTAGCGGCTGCTGAATTCGAGGTAGTCGCGAAGCTGCCTGCCGGTAATGCGCACGGCGCGCAGTGTGTTGTCGTATGGGTAGAGCTGCGCGACCTGCGCGATGGTTATCGGGCCCAGGCCCATAGTGACGTCAGTGGAGAACGCGGCTGTCGAAGCCAGATCCGATCCAGCGGCTTCGCGTTCCGTCTCCAGAATGAAGTCGATCAGTGGCGTGTCCTTGACGCGCGCGGAATCCGCGGTCCACCGCTCGGGCGTGGTCCCGATTGGCGTCGTGACGTAGGCTACCGTCGCACGGTGAATTGAGCCCGTCGCCGCGAGTACCGCCGGATTCTCTGCGTGGCCCGCCGCCTGAACCAGATCACTTCTTTTTTCAGTGACGTGCCAGCCGCCTCCGACTCGCGAAACAGCGAGGTGCGCGACATCCACGCTCGTCGCCCAGTTCTTCGGCTGGATCAGCAACGTCTCGCCGACTGTCATGCCGCGGACTTCCTTGTGGGAATGTCCGTAGAGAACGAGATCGATTCCCGGCACTTCGCGGGCAATTCTCGCCGCCACGTTCTCGCTGGGCACCCCAGTCGTCACCGTGTCATAGCTCGACGGCTCGTCGAGACCCGAGTGGACGGTCACGAGCACGATGTCCGCCCCAGCGCCGCGCGCTTTCTGCACCGCCTGGCGTACCGCCGGAACTATATCGCCGAAGCGAAGCCGTCCCTTGATATTTTCGGCGTCCCACAGCGTCACGCCCGGAGTCGTTGCGCCAACCACTCCAACCTTGATTCCGGCGCGATCGATGATCGTCCACGGGCTGTAGGCGTGAACGTCGGCGGGATCCAGGCGGTAAGTGTTCGCTGACAGGAACGGAAACGTCGCCTGTTTCACAGCCGTGTCGAGGTACGGAACGCCGTAGTTGTACTCGTGGTTCCCGATCGCCGCGGCGTCGTAGTGCATCGCGTTCATCGCCGCGATGATGGGATTCACGCGGTTGGCTGAGACCTTCGCCGTGACATACGCGAGCGGATTCCCTTGAAGCAAGTCTCCGGCATCGAGAAGTATCACGCGACCCGGATTGGCGACCCTTACAGAATCGACGATCGTGGCCGCGCGGGTGAGACCCCGAATAGTCTCGGGCCTGTTCGCGTAGTAATCCCAGGCGGTTACGCGTCCGTGCACATCGGTTGTTGTGGCAATCACGAGATCGACAGACTCCGAAGAGCGCGGCAACTGCGCCGGAGCACAGGCCAATGCGATCAGAAAAGCTGTGGACGAGTGGCGGAATCTCATGGTGTTGGGCAATTCCAATGTCTGTTGATGACCTGCAAAGCTACGCGGCCGTCCCCCTACGAGGGAGTGCAACGTTATCGTAACGTGTTCGTGACAAGTGCCGAGTTGACGCCATGTCGCCTGATCGGACAACTTGAACCCGTGACTGAAACGGGCACTTCCGCTGAGCGCGTACTCGTCGTGGACGATGAGCCCGACATTGTCGCCCTCGTAGCCTATCATCTCGCGAAATCGGGGTATTCCGTCTCCACCGCAACCAGCGGACCTGAGGGGCTTGCCGCCGCGCGACGAGACAGGCCGGCGCTGGTCGTTCTGGACCTGATGCTCCCGGGCCTCTCCGGGCTCGAGGTGATGCAGGAGCTCAGAGCCGACCCAAATACCGCGCGAATCGCCGTGCTCATGCTCACCGCGCGACGCGAAGAGAGCGACCGCATCAAGGGACTCACGCTGGGAGCCGATGACTATCTAACCAAGCCTTTCAGCCCGCAGGAGATGGTTCTTCGAGTTGCCGCGATTCTGCGACGCGTAAAAGCCGGTCACGAGGAGACCGGAGACGTCCAGCAGTTGGGACCACTGCGGATCGACAGCACAGCGCATCGCGTGACGGTCGATGGACGCGAGATAGATCTCACCCCGACCGAGTTCAAGCTGCTGTTGCTGCTCGCCGAGCGGAAAGGCCGTGTGCAGCCGCGCAACCTGTTGCTAGAGATCGTGTGGGAAGCCGCACCCGACATTCAGACGCGAACTGTCGACATGCACGTGCAGCGCCTCCGCGCCAAGCTTGGCGAAGCGGGAGACCTGATCGAGACCGTGCGCGGGTTCGGGTACCGGATCAAGAACGTCGCCGACCGCTCGTGAAGCTCGCACAACGGCTGCTTCTCCAGTCGCTCGCGATCGTTGCCGTAATGATGGTGTCGGTTGTCGTCATCATCGACAACCAGCTCCACTCCAGCATCACCGATCAGACGGTCCACGATCTCGCGGGCGAAGCTAGACTGCTCGCAGCGCAGTGGAAGCCTGGGCTCGACGCTGATTCGCTGGCCGATGAAGCCGCCAGCGCAACCGGTCATCGCATCACGCTCATCGATTCGGTGGGACACGTCGTGGGCGATTCCGAGTTCGACGGACCAGCGCTCCAACGCCTCGAGAATCACAGTAGCCGCCCCGAGGTGATTTCAGCCAAGGCACGCGGGCTCGGGTCGGTGCGCCGGATGAGCCCGTCGACCGGAGAAGAACAAGTCTATGTCGCCGTGAAAGCTCCGCGCGGCGTCGCCCGGGTTTCCGTCACCACGCGCACGGTGGAAGAGATATTCGGCCGCGCTCGAAACGGTGTCATGGTTGCGGGATTGGTATCCTTCTTCCTCGCGGCAATTCTCGCCCTGCTTTTTTCCCGCGCCGTCTCCAGGCCCATCGTCGAGCTTAGAGATGTCGCGCGCTCGATCGCCGCCGGAGAGAGGCGGCGCCACCCAGCGCTCTCCGCACCCGGCGAAGTGGGGGATCTCGCCGACGCCATCTATCGTCTCGCGGAGCAGCTCGAGGCGCGCATCGGCGCACTCGCGGCGGAACAGTCCATCCTCTCCGCCCTCGTCGAGACGCTCAACGAGGGAGTAGTCGCGATTTCTCCCGCGCACGACGTCGTGCGAATCAACGAAACCGGGCGGCGGCTGCTCTCGATCGATCGTCCGCTGCCGTTCGGCATCGACTACCTGCCGCGCGAAATCACGCTCCGGAGCGCGATATCATTGGCTTTGAACGGAACCGAGACCGAGCCGGAGGAAGTAGTCATCGACGGCAACACGATGTCCCTCACCGCGCGCCCACTGGTAGACGGTGGGGCGGTGGTCGCCCTCTTCGATCTGACGGCGATCAGAAAGCTCGAAGCGGTGCGCCGGGATTTCGTGGCCAACGTCTCACACGAGCTCCGCACTCCGCTCACAATCGTCGGGGGATTCGCCGAGACGCTCCAGGATCCGGACATTCCCCCGGAGAAAAAGTCCGAGTTCGCGCAGACGATCTACAGTAATACCCAGCGCATGCAGCGCATCGTCGATGAACTGCTCGACCTTTCCCGAATCGAGTCGGGTCACTGGAAGCCCAGACCGCAGAACGTGAGAATCGCCGAGTTGGCGACTGAGATCTTTGGGCGCGTCTCAGCGGCTGCCGCGAAGAAGGGCGTCAGCCTCGAGACAAAGTTCGACCAGACTACGAGTGTCGTACACGCCGATCGAACCGCGCTCGAGCAAATCCTTTTGAATCTGGTGGAGAATGCATTGCGCCACACCAGCGAGGGTGGGAGTATCACCGTCGATACAGCGGCGGCGAGGAACGGCATTCTTCTCGAGGTTAGCGATACTGGAACCGGAATACCACACGAGCACCTCCCCCGAATATTCGAGCGGTTCTACCGAGCGGACAGTGGCCGCTCTCGCGAGGCAGGCGGCACCGGGCTTGGCCTGGCGATCGTGAAACACCTGGTCGAGGCACACGGTGGATCCGTGAGCGCTGAAAGCGTCGTAGGGGCAGGAACTACCATCAGAATCTTTTTCCCGGACGTCGCGACACCGGCTCAGTCGTGACACAGTCTTTACGTCCGGCGTAACTACCCGTTACACGACCGTGAGAGGTTTGGGTGCGACAAACTACCTCTCACGGAGTCACAAGTGATCAAAACTGTCCGCACCATCGTTGCCGCACTATCAGCGGTAGCGCTCTTCGCAGGCAGCGCCTCGGCTCAGTCAGTCGATCTTACCGGAGCAGGCGCGACGTTCCCATATCCCATCTATTCGAAGTGGTTCTCCGATTATGCGCAGCGCACTGGAGTCAAGATCAACTATCAGTCGATCGGCTCAGGCGGCGGCATCAGGCAGCTTTCGGAAGGCACCGTTGATTTCGGCGCCTCGGACAGCCCAATGAACGATCAGGAGCTGGCCAACGCCAAGGGTGGCGCGGTCCTGCATTTCCCCACCGTAATGGGCGCAGTCGTCATCACATACAACGTCCCCGGCATAACGCGCCCGCTGAACCTCAGCGGCGACGTGGTCGCGGACATTTTTTCAGGGAAGATCACCAAGTGGAATGGTGCGCGGATTGTCGCGCAGAACCGCGGCGTGACTCTTCCCAACTCTGACATCCTCGTCGTCCACCGGTCGGATGGAAGCGGAACCACATACATCTTCAGCGACTATCTCTCCGCCGTAAGTCCGTCGTGGTCGAGCACGCTCGGCAAGGGCAAAGAGATCAAGTGGCCTGTCGGTCTGGGTGCAAAGGGCAACGAAGGTGTCGCAGGTCAGGTGAAGCAGACACCCGGATCTATCGGGTACGTCGAGCTCGCCTACGCCAAGCAGAACAAGCTCGCTTTTGCGAATCTGAAGAATGCTGCCGGCCGTTACATCACGCCATCGATCGCCTCGGTTACAGCAGCAGCTGCTGGTGCAAAGCTCCCGAAGAACACAGACTACCGTGTGTCGATCGTGAACGCGGCAGGCAAGGACTCCTATCCGATCTCGTCGATGACCTGGATTCTCGTGTACCAGAATCAGCCCGACGCCGTGAAGGGCGCGAAGCTCGTGAGCTTCCTCCGCTGGGCCTACAAGGACGGGGAGAAAGCGGCATCATCGCTCGACTACGCACCGCTTCCGGCACCGATCGTTGCGCAGCTTCAGAACAGATTGAAGACGATCCGTGTCGCCAACGCCCGCGTCGGAGGCGCCCGATGAACCGGACAACGACCATGGGTATCATTGCGGCGCTGGTAGCACCGCTTGCGCTCGCCGCCCAACAGCCGGCGGACACCACGAGACCGGCTCCACCGCCTGCCCAGGTCCCGGCTCCTGCGCCGACAGTATCCATTCCCGTCGATTTCTCCGGAGTGCTGTACGCAAACTTCCAGTACCAGGGCGCCAAGGGAGCTTCAAAGTCGCAGAACAAGTTCGATCTGGAGCGCGCGTACCTGACGTTCCGGATGCCGGCCGGAGATCGGGCCAGCATTCGCATCACGGCTGACGTTTTTCAGCAGCAGACCACGGGGGCCGATGCCTTCTACAAAGGCTGGGTCGTCCGTGCGAAGTACGCGTATCTGCAGTACGACTACCTGAAGAGCGCCAGCTGGAACGGAGTAGTTCGTGGCGGACTGATCCACAACGTCGTGGTCGATCACATCGAGCAGTTCTGGCCACGATGGATCTCTCAGACGGCGGTTGAGCGCTCAGGGTTCTTTTCGTCCGCCGATGCTGGCGTCGGTACCCTGGTGACCTTTCCGAACAAGTTCGGCGAGTTCTACGCGAACATCGTGAACGGACCGGGCTACACATCCCGCGAGACCGATCGGTTCAAGGACTATGCTGCGCGTCTTACGATCACGCCGCTGTCAGGGTCCACCAACAGGGTCATCAAGACGTTCGCGTTGAGCGGTTGGACGTACCGAGGCGCTGTCGCGAGCACCTTTGCCGCCGGCGGTGTCGGGCAGGTGGGCGCGATCGGATCTTCGCTGCCCCGAACGAGATCCGGCGTGTTCGTGGGCGTCCGTGATCCGCGCCTCTCGGCCGGTTTCGATTGGGCTACCCGGAAGGACGGAAGCGAAACTGGATTGAACACCGTAGCATCGCCGCGCGTCGAGGTCGATAGCACGCGCCGCCTCATTTCGGGCTTTGCCGCTATCAAGCCGTTCCAGCTTCTGAACGACCAGTCGGCCTTCCCACTGGGTCTGATTGCCCGCTGGGACCGGTACAAACCGAGCACCGGCGCGCCGGGTTACGTAAACACCGTGATTGGTGGACTTACCTGGGACCTGAACAAGAAGTCAGCGCTGTCGCTTGACTATCAGGAGCAGACCCCCAGGAACGGGGCAATCGCAGCCGCAACCAAGACCTACTTCCTGCATATGGTGGCGAACTTCTAGACGGCGCCCCTATTAGGGAGCCTGGCGCCCCCGGCGGTTGTGACGATGTCGTTACCTGACGTCCGTCGTGACCCGACGGGGGCGCTCGTATTTTGCCCTAGTGTCCCGGTCGAACCACAAATAAGGAGCAACCAGTGAAAGCCCTGAAGCTTGCCGTCTTCGTGCTCTTCGCGGTGGCGTGCGCCAAGGAAGGCAACAATTCCAGCACCGCGTCATCGACCAGCTCATCAAGTGGGTCAATCGATCTTACCGGAGCCGGCGCCACATTTCCCTATCCGCTCTACTCGAAGTGGTTTGACGAGTACGCCAAGCTCACCGGCGTGAGGATCAACTACCAGTCTATCGGCTCAGGCGGCGGCATCAGGCAGCTTTCTGAGGGCACCGTCGATTTCGGAGCATCCGACAGTCCGATGAGCAATGCGGAGATGGCGAAAGCGAAGTACGGCCCGATCCTGCACATCCCGACCGTCCTTGGCGCCGTGGTCATCACCTACAATCTTCCCGCGTTGAGCGTTCCACCCGAGCTCACGCCGCAGGCAATTGCCGACATCTTCGCGGGCAAGATCACCAAATGGAATGATGCCCGAATCGCGTCGCTTAATCCTACCGTCTCGCTTCCCAGCTCGGACATCCTCGTCGTTCACCGCTCGGATGGCAGCGGCACCACCTACATATTCACCGATTACTTGACCACGGCAGCTCCCTCATGGAAGCCGATCGGAAAGGGAAAGGAAGTGAACTGGCCGGTCGGACTTGGCGCCAAGGGTAATGAGGGCGTCGCGGGACAGGTGAAGCAGACGCCTGGCGCAATAGGATACGTAGAGCTCGCTTACGCCAAGCAGAACAGGCTTCCACTCGCGGCTGTGAAAAACAAGGCGGGCAAGTTCGTCATCGCGTCCGTCCCGGCGGTCACGGCGGCGGCAGCGGGAGTAGCCAAGACCCTCCCAGCGACCACCGATTTTCGCATCTCGGTCGTAGATGCTCCGGGTCCGGACGCTTATCCGATTTCCTCGTTTACGTGGATTCTTGTCTACCAGCACCAGCGCGACCCCGTGAAGAGCAAGAAGCTCGTCGACTTCCTCAACTGGGCGCTGACCTACGGTGAGCCCGAAGCGGCCTCTCTCGACTATGCGCCGCTGCCTTCCGAGATGACCCCCAGGGTGAAGGCGAAAGTAGCCACGATCGATTTCGCCGCCGCTAAGTGACAGCAGTCCCGGCGGAAGCCGTATCGGCAGACCGGCGCCGTCTCAGAGTTCATGAGACGGCGATCGGTGACCGGATTTATGAGGTAGTCACCACCGCCTGCGCGCTCGTGGTACCCGCGCTGGTGTTAGCAATTGCGATCGCAATCTTCGTCGCTGCATGGCCGGCTTTTGCAAAGCTGGGATTGTCCATCGTCACGTCGAGCGACTGGGATGTAGGCGCCGGCAAGTTCGGCGCGGCGCCCGCCATCTTCGGGACGCTGGTTTCCTCGACGGTCGCGTTGATCATCGCAACACCGCTCGCCATAGGCGTCGCGATTTTTCTCTCTGAGTTTTCCCCGACGTGGCTGCGGCAGCCGATTGGATTCCTTGTGGATCTTCTCGCCGCCGTGCCGAGCGTGGTGTACGGGCTGTGGGGGATCTTCGTGCTGTTGCCGCTGCTTCGTGAGCAAGTGATGCCTTTCTTACGCGACAGGCTGCACCTCGGAGCAACACCCTTCTTCTCGGGGCCGGCGTACGGACCTAGCATGCTCGCCGCTGGAGTTGTACTCGCAATCATGGCGCTACCGTACATATCGGCCGTGTCGCGCGAGGTGCTGATGGCAGTGCCACGGTCTCAGCGTGAAGCCGCGCTCGCTCTGGGCGCCACGCGTTGGGAGATGATTCGCGATGCCGTGATCCCGTACGCCAAGTCCGGCATCATTGGCGGCATCATGCTCGGGCTCGGTCGCGCGCTCGGCGAAACAATGGCTGTCACGATGGTGATCGGGAATCGCCCGGAGATATCGGCGTCGCTCTTTGCTCCCGGATACACGATGGCTTCGCTGATCGCCAACGAGTTCAGCGAAGCGACGAGCGATCTTCATCTTTCGGCGCTGATGGCTGTGGGGGCGATCCTGTTTGTCATCACGCTCATCGTCAACGCCGTCGCGCGCTGGCTGGTGTGGCAGGTCTCGCGGGATCGGGCGGTATGAAAACGCGGCTCGCTCGCCACTGGATAAGCGGCGTGATGATCGGCTTGACCTATCTCGCCGCCGTGTTGGCGACGCTTCCACTCTTGCTCATTCTCGCCCACTTGCTGAAGAAGGGCGCGACTTCCCTCTCTCTTTCGTTCTTCACCAGCATGCCGAAGCCAGTCGGCGAGGCGGGCGGAGGGATGGCGAACGCGATCGTGGGCACGCTCATCCTCATAGGCATCGCGTGCATGATCGGTCTGCCGATCGGAATCGGAGCAGGCATCTACCTTTCCGAAAAGCGCTCGCGGCCGCTCGCTCAGTCGGTCCGCTTTCTGTCCGATGTGCTGAATGGTCTTCCCTCGATCGTGATGGGAATATTCGCATGGGAATTCCTGGTGCGGCCGGTCGGACATTTCTCAGCACTCGCTGGCGGTGCGGCCCTGGGAGCAATGATGATTCCGCTGGTGACGCGTACCACAGAGGAGATGCTCAAGGTCGTCCCGATTTCGTTGCGCGAAGCGGCGTTGGCACTCGGATATCCGCGATGGCGCACATCGCTTTCCGTGGTCGTGCGCACCGCGCTCGCAGGAATCGCGACGGGCGCGCTCGTCGCCGTTGCGAGGATAGCAGGCGAGACCGCTCCTCTTCTCTTTACGGCATTCGGGAATCAGTTTTGGTCCACATCCCTGCGGGAACCGATTGCGGCGCTCCCACTCCAGATTTTCACCTACGCGATCAGCCCCTACGACGAATGGCACGCACAGGCTTGGGCCGGCGCGCTGGTGCTCATCTCTATAGTGCTGGTGATCAGTCTTGCGGCGCGTCTCGTCACACGGTCGAGATTCGGTGCTCCAGTCGATTGAGGTCTCGTCGGGGGCGCGCGTGATTCCGCGGGTCGTTGCGCCGCGAGCGGCGGAAGCGCGCGAAGCCGTCACGCCCGGGAAACCGTGCATAATCACGAGCCACCTGTGGGCATTCTTCGGCGACGCGCCGGCGATCAAGGATATCTCGATGGTCGTTCCACAGCAGGCCGTCACAGCGATCATCGGACCCTCCGGGTGCGGCAAGTCCACGTTGCTGCGCTGCATCAACCGGATGCACGAGACCGGGCCCAACACGCGCGTGGATGGCCAGGTGGAAATTCTTGGCAGCGCTATTTACGGCGATGAGACAAGCCCGACCGCAGTGCGCCGCCACGTCGGGATGGTGTTCCAGCGTCCGACGCCCTTCCCTGCAATGTCCGTCCGCACAAACGTGGCGGCGGGCCTGCGAGCAGACCCTAAATCGCGTTTGGCGAAGCAGAACGTGGACGAGATCGTCGAAGAGGCCCTGCATCGCGCCGGTCTCTGGGAAGAGGTGAAGGATCGCCTCAACGAGAGCGCGATGACGCTTTCCGGCGGACAACAGCAGCGACTCTGCATCGCGCGAACACTTGCGACGCGCCCGCGCGTCATCCTGCTTGACGAGCCAACCGCCTCGCTCGATCCCCTCAGCACGCAGAAAGTCGAGGAGCTCGTGTACCAGCTGCGGGAAACGGTGACTGTCGTCATCGTCACTCACAACATGCAGCAAGCGGCCAGAGTTTCTGATCGGACGGCATTCCTGCTTGCGGGCGAGCTGATCGAGCTCGCGCCTACGAACGGTCTCTTCACCGCTCCAACGGATCCCCGCACGGAAGCCTACATCACAGGTCGGTTCGGATGACATCGGCGCTCGCGCAAGCACCTACTCCCGACGCCACGCGACAATTCGGAACGATCGAAGCGCGCGACTTCTCGTTTTGGTATGGAAAGAAGCAGGCCCTCAAGCAAATCAGCATCGCCGTGCCGCCCCGCGCCGTCACGGCGCTGATCGGTCCTTCCGGGTGCGGAAAGTCGACATTCCTCAGGTCCATCAATCGACTGAATGACCTGATCCCCGGAATAAGGCACGAGGGAGACATGCTGCTCGATGATCACAGCATTTTCGACAAAAGGCTCGACGTCGTCGCGTTGCGCCAGCGAGTCGGGATGGTGTTTCAGCGATCGAATCCATTTCCAAAGACGATATATGAGAACGTCGCTTACGGTCCTCGGATCAACGGGATGGGGGATGCAGAAACGCTCGATGAAATTGTCGAGCGGTCGCTGCGGCGTTCCGCCCTGTGGGAAGAAGTAAAGGACCGGTTGCGGACGAGCGCCCTCGGCCTCTCCGGTGGGCAGCAGCAGCGGGTGTGTATCGCTCGCGCGCTCGCCAATCAACCCGAGCTTCTCCTTCTTGACGAGCCCGCCAGCGCCCTCGACCCCAGCTCGACGCAGAAAATCGAGGAGCTGCTCTACGAGCTGAAGCAGGATTTGACCATTATCATAGTGACGCACAACCTTCAACAAGCCGCGCGTGCCTCGGAGCACACCGCTTTCTTTTTTGCCGGTGAGCTGGTCGAGTTCGGACCCACCCAACAGATCTTCACCGCACCCCGAGAAGCTCGCACCGAGGCATATATCACCGGGAGATTCGGATGACCCCAGACTCCAGTACGGCCGGATTCCGGCATTTCCACGACCAGCTCGCTTCCCTGAAGGAGCAGCTCCTCGGGATGTCGTCCAAGGCGGAAGAACGCACCGACCTCGCTGTCGATGCCCTGCTCACTCGCGATCGAGAGAAGGCGAATCTCGTCATCAAGGGTGACACCGAGCTCAACGATCTGGAGATCGAAGTGGAGCAAGCCGCGGTGGAGCTTCTCGCGCTGCAGCAGCCGATGGCGCGCGATCTTCGCTTCATCATCGGGGCGATCAAGGTGTCGAACGACCTCGAGCGTGTCGGCGATCACGCGGTAAACATTGCCGAGTCAGCCCTCAGATTGGCGGATCAGCCGCGAACGAAAATCGCGATTCCCGAAATCGAAGACATGGCCCGCCGTGCCCGTAAAATGCTCGGAGATTCGCTCGACGCGTTCATACGCGCGGACGGAGCACTAGGCCGGAAAGTGTGCACGGAAGACGACGTGGTGGATAACCTCCACGACTCAGTCTTTCGGGTGCTGTTGACCCACATGATGGCCGATCCCAAAACGATCACGCCGTCGCTCGAGCTACTGCTGGTGGGGCGCAACCTGGAGCGGATCGCTGACCTCGCTACGAATATCGGCGAAGACGCCGTCTATCTTGCCGAGGGAAAGCAGATCAAGCACCTCCAGGAAGCCGTGGCGTCTTCAGCCGGTGATCGCCGATAAGATCCAGTAGCTGACCGCGGCCACCGACGCCGAAGCCGGAATGGTGATGACCCACGCCCAGACGATCCGGCGCGCGATTCCCCAGCGCACCGCCGAGAAGCGGTAGGTCGCGCCGGCTCCCATGATCGAGCCAGCGATCGTATGCGTCGTGCTCACCGGAATCCCATAGTGGGTCGCAAGAGTGATCGCCAACGCTCCGCCCGTCTCGGCAGCAAAGCCACTCACCGGTCGAAGCCGCGTGATGCGCGAGCCCATGGTGTGGACGATCCTCCACCCGCCGAACAGCGTACCGAGCGAAATCGCCGTGTAAGCGCCAAGCTTCACCCAGAGTGGGATGCCTTCGCCCGGCACGTACAAGTGGTGAAAGAATCCTGTCTGCTGCGCCAGCATCGGCCTCACTGACACGAGCAGCCCGACGATGATTCCCATGGTCTTCTGCGCGTCGTTGGCCCCGTGCGCATGCGATAGGAGTGCCGAGCTCATAAGCTGCGCCACCCTGAAAAACCGATCGACTCGCGCCGGCGCCATCCTCTGAAAGATCCAGTAGACTGCGACCATCAGAATGAATCCAGCGAGCATTCCGACGAGCGGTGAGACCACTATGAACGACAGCGTCTGAATCCACTTGACGCCCCAGGTGATTGCGCTCCACCCCGCCTTCGCGACGCCGGCACCCGCGTACCCGCCGATCAGCGCGTGCGATGAGCTCGATGGAATGCCGTAAAACCAGGTGATCAGATTCCAGACGATCGCGCCCAGCAACCCCGCCAGAATGAGATTGGGAGTGACGATATCGGTGCGAATGATTCCCTTCTGAATCGCCTTCGCGACCAGCTCGCCTGCCGTAAACGCCGCCGCAAAATTCCAGAACGCGGCCCAGATCACGGCCGCGAGCGGGCTCAGCACGCGCGTTCCGACGATCGTGGCGATGGAGTTCGCCGAATCATGGAAGCCGTTGATGAAGTCGAAGACGAACGCGATCAATACGATCGCGGCGACGTAGTAGACCACTAGGCGTTCTTTAGCGCGATACTCTGGAGCACGTTTCCTACGTCCTCACATTGATCCAGCGCGTCCTCGATCTTGTCGTACAGATCCTTCCACTTGATAACCTCGAGCGCGTCACCACCCTCGGCGAAAAGCTTGCCCATGGCGTCGTGGTAGACCGCGTCTCCCTCTTCTTCGAGCGTCTTGAGCTTCTCGCTGATCGCATAGACGTGCTTTGCGCTCTTCATGTCGCGGACGCCCTCTTCGACACAGCCAGCCGCTCGCGCCAGGACTTCGGCTAGCACGACGGCGGCTGGGCGCGTCTGCTGGATGCGGAATATCGTCGCCCGACGCGCCGTGCCATCGATGAGGTCTATGACGTCGTCCAGCTCCGATGCTAGCGCGTGGATGTCCTCCCGGTCGAACGGCGTCACGAACGTGCGGTCGATGCGGTCGATGATGTCGTGGGTGAGATTGTCGGCTTCGTGCTCGAGCTCCTTGATCTTCGACACCTTCGCCTGGAGCTCACCCGGACTCTTGAACATCTCGTGGAGAAGAGTCGCCGAGGCGGTGAGCCTTATGGCGAGCTCCGTGAACAGCTCGTAGAACTTTTCGTCGCGCGGCAGGATCCGCAAAAGAAAATCTCCGGAATAGTCGAGAAGACTCGCATCGAGTCTTCGGAGTCGAAAATCTACGCCGCGCGGGTCCTTCGCACTACCAAATGCCGGTTCTCGAAAAGCTTCACCAGTAGAACCCCCGTAAGAAAGCCGCCAACGTGCGCCCATACCGCGACTCCGCCGCTGAGGTCCGCACCATTCTTCAGCTCGGGTAGCGCAGCAACAAGCTGCCAGAAGAACCACCACACGAGAACCATCCACGCGGGAATGGGAATGACCTTGAAGAAGATGATGAAGAAGAAGAGCATTCTCACTCGGACTTTCGGGTAGAGCACCAGGTAGGCCCCCAGAATTCCGGAAATCGCGCCCGACGCCCCCACTGTCGGGAGCGGCGACGCGGGCTGCGCGATGATGTGCGCGACCGCCGCGGCCAGTCCGCACACCAGATAGAATCCTAGAAACCGAAAGTGCCCGAGGCTGTCTTCAATGTTGTTGCCGAAGACCCAGAAGAAGAGCGCGTTGCCCAGTATGTGCCCCCAGCCCCCGTGCAGAAACATCGAAATGAACGGCGTTAGAATATTGATAGGGTCGTTGTCGACGACGCACGTCACCCCTCGTCCGAGCGGCACTGCCGTGCCGACTGGCGCCATGTGGGTCAGCTCTCCCGGCACCATTCCCAGATTGCACACGCTGGCGGCGAGGGCCTGCTGATCGAACCCCGCGCCCTGGACAAAAATCCAGGTGGCGAGCATGGCGACCAGGATGATGTAGGTCATCCATGGTGTTCGGACAGTCGGGAGTTCGTCGCTTAGTGGAATCATCGTTGCTGCTTAATGCGCGTATGAGAACCAACGAGTTGGCAGGCGCTCGAGTCAGAACCCCTCAGCAATGCGCCGATATGGCAGAAAAAAGCGGCCTTGCACTTGCCACTGGATGCTCGCCGGCGCGGATAGGCGCCCGCTCACAATGCTCAGGAATGCAGGAGCCGCTCTGGCTCCGCGCCAGGAGAACCAATAATGGCTGATAAAGTAATCGGAATCGATCTCGGCACCACCAACTCCGTGGTCGCGGTGATGGAAGGCGGAGATCCCGTTGTCATCCCCAACGCGGAGGGTGGACGGACTACACCCTCGGTCGTCGGCTTCACCAAAGACGGCGAGCGGCTCGTTGGCCAGATCGCAAAGAGACAGGCTGTAACCAATCCCCAGAACACCGTCTTCTCGATCAAGCGCTTCATGGGACGCAAGATGTCGGAAGTACCCGACGAGATCAAACGCGTCCCGTACAAGGTGGTTGGCGGACCGAACGACGTCGCGATGGTCGAGGTGCAGGGCAAGCGCTACTCTCCGCCCGAGATCTCGGCGATGATTCTCCAGAAGATGAAGCAGACCGCCGAAGACTACCTCGGCTACAAGGTCGAAAAGGCCGTCGTCACCGTTCCTGCCTACTTCAACGACTCGCAGCGTCAGGCGACCAAGGACGCCGGCAAGATCGCGGGCCTCGACGTGCTCCGCATCATCAATGAGCCGACAGCGGCAGCGCTCGCATACGGGCTCGACAAGAAAAAGGATGAAAAAGTCGCGGTCTTCGATCTTGGCGGCGGTACCTACGACATCTCGGTTCTCGAGCTGTACGACGTCGAAGGCTCTCGCCAGTTCGAGGTGAAATCTACGAACGGTGACACCCACCTCGGCGGCGACGACTTCGACCAGCGCGTCATCGACTGGCTCGTAACCGAGTTCAAGCGCGATCAGGCGATCGACCTGTCCAAGGATCCGATGGCGCTCCAGCGCCTCAAGGAAGCGGGGGAGAAAGCAAAGATGGAGTTGTCCACGACGCAGACCACGGACATCAATCTTCCCTTCATCACTGCCGATCAGAGCGGCCCCAAGCATCTCAACTATTCGCTCACCAGAGCGAAGTTCGAGCAGCTGGTGGACGACCTGATCCAGCGCACGATTCCACCAATGGAGCAGGCGCTCAAGGACGCGGGGATCAAGCCGAACGAGATCGACGAAGTTCTACTCGTTGGGGGCTCGACGCGCATTCCGAAGATCCAGGAGATCGTCAAGAAGTTCTTCGGCAAGGATCCGAACAAGGGCGTGAACCCGGACGAAGTCGTGGCGATCGGTGCCGCTGTACAGGGCGCGGTCCTCACCGGCGAGCAGAAGGACGTTCTGCTGCTCGACGTCACTCCGCTCTCACTCGGCATCGAGACGCTGGGTGGAGTCACGACCGTGCTCATTCCGCGCAACACCACGATCCCGACCAAGAAGAGCGAGACCTTCTCGACGGCTGACGACAATCAGACGACGGTGGAGATCCACGTTCTTCAGGGCGAGCGCGAGCTCGCCACGTACAACAAGACCATCGGCAAATTCCAGCTTACCGGAATTCCGCCCGCACCACGCGGGATGCCGCAGGTCGAGGTCACTTTCGACATCGACGCCAACGGAATTCTGCACGTGACCGCAAAGGACAAGGCCACAGGCAAGGAGCAGAAGATCCGCATCGAGGCTTCGAGCGGGCTTTCGGACGCCGAGATCGATCGCATGGTCAAGGACGCGGAGAAGAACGCGGCCGAAGACAAGAAAGCGAGAGAAGCCATCGACGCGAGAAATCGTCTCGACTCGATGACGTACGAAGTCGAGAAGAACGTGAAGGAGTGGGGCGACAAGGTCACTCCCGACACGAAGGGGAAGATCGACGCCGCGATCGAGCGTGCTCGCAAGGCGCTCCGAGGCGACGACATGAACGAGATCCGCGGCGCGCAGGAAGAGCTGACGAAGGTGTTCAGCGAGGCCGGCCAGGCGTTTTATCAGCAGCAGGGCCAGGGCGCTCAGCCGGAGGCTGGACAGCCCGCCGGGGCGACCGCTGGCGCGGAGAGCGGGGCCAAGCCAGCCGATGACGTGGTCGAAGCTGATTACGAGATCGTCGACGAAAAGAAGTAAGACTCGCCCCAAAGAAAAGAAGAGGCGCGACTGACATCAGTCGCGCCTTTTTTTTTACTGTCCTTTCTTGAAGTCCGGAGCTAGCGGGGCGGATTAACGCTCCAGTCGGCGATATTAGCCCACCAGGCGTCGGGTCTAATGCCGGTCACATGGATCCGCTTGGAGACTCCCTGCGCGTTGCGCAGCTCGTAGAGCCACATGGCGGGGGCATCGTCCGTGAGCATGCGATAAGCCCGTCGGTAGAGCGCGGCGCTCCGCGCCGGATCCATCTCTTTCACGGCGGTGTCGATTACGGCGTCGAAGCTTGGGCTCCGATACGAGGTCGCGTTGTAGCCGCCTCTCCTGATTTCCGAGCTCGCCCACTCTTCTCTCACCGATGACGGGGTCGGATCGATGTGCCAGGCATTGAGAAGCGATTCGAACTTCCTGGAGTCCATCCGCGCGCCGAACGTGTTCACCTCGAGCGGCTCGATGCGAACGTTCGCGCCCGCTTTTCTCCACTGTTCCTGAAGCAGGACCGCGAACTTCATTCGGATCGCACTCGAGTTGGGCACCATGAGCGAAAATGCGAGCGGCTTCTTGCCTCGGGAACGCATCCCATCAGCGCCACGTCGCCAGCCGAGTGAATCGAAGGTGCGGGACGCCTGCTCAGGATCGTAGGGAAGGCCAATGGTAGTGTCGCTGGTCGCGAGAATCCGCGTTGCCGGGCCATGGGCCACCAAGCCAAGCGTATCGAACACGCTCCGCACCAGTGCTGACCGGTCGACTGCCATCACCAGTGCCCGGCGCGTTTCCCGATCACCAAGAATCGGGTGTGCTCCCGAGTTGCTGCCGTTGCGGAGGTTGAAGGCCACATAGCCGTAATCGAGACTTCCCGTCGAGACAACGACGTCGGCGCCCTTTGCTTTTACCTGAGAGACCAACTCCGGCTTCACCACGTCGAGAAAATCGGCGCTGCCGCCCAGGAATCTGACCGCTGCTGCCTGATAATCCGCTGACACGAGCCAGATGACGCGGTCCGCGTTGGGCCGGCCCCGATAATTTGTGCTGTCAGCCTGAAGCACGATGCGCGCACCACGCTCCCAGGCTGCAAATCGGAACCTTCCGCTACCCACGGGTGCACGCGCGAACGCGCTCGCTCTCAGCAACGCAGGAGATGTTTGCTTGAGCAGGTGCGACGGAAGGATGGCAACCGGACTCGCCGCCTTGAAGAACGCGTCGGGTGTCCTCTGGTGGAACCAGACTCGTGCGGTGAGGGAATCCACCACCGAAACGGAATCGATGTTGTCCAGGTTCGAGGAAAGCGGTGACGCGAGGGATGTGTCTTTCACCAGCCGGAAGGTGTAACGGACGTCCTCGGCGCTGACCGGAGCTCCATCGTGCCACCGCGCACGCGGATTGATGTGGAACGAGACCGACATCGAGTCGGGTGCCCATTTCCAGTGATCGGAAAGACGAGGGGTGAACCCCACGTCACCTACTGTGTTGAGCGAAGGACCTATATCCGCCAGGTTGTCGAAAATCTGATCGACGACCTGTCTTCCCTGCAGCGTGAGCGTAAGCGGCGGCAGAAGAATGTCCGCGTCCGCGGCGGAGGACACCACGATGGTGCCCCCAACGGGTCCCTTTACCGCGCTCTCCGCCGTGCCCGCATCATGCGAGCACCCGATGAGAACAGCGGAAAGGATCAAGAGCGTGCGAACACGGGCCCCCTGCTTCACGCCGTTAGGCCTCGTCCCGACAAATGGTCCATCGTGAAGACCGCAGTGCGTTGTGGGGTCGGCCGCGGCCGAACGTCGGCAGATTCCGCCCAGCTGAGAAAGGCTCCCAGAAGCTCGGGATCGAATTGGCCGTGCGACGATCGCATTTCTTCCGCGGCCCGCGAGTGCGACATGCTGTCGCGATAAGACCGCGCCGTCGTGAGCGCGTCGTACACATCCGCCACGCAGAGGATGCGCGCGGCGAACGGAATCTCCTCTCCTGCGAGACCGTCCGGATAACCGGTGCCGTCCCAGCGCTCGTGATGATTCCTGATGACCGCCCGCACGTCCCCGGGGAAATCGATATCCGCCACGAGCTCGAGACCGGCCTCGGGGTGGCGCTTCATTATCTCCCACTCCTCTCCCGTAAGAGGGCCGGCTTTGTTCAACACTTCGGTCGGCACGATGATCTTGCCTATGTCGTGTAGCAGCGCGCCGAGCCTGAACCAGAACAGCGAGTGGGAATCCATTCCCATGCTGTCGGCGAGGACACAAGCGAAGAAAGCCACGCGTTCGCAGTGGCCTTGGGTGTAGTGGTCCTTGCTCTCGATCGAATCTCCCCAGTGATGTGCCATCTCCAGGAAGCGAGACTCGAGGGCCGCGTTTCGGCGTTCAACCTGAGCGACGCGGTGCTGCGCCTTTAGACGGGAGTACAGTGCGTGCGACTGGTTCAGATGGGCAAGCATGTCCCGATGGCGCTTCTGCGTCCAATAGAGCTCCGCCAGCTGTTCGGCTACGTCAGCTTTGAGCAGCAGGTCTTCTCCCTCCTCCGCGCACTCTCCGGCGCGGCCGAGGTATTCCGCCGCTTTGACGTAATCGCCGCGCTCCCGTGCAATGACCCCAACGTGTCGGAACACTTCGCCGCGCCACGATGGCGCGATCTCGCCCGTTAGCGCGAGCAAGGCCTCGACACGTTCCTGGGCATCGTCGAAGCGACCGGTCGCGATGCAGAGCTGCACCTGATTGAGAGCGACGTTCATCTCGTTGGGACGGTCGTGCTGTTCTCCGAATGCCTCTGCGGCCGCCGCGTATGCAGCCTCCGCTTCATCGGGCTCACCGAGGTCGGTATACGCCAATCCGATGTTGTTGAGGACCTGCGCTGCGTGGTCCAGCATGCCGAGAGCTCTGTAGCCGGCGAGACTCCGCTGAAAGGATTCGAGCGCTCCCCGAATGTCGCCCCGGATGCTGGCGACGGTGCCGAGATTCTGGTCGATCATGGCCATCGCCTCGGAGTCCCTGGTGGATTCCGCAGTGCCGCGCGCCTCTCTGTAAATCAACTCGGCCCGATCGAGATCGCCGCTGCTTTGGTGGACGATAGCAACTACGTTGAGCGCCTGAGCGATTTTCGAGGGAGACCCGGCCTGCGTCGCCGCGGCAACCGCTGCCTCGAGAACATCCATGGCCGCGCCGCGATTCCCCTGCTCCAGGTAAACCCTTCCGAGCCAGCGAAGCGCGGACAGCCGCGTCTGCTCGTTGGCGAGGGAATCCCGAACCAGGCTCTCGTAGCTCACCGCCGCATCGGTCCAGCGCCCTTCTCGCTCGGCCAACTTGGCCTCGTCCACCAAAGCCTTGATCTGTGGTGACTCCGATTCTCTGGAGCCAGGTGTGGAGCGCAGCTTCACGACGAGGCGAGGATGGTGCGGCGGACGGAGCCTTCGTCGCGAAGCTTTCTCGCGAGAGTCGGCCGCGAGATGCCAAGGATGCGCGCGGCTGCGCTCAGATTTCCACCTGTGAGACCGATCGTCGTATGGATCGCCTCATCGACGATCGACTGGAGTGACTTTCCTTCGGACGGAATGCGGATCACACCGCCGGCCGGTGTTTCGACCAGAGGTATGAAAGAACGGCGCTGCAGGGACAGATGATGCGGCTGAATGACGTCTCCCGTGCACACCACAACCGCACGCTCGATGACGTTCTTGAGCTCGCGAATGTTGCCGGGCCAGCGGTGTCTCTCGAGCGCGCTCACCGAATCCTGGGCGAGATGCAGACTCTCCCGGCTTTCGCTTTCCGCGTGACGCTTGACGAAATAATGGGCGAGGATGGGAATGTCTCCGTCGCGGACGCGCAGCGGCGGCAGCTCGAGCCGCGCGACGTTCAGGCGGTAAAACAGGTCAGCGCGAAAACGATTGTCGGCGACGGCGGTCTCCAGCGACGAGTTGGTTCCGGCGACGATGCGCGCTGAAAGCGCGCGCTCTTCTGAGCCACCGAGCCGGCGAAAGCGCCGATCCTCGACGACACGAAGGAGTTTTGCCTGCAGCTTGAGCGGAAGTTCCGCAACCTCGTCCAGGAACACGGTGCCTCCGCCGGCGACTTCGAACAAGCCGCGCTTGAGCGTGCGCGCATCAGTGAACGCGCCCGGCTCATGACCGAACAGCTCGCTTTCCAGCAGCGTCTCGGGAATTGCGGCACAGTTGATTGCCACGAAAGGCTCCGCCGCGCGCTGACTAGCGGCGTGGATGCCACGCGCAAATAGCTCCTTGCCGGTACCCGTTTCGCCGACGAGCAAAACAGTCACGCTGCGACTTGCGGCTACCTGAGTCGCTAATGCGATTACTTCGCGGATTGCCGCGCTCTCACCGATAACGTGAGAGTCCCAGCGATCCGCCGACGCAAGCTGCGATCGGGCTGAAATAGTTGCACCGTTCCTTTGTCGCACGGACAGTGGAGCCATCCGGGCGCGGAAATGTGAGTTGCCGGGTCAATTAGGAGCCCTTATGGCTGTTCCGGGGCTCTGCCTAGCAGACGAGGAGTAGGGCCTCCAAGTCACCCGTTTTTAAGGGGTTAGGCCTCTAGGGAAACCACTGGGGCGGTTAGCCCGCTTCGGAGGGGGCTAGCTAGCTGGGGAGCGAGGCGAGCAGGGCGTTGATTTCCGCCGCCTCGCTTCGCGCGCCGACGTCCTCGAAAGACTCCGCGGCCTCCCGCCAGGCGAGGCGCGCCTCGTCGGGGTTGCCCAACGCCTTCGAGGTCTGGCCGAACTCACGCAGCATCTCGGCCTGGAGCAGCCTGTCTTCCAGGCCCTCCGCTTCGAAGATCGCGATTCGCAGCGTGGCGATGCTGGCGTCGTACGCTCCCCTCTCGCGCTCGATTCTAGCCCGGCATTTCAAGGCGCCGGCAATGGTCAGGTGGTCACCGCGGCTGCTGGCGTTTTCGAGAGAAGCCCGACACGCTTGCTCCGCCTGATCCAGCTTTCCGACCGCGACCCACACCTCAGCGAGGTTCAGTGTCAGAATGCTCTCTACAAGCGCATCCCCGCGCGCCTTCGCGATGGCGAGCCCGCGCTCGAAAGTCTCGATGGCGCGCTGGTAGTGTCCGAGCTTGGTGTAGAGCATCCCGATGTTGTTCAGCACCCAGGAAACCGCTTCCTCGTCGTTGGCGCCGTCAAATGAGCCGAGGCTGCTGGAGTATCGGGCCTCTGCAGCAACCAGGTTGCCACGCATGTTGAGGAGTACGCCAAGGTTCTGCTCGATCATGCTCAGAAGCCGCACGTCTCCCGCCTTGGCTGCCAGATCCGACGCCTGTGCGTAAAGTCGCTCGCTCTCGGTGAGGTTGCCGCGCCGCTG
This sequence comes from Gemmatimonadaceae bacterium, assembly GCA_035936715.1. GTDB lineage: Bacteria > Gemmatimonadota > Gemmatimonadetes > Gemmatimonadales > Gemmatimonadaceae > UBA4720. Next base: position 23,461 of record DASYVU010000121.1, read on the forward strand.
GGCGATGATCGCCAGGCAGTTGTACCCAGCCGCCTGGGCGTTCAGTGAGCCGCAGGTGTCGGCGTGAACGAGGCTCTGCTTGTAGCAGCGGTAAGCCAGCTCCGTCTCGCCTTGTTCGCGATGAAGCGTACCCTTCCATCTAAGCGCGTCGGCGAGGAGCGGCAGATCCGTCTCCTCCGCCAGCAGAGCCAGCGCGTCGTCGTACAACTGCACAGATCGTAGGGCATCGCCGCGCTGCTCCGCTTCCCGCGCCTGCTTGACGAGACTTCGAGCGCGGCCGGGATCAGGCTGCGTCATAGTGCCGCCAGACTGTGATTGTCGTCATGTCCAAGTCCTCGCCAGTGGGAAGTGGAAAGCGAATGAAAAAATCCTGAATTGCGCGCTCAGTCGCTGACCAGTACCCAGACGTTGGAGATGAGGATATAGCGAGAAAAGTGGTTGATGACCCACACGTGCGATTCAGCAACTCGCGCCGCGCTGAAATACGTTGTTGCGGCTTCGAGCTCCGAGGGTGACGCCGAATCATCGACATCGATTCCGTCTCGTCCCTCCGGCAGATACGCGGTGCGTACCGCGTTGCCGGCGTCAGTTCCATAGCTCGCGGTATTCTGGAGACCCTGAACGGCGGTCACGGGCTTGAGGAACCGCAGCCCGTGCGGCAGCATCTCGTACGCTACGTGCGATCCGGACTCGGCGACGACCGTTATCGTCGTCGGCGCAGAGAGCGCGCCGCTGGGAATGTTCATCGTAAAATCGGAGCCGGGTAGCGACAAGGTGCCGCCGTCCGGACCGATGACTGCCGAAGCGCTCTGTTCGACGCGCGAATGTGCAGGTCCCCATCTTACTGCCTGAGCTTTGGCGCCACTCTCGACCAGCGAGAATGAGCTTCTGACGGCGACAAGCTTCGCTTGGGAAAGCGTAGGACTCGTCGAGCGGGAGTAATCTCCACACGCAAGAACGACGATCGCGCTCGCGGTCAGTGCCAGTCTGTAAAACGCACGATGAGAAGACATCGTGATACCCCCCGAAAGAGGATGATAGTTCTGTCATCCGGAAGGTGGCATAGGCCGTGCCCCGAGTTAAGTCTAATGAATACAATGGGTTACAAAAACACCGCAGCCTTGCTTGGTCCATTTCGGTATAACGTTCCGTTACGATTGTATACGATTCGTTCCTGTTCTCAGACTGAATTCAGGAAGAAGCACTCGAGGCGAAAATCGCCTGCCTTTGCGGTGTCGGCCGGCCCGGAATGTCGGCGGTCCCAGCCCACTCTATGAACATTTCCAGGAGCTCAGGGTCGAACTGCCCTTCCGAGGACAGCATGATCTCCGCAGCGCGCGAATGCGTGAGTCCGGGACGGTAAGAGCGCGTCGTAGTCAGAGCGTCGTATACGTCCGCTACGCAAAGGATGCGCGCAGCGAGCGGAATGTCTTCACCCGCGAGACCGTCCGGGTACCCCTTGCCATCCCAGCGCTCGTGGTGGTTCCGAATGATTGCGCTGATGTCTCCGGGAAAATCGATGTCGGCGACAAGCTCGAGTCCGGCCTGCGGATGTCTCTTCATTATCGCCCACTCTTCGTCGGTGAGCTTCCCCGGCTTGTTCAGCACCTCAGTCGGCACGATGATCTTTCCGATGTCATGGAGAAGCGCTCCAATCCGCATCCAGAAGAGGGAGCGCGCGTTGAATCCCGCGCTGTCGGCGAGGACGCATGCGAAAAACGCGACTCTCTGACAATGGCCGCGGGTGTAGCGATCCTTGCTTTCGATCGAGTCACCCCAGTGACTCGCCATCTCCAGAAAGCGTGCTTCGAGAGCGTCGTTCCTTCTCTCGACCTGGGCGAGCCGATGCTGCGCCTTCATTTGCGAATAGAGAGCGTGCGCCTCGTTCAGACTCTGAAGCATTTCGCGGTGGCGCTTCTGCGCCCAAAAAAGCTCGGCGAGCTGCTCCGCTACATCCGCTTTGAGAAGAAGGTCCCCAGTTTCCCCAGCGTGGAGATCTGCTTTGTGCAGATATTCCGAGGCTTCGACGAACTGCGCCCGCTCGCGCGCGATGACCCCGACGTGTCGAAAAACTTCACCGCGCCACGAAGGCATTTCGTCGGTCCTCACCGCGAGGAGCTCCTGGCACTGCGTCAGCGCCTCGTCGTAGCGCTGGCCGGCGATATAGAGCTGAACCTTGTTCACCGCGAGATCGAGCAGTCGGGCCCGGTCTCCGTCCTCTTCAAATCCACGAGTCGCTTCCGCATACGCGGCCTCAGCATCGGCAAGCTCGCCAAGCTCCATGTACGCGAGGCCGATGTTGTTGAGAACCTGCGCCTCATGATTCCGCATTCCCAGCGACTGGTATCCGAGGTGGCTCAGCCTGAACGCTTCGAGGGCACCGCGCAGATCGCCGCGTATTATCGCGACGGTGCCAAGGTTCTGATCGAGCATTGCGATCAAGGCTCCATCGCCGGCGCTCTCCGCCTTGTCGCGGGCAGCCTCGTAGATCTTCGCAGCCTGATCGAAATCGCCACTGGTTTGGTAGACGATTCCGACCACATTCAGCGCCTGCGCGACCGCGGGAGGAGAACCAAGAATGTCGGCCGAAGCGACCGCTGCCTCGAGGACGTCAAGCGCCGCGCCCCGATTTCCCTGCTCCATGTACGCGCGTCCTAGCCACCTCAGCACCGCGAGTCGCGTGCTCGCGTGCACGTGGGGGTTCCGTACCAGCTCCTCGTATATCGCGCACGCGTCGGCCCAGCGTCCTTCGCGCTCGGCAAGCTTGGCGCGATCGACGCTCTCGTTTACGGCGGTGGATTCCACCGACTTTGATTCTACTGCGGGCCTGCGAAGGGTCATAGGGCGCGACTAAGGCCTCAGCCAGCGTCGGACGACAATCTGGTGAGGGCTTTCACACTTACGCTTGCAGACGAGGCAGCGCGCTGTGGAGTCACCCTCAGCGCCCTAGCCGACTAAGGTCGGCAGTGAGCCCAATTGCGCCTCGACCTCCTGGAGCTCGCGCGCAGCCCCCGTGAGGCGGAACGCATCGGCGGCTTCGCGCCACGCGGAGCGCGCAGCGCCGGAATTCCCGACCGCGCGAGAAATCTCGCCGAGCTCCCGCAGCATTTCGGCGTGAAGGAGCCGATCCTCGGCTCCTTCTGCCTCGTAGATCGCTATCCGCAGCGTCGCAATGCTCTTGTCGAGCGCGCCGCGTCGACGCTCGATGCTCGCCCGGACTCTCAGCGCACCCGCCGCAGTGAGATGGTCGCCGCGACGCTGAGCTTCTTCGAGCGCACGCGAGCAAAGAACGTCGGCCAGGTCCAGCCGGCCCGCTCCGACCCAAGCCTCCGCCAAATTCAGGGACACGACGCTCTGCACAATCGTGTCGCTTCGTTGGCGGGCGATCTCGAGCGCTCTCGCGAAGTATTCACGCGCTTCACCGAAGTTGCCCGTTTTCGTTTGAAGCATTCCCATGTTGTTGAGGACCCACGACAAGGGCTCGGCATCCCCGGCCTTCTCGAAGGCGCCAAGGCTCTTCGAATAGAGCTCAGTCGCCGCCGCGAAATCGCCGTGCATGTTCGCGAGCACCCCGCGATTCTGCTGGATCATTCCCAGAAGTCGGGCGTCGCCAACCGTTTCGGCGAGCGCGGCGGCCTGGGCGTAGAGCCGTTCCGCTTCTTTGTTCTCGCCGCGACGCTGGAAGATTATCGCCTGACAATTGAGCGCGTGCGCTTCAGCGCCGACCGAACCAGAGAGACGAGCATGCTCGAGGCTTCGGTTGTAACAACGAAAAGCTCCTTCCGTTTCACCCCGCTCCCGCAGCAGGGTCCCTTTCCATCGCAGGATGTCCGCGACATACGGATCCGCGCTGCCTTCACCAAGAGCGCTCAGCGCGTCGTCGAACAATCCAAGCGCCTTGGCGGTGTGTCCCGCCTTCTCCGCCGAACGCGCCTGCTCGACCATCTCACTCGGTCGGCGATGTTTACTCGTCATGAGGCGCCCGGCGGAGTTGTGAGCGCGACCGGGTCAGCCCGAAGCCAGCATGTAGCGGGAAAAGTGATTTACTGTCCAGGTCTCGATTTCCGGAAGGGTTGAAGAACCGGGCGCATAAATCGTCGCCGACAGTTCGATCTCGAGGACGTGCAGAAGTTGGGAGAGGTCCAGGAGATCGTCGGAGATGTAGGCGCCGAAAAGTTTGGCTGTGAGTGGCTGTCCATAGACCGCGGTCTTCCTCAGGCGCTGGATGACGACGACCGGCTTGGCGAACTGGATGCCTGCGGGCGCCATCGTGTACGCAACGTAGCTCGGATCCGAGGTGATCGTTATCACCGTCGGCTGGCTCACCGCTCCCACTGGGAAGGCGATCGTGAAATCGGATTCCGGGATCGCGAGGGTCCCACCCCAAGGTGTGATGGTGCCGGAGACCGTGTACGAAACCTTCGCATAGTTGGAGTTCCAGGCGACCGGATGGACCGTGAGTCCTGTCGCGTCAGCAACGAAGGCTACGACCGAGGTAACCGTGTTGAGCAATCCGCCGAGTAGACCCCCGAGCAGCGCGTCCTGGGTGGTGCCCGCGCGAATGGCGGATATGGGGGCCGGCGGTGCCGTAGGAGAGTCCGAGCAGGAGAGCGCGACGAAGGCGCTCAGGACGAGCAGGGACGAACGAACGAACCTGGAGCGAATCATGGTTAGACCGGGTGAAGGGTTGTGAGCGAATCAGCCTGACGCGAGCATGTAGCGGGAGAAATGCTTGACGAGCCAAACCTGCGCTTCCGGCAGACCAGTGCGCGGCGAGAGCGACGGGCGCCCCTAAAGCAACGGCCATGCCTGCTGTTAACTGCTTTTTCTACAAGGACTTACAAAACGAGTCCCTCCAAGCTCATCAATAACGGTGTAACGATTTTTTACACCCATATCGTTTTGTTATAGGCCTTCTTGCCAAGCCCCAACAGTTCGGCCCGGTAGGGGTTTCTGCCGAACAGATGGCTCCAATGCTGGGAATTTCTTTTATTCGGACTGCCGCTGGGATGTCGGGAGGTTCGGCGGTTTCCAGTAGCGGTGGCGGTTCTCGCTCACCATCGCCCGGGTAAATTCCGATAGATTCAGATGGGCAGGAAAGAAATTCCGGCGTACTGACAGGAGTTGGGAATCGCGCACTCGTGACTGCTGCTCTGCAGTCGAAACAAGATTGCGTGAAACCTGTAGACACCGGATCGTGTCTTACTAGTTACACCCTTTAGCCATAGCCGTATGTCAATTGCTTCTCAGAAGGCGCGGCTCGTCGTAGCCGCAACTACCGCTTTTATCGGCGGACTAATCGTCGCTTCAGGAATGAACTGGACCAAGCTCGGATTCGCGCAGACGCGCCCGAGCGCCGCCCAGGTTCAGCCAATCGCCGAAGCGAGCAACGCGTTCGTCGCGATCGCGAACAATGTCACTCCGGCCGTAGTGTCGATCGAAGTGTTCAGCGCCGCGCGCTCGAACGGAGCTGCGCAGCGGGGCCGGTCTCAGGCTCCTCAAGCCGCACCCCCTGGAATGGAAGATTTCTTCCGCCAGTTCGATATCCCGCAGCAGTCGCGCCCGTTGCGCGGCCAGGGCTCGGGGTTCATTGTGACGCGCAACGGATACATCCTCACCAATAACCACGTCGTCACCAATTCCGATCGCGAGACGATCGCCGACAAGGTGACTGTACGAATGATGGACCATCGCGTCTTCACCGCGAAGGTCGTCGGGCATGACCGGACGACCGACGTCGCTGTGATCAAGATCGATGGCAACGACTTCCCCACCGTTTCACTCGGAAACGATGTCGCTTCCCGCATTGGAGAGTGGGTGCTCGCGATCGGAAATCCGCTCGGTCTCGAGAATACCGTCACCGCCGGAATCATCAGCGCCAAGGGCCGCGCCCTCCCGGATCTGATGAACCCGAACGGAACGAATCAGTATGCGATCAGCGACCTGATTCAGACCGACGCGGCGATCAACCCCGGAAACTCGGGAGGTCCGCTCGTCAACTCGCGTGGAGAAGTGATCGGCATCAACAGCGCGATCGCCAGTCCGACCGGCTACAACGCGGGTTACGGTTTCGCGATTCCAGTCACGCTCGCCAAGCGCGTGATGGACGAGATCATCTCTCACGGACGCGTTCGCGTTCCTGCCCTAGGCATCGGAATCGACGACGTGAGCCCTGAAGACGCGGCCGTGGCCGGCGTGAAGGACATTCGCGGTGTGCTCGTCCGCAACTTCCCGAGCGATAACACGCCAGCGAAGAGGGCAGGCTTGCAGCCCGGAGATGTCATCATCACCGCGGATGGTCAACCCGTCGATCGCGTCAGCACGCTGCAGAGAATCGTTCGCAACCACAATCCTGGTGAGACGATCGATATCGAGGCGATGCGTTACGGGCAGCGGAAGAATTTCCGCGTAACCCTGATGGAAGCGCAGACGGAGCAACAGGTCGCAACGGCTGATACACGCACCGAGCCGGTAGGCGGCGGAAGCGTGCACCCGGCTCTCGGGATCTCGGTCGCGCCGGTAAGCACGGAGATCGCGGCACAAGCGAGGATGACGACGCCTGTTCGCGGAGTCCTGGTCTCGGACGTAATTCCGGGCGGTCCCGCAGAGGACAAGCTCTTCAAGAACGACGTCATCACGGAAGTTCTGTATCCAGCTCCGTCACGCGCCATCAACACTCCTGCTGATCTTCAGCAGGCGCTCGGACGGTTGAAGAACGGCGAATACGTAAGCCTGCGAGTTTTCTCGCTACTAGAGTCGACGCACGCGCCGAGGATCGTGAACCTGCAGGTGGGCAAGTAGAGCTAACGCTCGAAACAAGCTGGGACAGGCCCCCGCGCAGTTGGCGGGGGCTTTTCTTTTTGGGTTGCGCAGAAATCTTTGCCGCGGATTGCTATCTTTGAACGGCGAGCGCGGAAGTGGCGGAATCTGGTAGACGCGCTGGACTTAGGATCCAGTGGAGCAATCCGTGGGGGTTCGAGTCCCCCCTTTCGCATTTGGCCGTCCTTGGATCCAAACGAAAATCCTGAAGTGGAGATCGTATGAAGCGAAAGAACGAAATCCCCGATTTTTCCAAAAAGAAAAAGAATTCCCAACCGCACAGCGTGCCGGACACCACCAAGATCCCGCAGCACGTGCCGACTCCGCCGGTGGTGCGCGCCGACAAGCCGCCGGCCACGTCAATGAAGTCGGGGCGCAGAGGTTCGTGATCGGCGCTCTGTGCGCAGAAAACCGAGGCACGATAGAACAAAAAGCCGGCTCAATGAGCCGGCTTTTTTATCGCGTAACGTGACCGGTCGTGTAACTAGACCTCGGCTTCCAGGTTGATCCCCGCCTCAGCCAAGGCAGTAAGCAGGTGGTCGGTCTCGCCTTCTTCATTGAGGGTCTGCTGCAGAATCTCCGCCTGCTCTTCGAACCCGAGCTGACGCGCGTAGGTTCGCACCGTTCCGTAACCGGCCATCTCGTAGTGCTCCACGTGCTGTGCCGCGGAAATGAGCCCGGCGTCCAGAACGTCGGCGTCCGGCTTCTCCTTGATCAGGTCGCTGCCTTCTTCAATCAATCCCTCCATGCCCACGCATTTCTTGCCGCGAGGGCTCACGCCCAGCTCCTTGCAGATTAGCTCAAGACGTTTTGCATGCTCTCCAGTCTGCCGGAGGTGCGTTTTGAACGCGGCTTTCAGCTCCGGGTGGCTCGTCGCCTTTATCATCTTAGGAAGCGCTTTCACGATCTGCTTCTCGGCGCTGTAAAGGTCCTTCAACTCTTCGATGTAAAGGTCTTTGAGGGTATCGAGCTCCATTGTCCGTCTCCATACGTAGGTTGATGAATTCATCCCGATTGCGATTGCCTACTAGAAAGGCAATAGCAATGCCGCGCGGCACTCTTCTAAGCGCCGCGAGGGAGGAGCAGACTGAATGTCGACCCTTTCCCGGATTTGCTGCGCACGGTGATGTCTCCTCCCATCTGCCGGGCCATGTCGCGGCTGATAGCGAGGCCAAGACCGACTCCTTCTGAAGTGCGGGTTGTTCCCGACTGCACTTGGACGAACGGGTCAAAGATTCGCTCCAGCTGCGTCGCGTCTATCCCGATTCCGGTGTCAGCGACCTCGATGACGACGTTATTCCCGTTTACCCGCCAGCTAACGGTTATCGTCCCCTGGCTGACGAGATGTTGAACGCTGAGGCCGCGCTGTGATTCGCGCCTAGCCGTAAGATCCTGCACGACGAAGAAGATCGGCGCTGCGCGGATCGTCTGACTGTGTTCGCGGGCCGTAACCCTCCGGGTCTTCGGGGTGCGTGGTATCGGTCCTGCCAAGAGCGAGGAGCTCTTCGCGAGAATAGCCGAGGAGTTCACATAAGCGCTCATTCGCATCGAGCCACCGATCGTCACCGGAAAGAACACCCATTCCGACGCGCGCTTTCTCAACCGAGCTCGGGAGTCGCGAGATCGCTTCAATAGGGTCGACGGCCAGTGGGTCTAAACAGTCGCAGGATTCCAGCCATTGCGTAGACGGCCGAATCGGAGCTTCACCCCTCTGTTATATTGGGTACATGAAAATCGAGTTCACCCCCCGCGCATCCGAAGGAGTCGAGCGGCACATCCAGGTGTCGGTTCCGGCGGAAGCGGTGAAGGATGCGGAGGATAAAGCAGCGCGGCGGTACGCGTCGACGGTTCGGCTCCCCGGATTCAGGCCAGGAAAGGCTCCGGCAACTGTCGTCCGAAAGAAATTTGGAGAAGCAATCCGGCAGGAAGCGCTGGAAGCGCTGGTTCGCGAGGCCTATCAGGAATTCGTCGAGAAAGAAAGCATCAAGGTGGCGGCGCAGCCGCACGTCCACGATCTCAAGTTCGAGGAGGGGAAACCGCTGACTTTTGAGCTCCATCTCGAGGTTCGCCCCACCGTCGAGCTGGCTCGGACCAACGGCTTCAGAATCGAGCGGCCGGCCGCAAAGGTGACCGATGAGCAGCTCAATCAGCAGCTTGAGCAGATCCGGGACGAGAAGGCTATCTGGACTCCCGTGAGCGAGAAGCCAATGCCGGGGGACATGGTCAACGTCCAGCTCGCGACGTCGGTCGCTGGCAGCGAGACCGCTGAAGGAAAGAGCTATCCAATAGTGCTCGGTGCCGGGCAGGCTATTCCCGGAATCGAGGAGCTGGTGATGAGCGCGGCTCCCGGAGAAACCGTCGAGCGTCCGGTGAAGTGGCCGGACGATTTTCCGGACGAATCGCAGCGCGGACAGACGAAGACCGTGCGTATTACGCTCAACGAAGTGAAGCGCAAGTCGGCGCCAGCCCTCGACGACGCATTCGCGCGCGAAGTCGGTGACTTCGACTCACTCGATGCGCTCAAGACGGCCGTACGGTCCGACATGGAGCGCCACGCCGAGCACGAGGTGGAGGCTGGGGTGAGGCAGCAGCTTATCGATCAGATCATCTCGGCGAACGCGTTCGACGTGCCGAAGAGCTGGGTGCAGCAGTTCGTCGAGAATTACGCGGAAGCGTATCAGGTGCCGAAGGAAGAGCGGGAGCAGTTTGCGGGAGAATTCCGGTCAATGGCGGAGCGGCAGATCAGGCGCGACCTGGTGATCGAGACGATCGCCGAAAAGGAGGGTCTGACGGCGACAGAGAAGGAGCTAGACGCGCGCATCTCCAAGCAAGCAGAAAGGAGAGGTGCCAATCCGGGGCAGATCTACGCGCAGCTGGAGAAGAGCGGCCGGCTGAAGGAAATGGAAAGGAGCATCACCGAGGACAAGGTCTTCAAGTGGTTGTTGGATAGAAACGACGTTTCGACTAATGCCTAAAAAGGAAGAAGAAGAGCCAATGCCGACGATCTACACGCCGTACGTCATCGAGCGCTCGAGCCGTGGCGAGCGTACCTACGATGTTTTCTCCCGGCTCCTGATGGACCGGATCATTTTCCTTGGCACGCCCATCAACGATGACGTGGCCAACATCATCATCGCGCAGCTGCTCTTTCTGGAGTCGGACAATCCTGAGCGCGACATCCACATCTACATCAACTCGCCCGGCGGCAGCGTATCGGCGGGCCTGGCGATTTACGACACGATGCAGTTCCTCAAGTCGCCCGTGAACACCAACTGCATGGGGCTGGCGGCCAGTATGGGCGCCTTCCTGCTAGCGGCTGGTCGTCCCGGCAAGCGATCAGCGCTTCCCCACTCACGCATCATGATCCACCAGCCCTCCCAAGGCGGGGGCGGCGGCACAGCGTCCGACATCGAGATCCAGGCGAAGGAGATTCTCCACCTGAGATCGGAGATGAACAAGCTCATGGCCAAGCACACCGGGCAGCCAGTCGAGCGGATCGAGCGCGACACGGACCGCGACCGTTTCATGTCGGCGGACGAGGCAAAGGAGTACGGGATGATCGACAATGTGATCTCGTACCGCGGAGAGATGGAGGAAGCGCTCAAAAAGAAGGCGTAATTCCGGGCCGCTGTTACTTGTGAATTTCTTCACAAGTCATGCATTCGGATTCCTTGCTTGACCGTTTTCGGCGCGACTGTTAGGTATCTTAAAGCAGGTTTCGGTGCCCGGGTTAATACCGGCATCACTCGTTCCCCCGTCTATCTATGTCCCAAGAGAAACATCTTCGCTGCTCGTTCTGCGGAAAATCGAAAGATTCCGTCCGGAAGTTCATCTCCGGACCGTCCGTCTACATCTGCAACGAGTGCATTGCTCTCTGCAATGAGATTCTGGCGGAGGACGAGGAGCGCGAGGTAGCAGAGGCAATAACTCAGGTCCCTGCTCCCCAGGAAATCAAGGATGTTCTCGACCAGTACGTGATCGGGCAGGAGCAAGCGAAGAAGGCACTGGCCGTATCCGTTTACAACCATTACAAGCGCATCAACTCGACGTCGCTCAAAGACGACGATGTAGAGCTCGATAAATCCAACATTCTGTTGATCGGACCCACTGGCGTCGGTAAGACGCTGCTGGCTCGCACGTTAGCCCGCATTCTCGACGTACCTTTCACGATCGCAGACGCTACGACGCTCACCGAAGCCGGCTACGTCGGCGAAGACGTCGAGAACATTCTGGTCCGCCTGCTCCAGGCCGGTGATTTCAACGTCGCCGAGTGTGAGCGCGGGATCGTGTATATCGACGAGATCGACAAGATCGCGCGGAAGTCGGAGAACCCCAGCATCACCCGCGACGTATCGGGCGAGGGCGTGCAGCAGGCGTTGCTCAAGATCATCGAAGGCACGGTCGCCTCCGTTCCACCGCAGGGCGGTCGGAAGCACCCGCAGCAGGAGTACATCCAGCTCAACACCAAGGACATCCTCTTCATCTGTGGTGGCGCGTTCGATGGGCTCGAGAAGATCATCGAGGCTCGCACGGGACGCCGCCAGATCGGGTTCAATGGCACCGCCGCTCGCGACAAGAAGCTGGCACAGACCAAGATGTTCAGCGAAGTGGAGCCGGACGATCTGCTCCGGTACGGGTTGATTCCCGAGCTGGTGGGACGCCTGCCTGTCACAGTCGCACTCGAAGGTCTCGACGAAGAATCTCTCGTCCGCATCCTCAAGGAGCCGAAGAACGCGCTCACCAAGCAGTACGCCAAGCTGTTCGGGCTCGAGGATGTGAAGATTACCTTCGACGAGGCCGCTCTCGCGGCAATCGCGACCAAGGCGCTCAAGCGTGGCACCGGCGCGCGCGGGCTCCGGGCAATCCTCGAAGAAGTCCTGATGGAAGTGATGTTCGACCTTCCGGGCAGAGAGGACGTGGTCGAAGTCAAGGTGACGGAGTCGTGCATCACGAACGGCACCCAGCCGCTGCTCGAGATCTCTCCGGTGCGGAGAAAGAAAGAAGCGTAGTCTTGCCCCAAACTTTTCAGCGCGACAACGAGAGCATCCCGACGTCGGACCGGATTCCGGTCCTTCCGCTTCGGGATGTTGTCATTTTTCCCTATGTAGTCATCCCACTCCTGGTGGGGCGTCCGGCGTCGCTGGCGGCGATCGAGGCTGCTCTCGCCGAAGACAAGATCATTCTGCTCGTCTCGCAGCGCGACGGAGAGAAGCAGGAACCCGCCGCGGCTGATCTGCATCGCACGGGTGTAATAGGCCGCGTGGTCCAGGTGTCGAGACTTCCGACCGGCACCACGCGCGTTCTCGTCGAAGGAATCGCCCGCGCGCGAGTCACCCGCTACATCCCTGCCGGCAACGTTTTGCGCGCAGCGGCGTCCCCACTTCCCTTCGACGGAGTTGGCACACAGGACCCCGAAACCGAGGCCCTCAGCCGGCGCGTACTCAACTCGTTCGAGGAGTACGTCGGGCTCCACCGCCGGATTCCTCCGGAAATCGTCACGATAATCCAGAGCACGGAGTCGCTGGAGAGGCAGGCGTTCGGCGTGGCAGCCCACGTTGCAGTGCGATTCGAGCTCCGGCAATCGCTGCTCGAGGCAGACACGCTCCGGCATCTGCTGGAGATGCTGGGCGAGGTCCTGTCGGGAGAGATCGAGCTGCTGCGTCTCGAGCGGAAGATAGACGACGACGTCCGTGGAGCGATGTTCCAGAATCAGCGCGAGTTCTATCTCCAGGAGCAGCTACGCGTAATTCATCGCGAGCTCGGGGAAGAAGACAGCGACGATTTCGCGGAGCTCGATGCGCAGGTCAGAAAGAAAGCGCTGCCGCCGGTAGTCGAAGAAAGGACTCTGCGTGAGCTGAGGAAGCTGCGGCGGATGCCGCCAATGTCCCCCGAGTTCACGGTCGCCCGAAACTTCGTCGACTGGATCGTCTCGATTCCCTGGACCGAGCGCACCGACGAAGTGCTCGACATCGCGCACGCGAGAGCGATTCTCGACGCCGATCACTACGGGCTCGATGAAGTGAAGGATCGCATCCTCGATTTCATCGCCGTGCTCTCGCTGGTCGGGCGTCTCAACGGCCAGATCCTTTGCCTTGTCGGCCCGCCCGGCGTGGGCAAGACATCACTCGGTAGGTCGATCGCGCGCGCGCTCGGGCGCAAATTCGTTCGGATGGCGCTGGGCGGCGTCCGCGATGAGGCGGAGATCCGCGGACACCGTCGCACTTACATCGGCTCGATGCCGGGACGGATCATCCAGGCGATGAGGCGCGCTGAAGTCGTGAACCCAGTGATCCTTCTCGATGAGGTCGACAAGCTCGGTCAGGACTTCCGTGGGGATCCCGCCGCTGCTCTGCTCGAAGTGCTGGACCCCGAGCAGAACACGACTTTCAACGACAACTACCTCGAGGTTGACTACGACCTGTCGCAGGTGCTGTTCATCACGACCGCGAACAGCCTCGCCGGGATTCCGGAGCCGCTCCGCGACAGGATGGAGATACTCCGCATCGCCGGCTATCTCGACCACGAGAAGCTCGCGATCGCGAGACAATATCTGCTGCCGAGGCAGATCGAGGCGAATGGACTGAAGAGGGACGAGGTCGTCCTCGAGCCCGACGTTCTGACCGCGATCATGCGGGGTTACACACGCGAGGCCGGCGTTCGCGAGTTTGAGCGCCGCATTGCACGGGTGGCGAGAAAGCTTGCGCGCAAGCAGGCCGAAGTCGTGAGCGAGGGAAGGAAGCACACCGTTCGTGTCGACGATCTCAAGGAGCTGCTGGGGACTCCGCCTTTCGACCCCGACGACACATCGCTGGATGACAAAGTCGGAGTCGCGTCAGGGCTGGCCTACACGTCAGCGGGCGGCGAAGTGCTGGAGATCGAGGTAAGCGTGGTAAAAGGCCGCGGCAAGCTTCAACTCACCGGCACTCTTGGCGATGTGATGAAGGAATCGGCGAGCGCCGCGCTGTCGTACGCGCGCGGGCGAGCGCGGGCGCTCGGAATCGAATCGGAGTTCTACCGCACAAAGGACATCCACATTCACATGCCCGCGGGCGCGACGCCAAAGGATGGGCCCTCCGCGGGGATCGCGATCGCGACGGCGGTGATCAGCGCGCTGACGGGCGTGCCCGTTCGCGGTGATGTCGCCATGACCGGTGAGATCACGCTTCGTGGGCGCGTTCTGCCAATCGGTGGTCTCAAGGAGAAGTCGGTCGCAGCACACCGGAACAAGGTGAGCGACGTCATAATTCCACACGGCAACGCCCGCGATATCGAGGAGCTGCCGGAAGAAGTGCGTGCTACGGTCCGCTTTCATCCAGTGAAGACAATGGACGAAGTGCTGGCCCTGGCTCTTCGCACGCACGCACAGCCCTCGACCTCTTCGGGCGAAGCTCTCTACGATTCTGTAACGCACTAGGATGCCGCCGGACCCGGGTGCCGACCGACTCGTCATCCGGAACGTGGAGTTCATCGGCGGGATGGCCGAGAAGCACGGCTGGCGCCCGGAGTCGTCACTGCCGGAAGTTGCGTTTGCCGGCCGCTCGAATGTCGGCAAATCCTCTCTGCTCAACATTCTCGTGCGGCGGAAGTCGTTCGCGCGGGTAAGCCGGACTCCCGGCCGGACGCGCGAGATCAACTTCTTCCGCGTCAACAATACTTTCGTTCTGGTGGATTTGCCCGGATACGGATACGCGCGCATCTCGAAGGCGAAACAAGCCGAGTGGCGTCCTATGATCGAGAGCTACCTGCGGCGGACGACGCAGCTCCGGGGTATAGTCCTGCTGCTGGACATCAGGCGCGAACCAAGCGATGATGATCGCGCGATGCTGGATTTTCTGGCGGACCTTGGTGTACCGACAATCGTCGCTTTGACGAAGGCCGACAAGCTTAACAAAGCGGGCGCTCGAGAGAAAGTCGCGGAGATCTCACGCACGCTGGCGCTGGAGCCTGATCAGGTGATTCAGTTCAGCGCGCAGACCGGCGAGGGACGAGTCGAACTACTCGAGGCGATTACTCAGTTGGTAGAGAAAGTATGAGAACTACAACTGAAGACTACCGGCCGGGGGCTTTGTGCGGGCCGGCTCGGGGCTACGGGCGGCCACGCTTGGTCACCGCGCGCCTGCCGCTGGTGGTCGCGATCGCAATCGCAGCGGCCTGCGCTTCCGGCACCGCGAGCACATCCGCGCAGCAGAGCGGACTCGCGCCGATATCCGACGACACCATCGGGCGCGCGAACATACCCGTTGGGTACGGCACGCTCCGCCAGGACGACATCGCGATCAGAGTCGAGCTGCAGGGCCTGATAGTCCGCGCCATACCGTTGGACGAGAATCTCATTCGACTGCTCACGCCTGACTCCTACCGGGCGCTCCGCGATCTGCAGGAGAGCAACAAACAATCGATCGCCGCTGTCACCAGACGCACTGGCGGACGCGCACCGGATCTGTGGTACGTCTCGTTTTTCGGCGTCGAGCCGGACGTGCACTTCAGCCCGATGGAGCTGGTCATCACGAGCAGCGGCCGCGATTTTCGCGCGCTGGAGGTGCTACCGCTCAGCTCCGGTTTCGGCGAGCAGCGGCTGAAGCAGCGCGAAACGCAGAGCGCAATCTATCTTTTCGAAGACGCAATCGATCTCGATCAGCCGCTGACGGTCACGTTTCAGAATGTGCGCAACGAGGACTGGGAACAGATATTGACTCGGGTGGAGAGAGAAAGAGCTCTCGTCCGCGCGAGGGCGTCTCGGCCCACCGACCATTAATTCAGGCTCCATAAATGGCGATATATCCACTTCGCAAGCTTCCGGCTCTACCATGTGAAGGCATCGAGACTCAGTGGCTGGAGAAACTGGGCGCTGACCTCGCTTCAGGAACGGACCGGGCGACTCTTTGCCAACGCACTCTCTGCGAGATTTCCTACCCGGAGTTCGCGAACAACTGGGAGACGGCCGTGGCGGATGCGAAGCTGCCCGTTGCGACGCGCCTCGCACTCTCGGCCCTCGACCCCCGCAATGTCACACTCGAGCCCGAGTACTACGCGGAGTGTGACGACGCGCGCTTCCAGAAGGTGAAGCCGCTGCTCTGGCTCTGGTATTCATTCGATCGCACCGTGCCCGGCGGTCAGAACGTGGAGCTCGGCGTCCAGCTCCGGCGGCTTCTGGCGCCTTACATCTTCAAGCGGTGCGGCGAGAACTTCAAAGCTTTCCAGCATGTCGAGTTTTCGTTCGGGTACAACATGGAAGTCGGCGACAACGTGGTCGTTCACCGGTACGTTCTGCTTGATGACCGCGGCGGGATCTCTCTCGGCAACAATGTCTCGATCAGCGATTACGCCAACATCTACAGCCACACCCACAGCATCGTCGACCAGCGGGACGTGACCGATGCGCTGACGCGTCTCGACGACGGCGTGCGCATCACCTATCACGCGACGGTACTCGCTGGTGTTCACGTGGGCGAACAGGCGATGGTCGGAGCGATGGCGGTCGCGACCAAGGACGTGCGCCCGTATCACGTCTACGTCGGTATTCCCGCCAAGAGTGTTCGCGTGAAGCCGAATGCGCCGGCGGGGCCCGAGAATCTCACCACAGTCAAGCGCCGCTAGATAACGCGGAGAACATCCTCCACGGGGCCGGCGTCTCCCCGCGCGAGCAGGTGACGCGCATCCCTCAGCGCCTGCGCCGCGCGGGGCCAGGTGAAGCGATCGCACGCTTCGTCGACCGAGAGCCACTCGAATCGCTGATGCTCGTCGCTGAGAGTGACTTCAGAACCATTCTCGACTAATGCGGCGAAGACAATCGCCATCTGAATGGTCTGGCTCGTGTGAAGGAAAAAACTGGAGACTGTCACGTTGTAGAGCGCGTTCAGCTCGAGTCCGGTTTCCTCACGTAGCTCGCGCACCGCTGCCTGCTCGGGGCGCTCGCCCGCATCGATCTTCCCGTAAACAGTCTCCCATGAGCCATGCCGGATAGTTTCCGGTGCCCGCTGGAGGACCAGCACGCGCCAGTCGCCCGGTTTGGGACGAATCACGTACACTTCTACGACACCTGCCACGATCTGAGTCATTGGCTTCCGGGTCGGTCGCTCGTACACGATCGGTCGTGGTAAATCATATCCTGCGCGCGCCTCACCGGCAGGGCTCGACGTTTCAGGCTCGAGCACGCGCACGAGCTCCTGTGCGCTCGTGTTCCCCGCCAGCAGCTGCGACGCTCCGCAGCCCCACAGCGACCTCGTGCCGGACCCCCGCGCCGCGGCGAGCAGTTGATCTGGCGGCGCATCGCCGGCGATTGCCCTCTCGATGTCTGGTGTCGCGACGAGTACTTCCGTGATCGCGACTCTTCCCGAATAGCCGGTCATCGAGCACTCGCGGCATCCGACGGGAACGTAGATCATCGAGTCTTCAGGAATGGAGCCTACGAGTCTCCTCGGCACTCCAGCGTTCGCGACAAGCTTGCACGCCGGACACAGCTTTCGGATCAGCCGCTGCGCGACCACTCCCTTGAGCGCGCCCGCCAGTTTGGCCGAGTCGACGCCGAGGTCCGTGAGCCGGGTGATGGAGCTGCAGGCGTCGTTGGTGTGCAGGGTCGCGAAGACGAGATGCCCCGTCAGGGAGGCCTGAAGCGCAATCGCCGCCGTCTCACGATCGCGGATCTCTCCGATGAGAAGGACATCCGGGTCCTGACGCAGGACCGACCGAAGTGCCGACGCAAATGTGAGTCCCGCTTTTTCGTGGATTTGTACCTGAACGATTCCGGGAATCCGGTACTCGACGGGATCCTCAACGGTGATGATGTTGACGCCGCGGTGAAGGAGCAGCCGGAGCGCGGCATAAAGGGTGGTCGTTTTTCCCGAGCCCGTTGGTCCGGTCACAAGGATCAATCCTTCGCGCACCTCGAGGAGTTTTTGCATACGTGGCCCATCGACCGGATCCAGCCCCAGCGATTCCACGGAGCGTAGCGCAGCTCGGGAATCGAGGATGCGAATCACGACTTTCTCACCGTGCGAGGCAGGCAGCGTCGAGACGCGCAGGTCCACGCGCGCGCCGTTGATCGCGACCCGGGCGCGCCCACCCTGAGGCCTCAGCCGATCCGCAATATCCATCTGCGACATGATCTTGATCCGCGACACCAGAGGAACGCCGACCGCTTTGGGAAGGACCATTACCTCCTTGAGCATTCCGTCAATGCGATAGCGGACGGCGATACCAGCTTCCCCTGCATCCAGGTGGATGTCGCTCGCACCCGCCGCGATTCCCTCGGCAACTATGTGGTCAACCAGCTTTATCACTGGCCGTTCCACCTGTTTTTCGTCTATCGCGTTCTCCGTGGCGTCGGATCGTTCCACGACGGGGTGGACACGAGAATTGCCCGTGTGGCCAATCATTCTGTTGACGCGCTCAACGGGCGCGTAGACTTCTTCGATCCGTTCCTGGATGCGCGCGGGCGACGCCAGCGACATGCGTACCGTCCGGGAAGCGGCAAATGCCAGCGTCTTTTCGCAATCGAGATCGTAGGGGTTCGATGTCGCTATCTCGAGCGCTGATTCGGAAACCGAAAGGGGAAGAATCGAGAATCGGCGCGCGAGACGCTCGGACACTTTGTCGCGCGCTTCCGAGCTGACCAGCAGATCGCTCGCGATTCCAACGCGCGCGCGCGCCGATACCGCGCCGAGGATATCGTCGTCTGTAAGGAGAGCTTCGCCGACCGCCGTCTTCCAGTAGCTCACGTCCGTTTTGGATGCCAATAGCTCGAGGGAGCTCCCCGACAATAGGTCCCGAAGGATTGGAAGGAGCCAGCTATCGCTCACGGGTGCATTGACGGCGCAGGTCACCTCACAACCTATTTGTCCTCCATGCGACTCCTCGCCACAGAAATGCGCAGCCGCACCCAATTTGTCGCGGGCCTTGGCTTCCTATGCGCCGCGATGTGCAGCGCGAGTGTCGTGTCGGCTCAATCGCGACCGCAGTGCGCTGCTCGAGCTGCCGCCGGTCAGGCGACAGATCGCGGTTGGAGTGCTTACCGTAAAGGCGACGTCGCCGCCGCTGATGCTGAATTCAAGCGAGCGCTTTCGCTCTGCCCCAACGACCCTGGGGCGCTGACGGGAGCGGGGTACGCAGCGATGCGACGAGGCCGTCTAACCGACGCACGCACTCTTTTTCGACTTGCACTGGCGGGAGACTCGACCTCGTACGACGCGGTCGCGGGAATGGGGATGGCCGCCTATAGGGCGGGAGATCTCGCCGCGGCGCGCCGCAGTTTCGAGAGGGCCCTTCAGATCGTGCCACGGGATTCTACGGCGCGCTCCTATCTGGCCAGGATTCCGGAACAGGTCGCGTACGTCGCTCCGCAAAACCGCGTTCGCCCTACCACGACTACGGTTGTCGCCCGGACTGGAAAGAGAATCTTCGAAATCCCGGACGCAGGCGGTCGGTGGTCGCCAATCTGGATCAAGGCGGTGAATCTGGGCGCCGCCCTTCCCGGAAAGTATCCGTCGGAATTTCCTCCGAACGACAGCACCTACGAGAAGTGGATCGCGCTGCTGGCCGACATGGGTGCCAACGCCGTCAGGGTGTACACGATTCATCCTCCCCACTTCTACGCCGCACTCAGGAGCTGGAATCTCGCCCACGCCTCGCGCCCTCTGTGGTTGATCCACGGTGTGTGGACTGAGCTTCCACCGGGTAAAAAGCAGGAGAAGTACGACGATCAGCGATGGCTCGGGCAGTTCCGCGGAGAGATGCGGCACGTTGTCTCCCTGCTGCACGGAGACGCCGTCATTTCGCCTGTGCCAGGGCACGCCAGCGGCGCGTATCGCGCTGACGTCTCCCAATGGGCGCTCGGCTACATAATTGGCCGGGAGTGGGAGCCATACTCCGTGGTCGCGTACAACGCTTCGCGACCGACACGAACCAGCTTCGCCGGAAAATACTTGGCGCTTCAGGGAGGAAACGCGCTCGAGGCCTGGCTCGCGGAACAGTGCAATTACCTGGTGGGCTTCGAGATGGAGCAGTACAACGCTCAGCGGCCCGTCGCCTACACGAACTGGCCGACTCTCGACCCGCTGATTCATCCAACTGAAACGTCCATGTCGCAAGAAGTCGCACTCCTGCATGGGCGTGGCG